>NZ_JAWRYI010000299.1:0-293 GCF_046534705.1 Pseudomonas sp. SIMBA_068
CGCAGTGGTCGACAAGGACTTCATCTTTGTTCTCGGTGCCACTCACGTGTGCCAGGCGGGCAAGAAGTCGTTTGGCCGGGTTACTCTCAAGGCTGAGTGATCGTCTGATGGTGTAGCTATATAGAAGCGGGGAGGCCGGCAGGCCTCCCCGCTTTGTTTTTCCGCAATATTAAGGTTTCTTGAAATTAAGGGTTGACGCGGTTTCGAATCCCCTTATAATGCGCCCCACTTCCAGCGACATCGGAACGAAAAACTCCTTGAGATTCAATGAGTTAAATAGTTAAGGTGGCGTT
>NZ_JAWRYI010000300.1:0-292 GCF_046534705.1 Pseudomonas sp. SIMBA_068
GCTTTGGCGAGGTGGCCGTACAGGAGCAGACCAACTACCCGCTGACCCTGGTGGTGGAACTGGGCGCGACCCTGTCGGTGCAGTACAGCCATGACCGTACGTTGTGGAGCGACGACACCATTGACCGTTTGGCGGGCTACTTCACCAACCTGCTTGAGGCGCTAACTGAAAACGCTGATGCACTGGTCGGTGAACTGCCAATGCTGGCCCAGCCCGAACAGCAAGTGATGGTCGAAGGCTGGAACCACACCCGAGCGGCCTATCCGAACGAGCGCAGCATTCATTCGTTGAT
>NZ_JAWRYI010000301.1:0-292 GCF_046534705.1 Pseudomonas sp. SIMBA_068
GAGATAAAAGAAAACGCATTATGTTATGCCTATGGCCGTTGTAGTCCATCAGAAATTGATGACTTAAACATTTTACACGCTACCATGCTTGCTATGAGCCGCGCAGTGGAAGGACTAAGCACACAGCCTGAGTTTGTATTTATAGATGGGAACCGTTTACCAAAACTCACTATGCCTGCTCAAGCGGTTGTTAAAGGCGATAGCCTAGTTGCCGAAATATCAGCAGCCTCTATTTTAGCCAAAGTAGCGCGTGATGATGAAATGCTTGAACTTGATAAACGCCACCCGCAAT
>NZ_JAWRYI010000302.1:0-292 GCF_046534705.1 Pseudomonas sp. SIMBA_068
CGGCACTGGTTTGCCTCGCCCCTGGTAGTGAAGAGACTGAGGCCGTCACCACTATCGATCTGCTGGTTCGCGGCGGTATCAAAGTCACCACTGCCAGCGTCGCCAGCGATGGCAACCTGGCCATTACCTGCTCGCGCGGCGTGAAGCTGCTGGCGGATGCGCCGCTGGTCGAGGTGGCTGATGGCGAATATGACGTGATCGTACTGCCTGGTGGCATTAAAGGCGCAGAGTGTTTTCGCGATAGTACCCTGCTGGTTGAAACCGTTAAACAGTTCCACCGTTCCGGGCGTAT
>NZ_JAWRYI010000303.1:0-292 GCF_046534705.1 Pseudomonas sp. SIMBA_068
AGTGAAAGCCGCTGTTACGCCGCAAGCGCAGGCTGATGCCCGAGCCGATTGCAGCGTGCTCGGTCAACCAGCCCGAGCCGAGCCCCAGGCTGGCGTCGGGATGGCGTTCCTGGCGCACGATCAGTTCCAGCACGCCGTCGCTGGCAATCGAGGCGATGGAGTATTCGCGCATGCCCAGGGGCACCAGCGCGTTCACCAGCGCCTGGGCGTGCAGGCCGACCAGGTGCGCACGGTGGGTCGGTAGTTGGCGGGTGGCCAGGGCTTGTTCGAGGGGTTGCGCCAAGCCATCGAT
>NZ_JAWRYI010000304.1:0-292 GCF_046534705.1 Pseudomonas sp. SIMBA_068
GAGCTTCTACGGGCGGCCGACAGGCACGAGGTGGCGTAAGTTGTTCCTTCGCCGGAAAAACATCGGTAAGGTAGGGGTCAGCATTCCAGACCCGCAAGGAGTAGTGATGAGCGAGGCGTTGTCCATCCACCATGACCAGGCTGGTCATCAGTTCGAGACCAATGTGGACGGTCATCGTGCCTACCTGACCTATATGGACCTGGGTAAGCAGACCCTGGATATCTATCGCACTTTCGTGCCCAACGCACTGCGTGGGCGCGGTATTGCCGCGGCGCTGACCGAGCAGGCGCTG
>NZ_JAWRYI010000305.1:0-291 GCF_046534705.1 Pseudomonas sp. SIMBA_068
CTTTTCAAACGATCATTCTCTTTAGACAATTCTTTTGTTCGGTTGCGTTCACGTACCAACTCATTTTCTAAACTATTATTGTCCTTTCGAAACACCTCGCCCGCTTTAGCAAGGCTTTTCACCTGCTCAAAATCTTCTCTATTCAGCTGAACAGTTTTAGTCAAAAAACCCTTCTCTTTCACTCGTTCTTCGATCTGATCAACCGCCTGCGCTTCAAATGCTGTCTTTTTCAAATCATCCAATCGACCCGAAATCTGATCAACCGCCTGTTCCATCTCTATTTTTTTAAGG
>NZ_JAWRYI010000306.1:0-291 GCF_046534705.1 Pseudomonas sp. SIMBA_068
AAAGCCGGACCTGTAGCCTTGGCGAAGCCTCCTGACTGGAGGCTTCAAGGCTTGGCGGTCAGTTCAGTCCTTGCCGCTGCGCCAACTCGATCAGGTCGACCAGCGACCGTGCATTGAGCTTGAGCAGCAGCCGCGACTTGTAGGTACTGACCGTCTTGTTGCTGAGGTACATGCTGTCGGCAATCTCCTTGTTCGAACGCCCTCGCGCCAGTTGTTGCAGCACCGTCATTTCACGCGCGGAGAGGCGGTTGACCATGTCCACCTCGCTTCCCGCCCCCCTGCCACGTGACG
>NZ_JAWRYI010000039.1:0-629 GCF_046534705.1 Pseudomonas sp. SIMBA_068
CTATTCTTTTGATTTATAAGGGATTTTGCCGATTTCGGCCTATTGGTTAAAAAATGAGCTGATTTAACAAAAATTTAACGCGAATTTTAACAAAATATTAACGCTTACAATTTAGGTGGCACTTTTCGGGGAAATGTGCGCGGAACCCCTATTTGTTTATTTTTCTAAATACATTCAAATATGTATCCGCTCATGAATTAATTCTTAGAAAAACTCATCGAGCATCAAATGAAACTGCAATTTATTCATATCAGGATTATCAATACCATATTTTTGAAAAAGCCGTTTCTGTAATGAAGGAGAAAACTCACCGAGGCAGTTCCATAGGATGGCAAGATCCTGGTATCGGTCTGCGATTCCGACTCGTCCAACATCAATACAACCTATTAATTTCCCCTCGTCAAAAATAAGGTTATCAAGTGAGAAATCACCATGAGTGACGACTGAATCCGGTGAGAATGGCAAAAGTTTATGCATTTCTTTCCAGACTTGTTCAACAGGCCAGCCATTACGCTCGTCATCAAAATCACTCGCATCAACCAAACCGTTATTCATTCGTGATTGCGCCTGAGCGAGACGAAATACGCGATCGCTGTTAAAAGGACAATTACAAACAGGAATCGAATGCA
>NZ_JAWRYI010000307.1:0-291 GCF_046534705.1 Pseudomonas sp. SIMBA_068
GCGCCAGGTTGGCCCGGTGCGCTCCGAGGTGCTGGTGCTGGGCCTGGCCGATGCCGCCGACAAGGCTGCGCTGAAGGCATTGCGGCCGTTGCGCACGCTGTATTCCAGCCGTTCGGTCATCAGCGCCTACGTGGGCAGCGGCTTGCAGCTGTTCGTCGGCGGCACGGTGATCGTCTGGTTCCCCAGTTACCTGAACCGTTACTACGCCATGAGCACCGACCAGGCCGGCGCGGTGGCGGCGCTCATCGTGCTGTGCAGTGGGGTGGGCATCGTGCTGTGCGGCATGCTGTG
>NZ_JAWRYI010000308.1:0-290 GCF_046534705.1 Pseudomonas sp. SIMBA_068
GGGCATGGTACGCCGACTGGCAGGCCAGCCAGGCGATCGGCGTAACGCAACAACCGGAATACTGGCAGCATATGCTCGACAGCTACGCGGAGCAGGCAGATAACATGCCGTTATTGCATCGGGCGCTGGTGCTGGCATGGGCGCAGGAGATGAATTTGCCGTGCAAAACGTTGTTGAAAGGGTTGGATGAAGCTATCGCCCGGCGCGGAACTAAAACTGAAGATTTCTCTGAGGAAGACACCCGCGATATCAATGATAGCCTGATCCTCGATACACCGGAGTCTCCACTG
>NZ_JAWRYI010000309.1:0-290 GCF_046534705.1 Pseudomonas sp. SIMBA_068
GGCCACGGCATTGGCCACGTCGGTGACTTCGGCGCGGGTCGGGGCCGGCGAGAAGCGCATGGATTCGAGCATCTGCGTGGCCACCACCACTGGTTTGCCCAGCTGGCGGCAGGTGCCGATGATGCGTTTCTGGATCTGCGGCACGCTTTCGGCGGGCACTTCCACACCCAGGTCACCACGGGCCACCATGATGGCGTCTGCCAGTTCGGCGATGGCTTGCAGCTGTTCGACGGCCGATGGTTTTTCGATCTTGGCCATCAGGTAGGCGCGGTCGCCAATCAGCTGGCGGG
>NZ_JAWRYI010000310.1:0-290 GCF_046534705.1 Pseudomonas sp. SIMBA_068
AAGATTATGTACATCAACCGCACGTTTTAATCGTACAACGCCGGGATCTTGCGGTTCACGTTCGACAACATCGTGCGTTAAGACAGCTGCCTGCTGCCATTCTTGTAACGTTAATGCTGTCCAGGCTTGTTCAACCTCCAGATTAATATTACGTGGCTCGATCACTTCTGCTTTTTTTAATTCATTTTCTGCTGCACGAGGCCAACCGCGGGCTTGTAACACACTCGCGTAATCAATGCGCAGTCCCTGATTTCCTGGTGCGTTATAAGCAAGCTCTCTGGCTGTCATTT
>NZ_JAWRYI010000311.1:0-289 GCF_046534705.1 Pseudomonas sp. SIMBA_068
GCTCTGGAAAAATCGCGCGATGCCTTTATAGATGAAATGCAGCGTTGCGAACAGCTGGGGCTTTCTTTGCTCAACTTCCACCCTGGCAGCCATCTGATGCAGATTTCAGAAGAGGATTGCCTTGCGCGTATTGCCGAATCCATCAACATTGCGCTGGATAAAACTCAAGGTGTCACCGCGGTGATTGAAAACACCGCCGGTCAGGGCAGTAACTTAGGGTTTAAATTCGAACATCTCGCAGCGATTATCGACGGCGTAGAAGATAAATCCCGCGTCGGCGTCTGCATTG
>NZ_JAWRYI010000040.1:0-620 GCF_046534705.1 Pseudomonas sp. SIMBA_068
GCCATGAAACCTGCAGACTGCTCGTGACGGGTCAGTACCAGCTTGATCTTCGACTTGCGCAGGGATTCGAGCAGGTCAAGGTTTTCTTCACCGGGAATGCCGAATACATATTCGACACCTTCGTTTTCCAGGCATTGCACAACGACATCGGCGGCCTTGGCCATCTTGCTTGCTACCTCAAGTGATGGGACGGTGGAAGTCCAGAAATGCGCAGCACGGTACGCTGGCATCGCTCGGTCCAGGGGTAGAAATGCCCTGAATCAAAGTCTTGACGTAGGATGGGCGTGGGAAAGTCACGTTAATGTAACTGCAATATTGTCGCAGTGCTGCGCTGGCGCCGTTGTAGAAGCAACAGTCTTGCTCAGGCTTTGAAAGCGCGCTCGTCTAGTATTCTGGCTCGAATTGTGGGGGGGGCGACGTACCACAGATCCCTGTAGGAGCAGCCTTGAGCTGCGAAGAGGCCATTGCAGCCGAAGATAATCTTTAGCCTTACCGGCCTCTTCGCAGCACAAGGCTGCTCCTACAGGGGGGCGGGCAGGACTAGGGATATTTGCGCCGCAAAGACAAAACCCCTACCTGCATGTGCAGATAGGGGTTTTGCGAAATGAATCTTGACGATG
>NZ_JAWRYI010000312.1:0-289 GCF_046534705.1 Pseudomonas sp. SIMBA_068
TTGTTTATTGATGAGCGGCTTACCTCTTATTTCGCGCCGTCGACTGTTAACTGCGACGGCGCTTTCTCCGTTGTTATGGCAGATGAATACCGCCCACGCGGCGGCTATTGATCCCAATCGTATTGTGGCGCTGGAGTGGTTGCCGGTGGAATTACTGCTGGCGCTCGGCATCGTGCCTTACGGCGTGGCGGATACCATCAACTATCGCCTGTGGGTCAGCGAACCACCATTGCCGGACTCAGTGATCGACGTCGGTTTGCGCACAGAACCTAACCTTGAACTGCTGACC
>NZ_JAWRYI010000313.1:0-289 GCF_046534705.1 Pseudomonas sp. SIMBA_068
GATCGGCCGCTTTTAACGCGTCACTGAGTGAACTCATCAGCGCAGCACGATGCGGTCCAAGGCGATCAAAGGCCCCGGACATGATCAATTTTTCCATTACCCGACGGTTGATCTTTTTGGTGTCGGTACGGGCGCAGAGATCAAACAACTCGCGGAAATAACCGCCTTCGTTACGGGCGTCGATGATCGCTTCGATCGGGCCTTCACCGACGCCTTTGATCGCGCCGATACCGTAAACGATCTCGCCCGCGTCATTAACATGGAACTGATAGAGACCGGAGTTGATATC
>NZ_JAWRYI010000314.1:0-289 GCF_046534705.1 Pseudomonas sp. SIMBA_068
GGTAAGCCAGGGTTTATTCCGGGTGACTGGATCAAACCGGGCGCCATCGTCATCGACGTGGGCATTAACCGGCTGGAGAGCGGCAAAGTGGTGGGCGATGTTGATTTTGACAGTGCATCCGAGCGCGCCTCCTACATTACCCCGGTGCCGGGCGGTGTGGGCCCAATGACAGTAGCAACACTGATTCAAAACACGCTGCAGGCGTGCGAAGAGTTTCATGATAAAGAGGTGGTTTAAATGACAAGTTTTTCACTGGGTAAATTCCCGCACGTCGATCTGTGTGACCTGC
>NZ_JAWRYI010000315.1:0-288 GCF_046534705.1 Pseudomonas sp. SIMBA_068
CATTTAACCATATGCATATATTTGTAGACCCTAATCCTGATGCCTCAAAATCGTATGTAGAGCGTGAACGTTTATTTAATATGCCTCGTTCTTCGTGGGAAGACTACAACAAAGACCTTATTTCAGCCGGCGGTGGTATTTTCTCTCGTGCTGCAAAATCGATTACCCTTAGCCCAGAAATGAAAAAAATGCTGGGTACAAAAAAAGCAAGCATGACACCTAACGAGTTAATGAAAGCATCATTAATGATGGAGTTTGATTTGCTCTGGAATGGTGGTATTGGTACAT
>NZ_JAWRYI010000316.1:0-287 GCF_046534705.1 Pseudomonas sp. SIMBA_068
AAGAATTCCCACACCGACACGTCGAAGCTGAACGGGGTTTTCTGCAGCACGCTGTCGCTGGCGTCCAGGCCGTAGGCCTTCTGCATCCACCACAGGCGGTTGACCAGGGCCTGGTGACTGTTGCCGGCACCTTTCGGGCGGCCGGTGGAGCCGGAGGTGTAGATCACGTAGGCGAGGTTCAGCGGCGCCACATCGACGGCCGGGTTGGCATCGCTGAAGCCGCTGAGGTCTTCGACATCCAGGTCCAGGCTGCGCAGGCCGGCCGGAATCGGCAGGTTGTCACGCAG
>NZ_JAWRYI010000317.1:0-287 GCF_046534705.1 Pseudomonas sp. SIMBA_068
TGCTCAACAGGTTGGTTATAACCTGACGAATACGTCGTGGATCGCCCATTAACGCGCACGGCATATCATCGGCAATTGCCGTTGCCAGGCGAATCGGGCGACCTTTCACCCGTCCGCTCATTAATTGCAGGGTACTTTCCAGCAGCGGGCGCGGTTCAAAGGGCTCATCGCTGACCGAAACATTCTTGCCACCTGCTTCGATAGCGGAATAATCGAGAATATCGTTGAGGATGGTCAGCAACGATTCACCAGAGTCAGTAATTGCCCGCAAATCATCACGCTGGGCG
>NZ_JAWRYI010000318.1:0-287 GCF_046534705.1 Pseudomonas sp. SIMBA_068
GCCTGCGTCCAGAACTTTATTGTTAAGGGATAGTCATAATAAGTGCCACTGCTTTTCTTTGAAATCCCCAAATTGTGGAGCCCGCTGGTCTTTTTCCCGGCGGGTTTTTTTATGCCTTTTTTCGTCCCTGCCCGTCATTCCCCGCCTGATTCGCAACTGCAAGTGTCATAAAACTTAAACCGTTACACAACTCAACGGCAGATTAAGAGCCTTTCTATAGACGAACAAAACAGTAAAAAGCAGGATAGACCGCTGTTTAGTTAGCAATTTGTGCTGACTGATTGGGT
>NZ_JAWRYI010000041.1:0-618 GCF_046534705.1 Pseudomonas sp. SIMBA_068
ATCAGCATCGCGACACCTTCGGGGTCGAGCCGATCTGCAAGGTCTTGCGGATTGCCCCGTCGGGCTACCGACGCCATGCTGCGCAGCTTCGCGATCCGTCCAAACGCTGCGCCCGCGCGAAACGCGATGAGCTTCTGCAACCGGAAATCAAGCGTGTCTGGCAGGCCAACATGCAGGTCTACGGCGTGCCGAAGGTCTGGAAACAGATGAACCGGGAAGGCATTGCGGTGGCACGCTGCACGGTCGGGCGGCTGATGAAACTGCAGGGCTTGCGTGGCGCAGTTCGCGGTAAGCGTGTTCGCACGACGATTCCCGAGGTGACCGCGCCGCGCCCGCTGGACCGAGTCAACCGGCAGTTCAAGGCTGACCGACCGAATCAGCTCTGGGTGTCGGATTTTACGTATGTCTCGACATGGCAAGGCTGGCTGTACGTGGCATTCGTGATCGACGTGTTTGCCCGCCGTATTGTTGGCTGGCGCGTCAGCTCGTCGATGACCACGGACTTCGTTCTGGATGCACTTGAACAAGCGCTGTACGCCCGCCAACCGGGTGAGGACGGGACTTTGATTCATCATTCCGACAGAGGGTCTCAATACGTCAGCATCCGCTACAGCGAAC
>NZ_JAWRYI010000319.1:0-287 GCF_046534705.1 Pseudomonas sp. SIMBA_068
CAAGTTCCTGATTCGTTCTGCGTACTGCTTGCGCTCAAGCAGCGCGTGCAGGCTTTCACGGTCAACTTCGGTCAGTTGCTCGCCCAAGGTTGCGAGGGTAGTGCGCAGATCGACCTTATCGGTGGGTGGCGACGCCAGTACCGCGCCAGGGAGGATCTGGGTGGCAGGCGTGGCAGTGGTCAAGGCCAACCCACACAGATCCAGGGAAGGGCCTGGCAGCATCACCCCCAGCTCGTAGACCACATGGGTTGCCTGACCGTGCTCGTCCAGGGTGAAAGGCCGCAGGT
>NZ_JAWRYI010000320.1:0-287 GCF_046534705.1 Pseudomonas sp. SIMBA_068
GTGCGGTACGCCATGGTAATAAGCTTGGCGCACAAGGCGCGTTTTTCTTTAAATTAGTTGCTGCACTTATTGAGCAAATGGGTCAAGCGTACCCAGAGCTTGCTAAGCAACAAGAAATTATCGAAAAAGTACTGCGTATTGAAGAAGAGCAATTTGGTAAAACACTTGAGCGTGGCTTAGCTATTTTAGAAGAAAGCTTAAGCGACCTTAAGGGCGATGTGATCCCAGGCGATTTAGTATTTAAACTTTACGATACGTATGGTTTCCCAGCCGATTTAACCGCCGAT
>NZ_JAWRYI010000321.1:0-287 GCF_046534705.1 Pseudomonas sp. SIMBA_068
GCCGGGTCCTTTCGAAATATTCCGTTTTATTCTTTGGCTGCGCGCTTGTTTGGCAAGGCGACGCGGGGCGTTATTCAAGCGAATCGGGCAACTTAGCGCCATGAGCTGGAGCAGCTTTTGCTTCGATTCACCCAGGTGCTTGGCCATGGGCAACCCGCTGAGGCGCAGGTGGTGGTGAGCTTGGGCCGCTATAGATGAACAACCTCTCCCATTCATGGGACGCCAAGCCAGCTATAACGGCGAGTTGCCTTGATGACGCGCCACTTCCCGGTGCATGTCGTCGCGCT
>NZ_JAWRYI010000322.1:0-287 GCF_046534705.1 Pseudomonas sp. SIMBA_068
GTGGTCGATCTGGGTGATGTCATCGTGCATGTGATGCAGGAAGAGAGTCGCCAGCTGTATGAGCTGGAAAAACTCTGGGGCTAATCGGTGAAACTGCAACTTGTTGCCGTCGGCACGAAAATGCCTGACTGGGTGCAGACCGGTTTTATGGAATATCTGCGCCGCTTCCCGAAAGATATGCCGCTTGAGCTGACCGAAGTGACCGCAGGTAAACGCGGTAAAAATGCTGATATCAAACGCATTCTTGAAAAAGAGGGTGAAGCGATGTTAGCGGCGGTCGGCAAAGG
>NZ_JAWRYI010000323.1:0-287 GCF_046534705.1 Pseudomonas sp. SIMBA_068
CGCGGTGCTAAAGTGGTAGGAACTGCAACCAGCCAGAGTGGCGCCGACGCCATCAGTGCTTACCTTGGCGACAAGGGCAAAGGCCTGTTACTGAATGTGACTGACGCTGACTCAATCAGCACTGTTTTAGAGAATATTCGTGCTGAATTTGGCGAAGTGGATATTTTAGTCAATAATGCAGGCATTACGCGTGATAATCTTCTCATGCGCATGAAGGACGATGAGTGGGAGGATATCCTGGATACCAACCTCACATCGGTATTCCGCCTTTCCAAGGCGGTCCTGCG
>NZ_JAWRYI010000324.1:0-286 GCF_046534705.1 Pseudomonas sp. SIMBA_068
CGGTAGTTCAGTCGGTTAGAATACCGGCCTGTCACGCCGGGGGTCGCGGGTTCGAGTCCCGTCCGCTGCGCCATCTTCGTTTCAAGGTCCCTAGAACACCTTGAAGCAAACACAAGAGAAGCGATCGTGTTGTCGCTTTTTTTGTGCCTGCCCTGAGGCCATTGCGCCGGAAGGGTAGACCCAGGTTTCAATCGGGCGCAAGCCTGAATGATACGCAGCGGTAGTTCAGTCGGTTAGAATACCGGCCTGTCACGCCGGGGGTCGCGGGTTCGAGTCCCGTCCGCTG
>NZ_JAWRYI010000325.1:0-286 GCF_046534705.1 Pseudomonas sp. SIMBA_068
TATTTCACGGGGGCAGTGGTTCAGAGGAAGAAAAAATTGCAGAGTCATTAACGTATGGCGTAGTTAAAATGAACATTGATACCGATACGCAGTGGGCATGTTGGAACGGTGTTTTAGATTACTACAACAGCAACGAGGCCTACCTACAAGGTCAAATTGGTAACCCTAACGGTGATGATAAACCTAACAAAAAGTACTATGACCCACGCGTGTGGCTTCGTCACTCTGAGCAGCATATGGTAACAAGACTCATCCAGTGCTTTGAAGATCTTAATTGTGTAAATCG
>NZ_JAWRYI010000326.1:0-286 GCF_046534705.1 Pseudomonas sp. SIMBA_068
GCGTATAACATATGACGTCCAAAAGCAACTTTTCAGCCTGACGGCGACTCATTGCCGGAGCTGAAGCAATATTGCCGCTACCTCGTGCGACACGCATGTTGATAAGCCCGGGGATAGGCTCAGCAGTATCAATACCAACATCAATTACGTGGACGTTAGCGCCCGCTTGTTCTGCCAGCACACACACGCCGGTTGTTCCACGGGTCATATTTTCAGCCTGTATGGCTGTCACTTCTTTTGGAGAAATAGCGACCCCTTCCTCCCAGACGCCGATCACGGCGTCTGG
>NZ_JAWRYI010000327.1:0-285 GCF_046534705.1 Pseudomonas sp. SIMBA_068
CGCTCTTTCAAGCGTTCCAGCAGCACCCACGCATATTCGGCTGCGAGTACGGCGGCGGCCGGTGTGAGCGACATCAGGTACACGGTGCGCTTGCTGGAGGCCAGGGTCAGCAGGGTGAATTGCGCCAACAGCCACTCGCTGAAAAACAGACGGTAGCGATTGCGCACCAGGCTTTTGCGAAAGTGCCACAGGCCCAGGTACACCAGGATGTTCCAGGGCAAAAACGCTTGAGGCAATTTCGCGAGGTAGTAGTAGAACGGCTCGTAATGCCCCGCCTCCACAAAT
>NZ_JAWRYI010000042.1:0-598 GCF_046534705.1 Pseudomonas sp. SIMBA_068
AGGTAAATGTATGGAGTGAACAGGTCGGCGTAATTTTTGCTATTACTTGGACACAAAGGTCAACATGGTATAATTTGAATGCGAAAAAAACAGGTGGGAAGGCTTATGTAAGAGGTACTAAGTTGTATGGTATGAATGTTGTAGGCCAACCAGTTGGGTATTCTAAATCAGTTACTTATACTGTTAAGTGTTAAAGGGAGGGATTCTTTTGGTTGAAGTATCTCAGGTAAATTGGTTTGACGTTGTTTATAATTTTTCTGTGCTTGGAGCTTCTATTCTTTTGATTTATTTCATTGTCAAGATTGTAAAGAGGAAAAAAGCTAATAAGAATAGTCATTATTAATCCAAAGTAAAAAAGGTTTAGCTTCATATTTTAATCTGGTTTAAATTGAAAACAGCAGACTTGAAAGAAGAGTCTGCTGTTTTTGTTACACGCCTGCCGAAAATCGAGAGATTTTAGCACACACAGGGGTGTGTATAAGTGCGCCATAAATGGACTGAGATTGGCGACAAGAAGTGTGAGCCGCTCGGCAGGGATTTGAGGAAATGAGAAACGAGTAAAAGAGAGTGAGACGAACCTTGTCTCTAGCATCGAGAC
>NZ_JAWRYI010000328.1:0-285 GCF_046534705.1 Pseudomonas sp. SIMBA_068
GCCAGCTGACGGAAAGCGATCAGTGCCTCTTCAGCTTCTGGCCCTTTCGCAATCAGGCGCAGCGTATCGTTATAGCGAACTTGTAGTAACGCAATCTGGTTAATACTCTCTGGTGTGACGCATTTGCCGTTTTTTTCCAGCAACATATCGGCATTAAATGTCGATAAGGTATAAACCAGCCGGGAGGCCGGACGTACATGCAGGCCGTTACGGTTTTTTATGACCACCGCCAGAGAACGGGCTTCTTCATCGTACGCAGGACATGTGTCAGAGATTTCAGTGTCG
>NZ_JAWRYI010000329.1:0-285 GCF_046534705.1 Pseudomonas sp. SIMBA_068
GGTATAGCCCAGCTCTCCCAGTGTTCGGGTATCGGCGATGGTGGCGCCTTGGGGCCAGAGCAGATCGTCCCGCCAGGCAACCTCCTCGCCGAGGCATATCGACGAAGGTCGCGGCGCGCGCTTCAGCGTTGACTTGAGCGCCAGCTTCACACGGCCAACGCCGCGCTCGAACAAAGGTAAGGTGTCTGAGTGGTTCATGATGAGTCTGTCCCTGTAAGCCGCTACTGGAGGTACTTCGCGATTTGATAGCGCACCGAGCCGTCGCCACTGGCGAATTCGTCCATC
>NZ_JAWRYI010000330.1:0-285 GCF_046534705.1 Pseudomonas sp. SIMBA_068
TTCAGGCCATTCAGATTCAGTTCGCTGGGGAACGTCCCTTTGCAGAACTCAATGTAACGCCCTGCTGCATCCACAATACGGCTGGCACGACCTAACTGCGCTGATTCAACACAGGTAATCGGCTTTTCCATCTCCAGCTCAATCGCCTCTTCAACGTCGTCGGGCAGTTTGGTGCCCTCGGACGAGAAGAATTTAATTCCGTTGTCGTCAAACGGGTTATGTGACGCTGAAATCACAATGCCCGCCTCTGCGCGGAAAGTACGGGTCAGATAGGCGATGGCTGGC
>NZ_JAWRYI010000331.1:0-285 GCF_046534705.1 Pseudomonas sp. SIMBA_068
CAACGTTATCTTAATCGCACTATGCCGGTAGGCTTGCCGGGTCTGGCAGCTGCCTGTTTTATTCTCGGCGTACTGCTGTACAGCACGGTAGTTCGTGCGGAATATCCGGATATCAGCTCTAACTTCTTCCCGGCAGTACTCTCCGTCATTATGGTGTTCTGGATTGGCGCGAAGATGCGTAACCGTAAGCAGGAAGTTGCTGAGTAATCGGTATTATGCCGGATGCTGGCGCATCCGGCATGGGTTTTACTTCGCGGTCAGTAATACGCCGCACTCCATATGGTG
>NZ_JAWRYI010000332.1:0-284 GCF_046534705.1 Pseudomonas sp. SIMBA_068
CGGCGCGGATATGGGCATTGCCTTTGATGGCGATTTTGACCGCTGTTTCCTGTTTGACGAAAAAGGGCAGTTTATCGAGGGCTACTACATTGTCGGCCTGCTGGCAGAAGCATTCCTCGAAAAAAATCCCGGCGCGAAGATCATCCACGATCCGCGTCTCTCCTGGAACACCGTTGATGTGGTGACCGCCGCGGGCGGCACTCCGGTGATGTCGAAAACCGGACACGCCTTTATTAAAGAACGTATGCGCAAGGAAGACGCCATCTACGGTGGCGAAATGAGCG
>NZ_JAWRYI010000333.1:0-284 GCF_046534705.1 Pseudomonas sp. SIMBA_068
GCGGGCGATAAGCCACCAGGCTTTCACCAAAAGCACGCATCCACGGATGATCCTGATAGAGCTGCTGGCGTCCCGACAGCGTGCGCCACGGAATTAACTCATGAACGTTGGTGTATCCCGCGTTATAGGAGACGTGATCGCTTTCCAGACCGGACCAGGTGGGGCTGGAGATAATTTTACGCGGCTGCGCCTGAATATCGCGAAAGCGAATCTTCTCGTCCTCTTTGTGCAGCGCCAGATGGGTATGTTCGCGCCCGGTGATCTCGCCCAGCGCCTGCCACGCT
>NZ_JAWRYI010000334.1:0-284 GCF_046534705.1 Pseudomonas sp. SIMBA_068
CTGCGCGCCTCTTCGGCGAACCACTTGACGAAGCCTGCGCCGTAGCGGATCTCGCCCTTGGCTTCATTGAGCGGCTTGCCCTGCTCACGGGTCATGATCAGCGCCAGGTCATCGAGGTTATCGAGCATGGCCTGGTACCAGCGCTCCAGCAGCGCGGCGCGTTCGGCGGCCGGGCGTGCACGCCAGGCGGGCCAGGCACGCTCGGCGGCTTCGATGGCGCGGCGGGTGTCGACCGCGTCCATGGCCGGTACCCGGGCGAGCACCTGGCCGGTGGCAGGGTCGAG
>NZ_JAWRYI010000335.1:0-284 GCF_046534705.1 Pseudomonas sp. SIMBA_068
CCGTGTGTTCGTAGACAAGCCGTTGCCGTTTGCAACAAATCCTGATGGCTCCGTGGATCTGGTCGTCTACCGAGCATGGGTGGTGAACACGTGGAAAGAGGGCATGGACGCGTTCGAAGAGCAGTCCTCGCTCGTAGGCGTTCGGTCGGAGCCGCGCAAAATCACGCGCCCTTTTACTGTCAGCGCTGCCAAGTAGAGACTTGGTGGTATATATTCCGAACGGTTTTTTTTTGCTAATTCGGAAATGGTATGACGGAAGCTGAGTTTGCTGATTTGATCCGAGA
>NZ_JAWRYI010000336.1:0-284 GCF_046534705.1 Pseudomonas sp. SIMBA_068
GTCCTGCGTAAAAATTTCTTCAAGGCTGGTCAGTGCCGCCTCGATGCTGATCCCCTGAACCGCGCTGGGATAGCGTGCATGGAAGACTGACGGCGGCATCGGGCCGAAATCCCGTTTGTAAGGCGCCACTTTTCCGGTCATCGCCATGGTCATAAAGGTGCGGCCATGGAATGCGTTACCAAAGGTGATGATGCCGTGGCGGCGGGTATAGGCACGCGCCACTTTTACGGCATTTTCTACCGCTTCCGCCCCGGTGGTGAAGAAGGCCGTTTTCGCCGCACCGG
>NZ_JAWRYI010000043.1:0-571 GCF_046534705.1 Pseudomonas sp. SIMBA_068
TCGGCGGCCGTACCTTCGAGAACCTGCAGCTGGGCGACGCGGCGAAGGTCAACGTCACCGACACCACCGACGAAGTCGTGGCAAAACTGACCGCGACCCCATCGGTAACCGAAGGTGGCGTGATCACCTACACCGTGACGCTGACCAACAAAGACGGCCTGCCGATCGACAAGCACGGTGCGCTGACCTTTACCCTGGACGATGGCAAAACCACCATCACCATCCCGGCTAACGGTACAACCGGCACTGCCACTGTCACGGCTCCGGACAACGTCTATACCGGCACTAACGCTCCGGTCGTGAAGGCCATCCAGTCGGTCACCGGCGCGGATGTCGGCAAGTTCGAGCAGCTGACGCTGGACAAGACCCCGGTCAGCACCGCCGTCACCGACGAGCCAGGTTCGGGTACTCCGGGCACTGGCAACCAGGGCGACCTGGTGCTGGTGACCATCACGGCCGACCAGACCTCGGTAGCCGAGAACGTCAAACCGACGTTCACCGTGCACATCAACACCGCCCTGGCCAACGACCTGGTCGTGACCCTGAGCAACAACGCTCAAGTCACCATCAA
>NZ_JAWRYI010000337.1:0-283 GCF_046534705.1 Pseudomonas sp. SIMBA_068
GTCGCTCGCCTGCTAAATAGAGCGGAAATTGCTGGTAATGATCGCAAGTTTTAATATCGGAAGCGGGTTCAGCCAGTGTCGAACTGCGTTCTTTTAATGTTGGATGAATTACCAGAGCGGTACGTCCCATTCGCGCTTCGCGATTAACATAGACATAATTTTCCCCTCGGCGGTAACCATACGCTTTCTGGGTTACCACATCGACAGTAAAACCGACTTTTTCAAGTACGCGCGCCACCTCGTCTGGTCGTAAATACATATTTGATCCTCGTTATTATCAACC
>NZ_JAWRYI010000338.1:0-283 GCF_046534705.1 Pseudomonas sp. SIMBA_068
GCTCCGGCTGGCTCATGATCCCCAACGACAGCACGTTGACCAGTACCAGCAGCGCCAGCACCCCGAGAAAACCGATCACCGTGGCCCGCCCGACATCGGCGCGCTTCTGCGCCCGGGCCGAATACACGCTGGCGCCCTCGATACCGATGAACACGAACACCGTGACCAGCATCATGTTGCGCACCTGGTCCATCACCCCGCCGAAGTTCGGGTTGCTGCGGCCCCAGATATCCCGGGTGAAGATATCCGCCTTGAATGCCACGGCAGCGATGACGATGAACAT
>NZ_JAWRYI010000339.1:0-283 GCF_046534705.1 Pseudomonas sp. SIMBA_068
ACCCCAAGCCCCGGCCCGGCCCTGGCCTGACAATACCCCTGGCATCGCCGCGTCTGCGCGCAGCCGTTCGCAGCCTGCGGCAGCGGCTACAAAAGTCGCCGAACGGCACTGGCCCTGTAGCCGCTGCTGAGCTTGCGAAGCTGCGCAAAGGCCCGCAGGGCCTTGCCTGGCGATCTCCCGCCGAGCCCGCAGCAGCTTCAAGGCTGCCGCGGGTTTCACAGGGCAAAGGGAATGGTCAGCTTGGCCCAGAGCATGTCGCCCTCGGGGCGGTTTTCCACATCGA
>NZ_JAWRYI010000340.1:0-282 GCF_046534705.1 Pseudomonas sp. SIMBA_068
GCCAACGAGGAAATCGACGCCATCCGCACCCTGGGCCTGAACCCGATGGAACTGCTGGTGGTTCCACGGGTACTTGCACTGCTGATCTCACTGCCACTGCTCACCTTCGTCGCGATGATTTGCGGCATTGTCGGTGGCGCAGTGGTATGCGCCCTGACGCTGGATATCTCACCGGCCATGTTCCTTTCACTGCTGCAAAGCGACATCGGCGTGCAGCACTTCCTGGTGGGCCTGGCCAAGGCGCCGTTCTTCGCCTTCCTTATCGCGGCCATCGGCTGCCTG
>NZ_JAWRYI010000341.1:0-282 GCF_046534705.1 Pseudomonas sp. SIMBA_068
GCGTCTGCAACGGCTGCCAGATGATGTCTAATCTGCGTGAACTGATCCCAGGCAGCGATCTCTGGCCGCGCTTTGTGCGTAATCAGTCTGAGCGCTTTGAAGCGCGTTTCAGTCTGGTAGAAGTGGCCGCCAGTCCATCGCTGTTGCTGGACGGCATGGCCGGTTCGCATATGCCCATCGCCGTTTCGCACGGTGAAGGCTTTGTTGAAGTGCGTGATGCTTCGCATCTGGCGGCGCTGGAGTCGAAAGGGCTGGTGGCACTGCGCTTTGTCGATAACTTCG
>NZ_JAWRYI010000342.1:0-282 GCF_046534705.1 Pseudomonas sp. SIMBA_068
GTCGATGGCACTGTCGCTGCCACGCCGACAACTGCTACTCGATTGGGCTGCCCGCACCGGTGGCTGGATTGTCGAGGACGATTACGACGGCGAGTACCGCTACGTCAGCCGTCCACTTCCAGCGCTGGCCAGCTTGGATCGCCATGGGCGCGTGCTGTATGCCGGCACCTTCAGCAAGGTGCTGTTTCCCGGTATTCGCCTGGCTTATCTGGTGGTGCCGCAGGCGCAGGTGGCAGCGTTCGAGCGCGTCGGCCGGGCCTTGTTTGCTGCCGGGTCACCGTC
>NZ_JAWRYI010000044.1:0-561 GCF_046534705.1 Pseudomonas sp. SIMBA_068
TCCTCAGGGTACTTAGATGTTTCAGTTCCCCTGGTTCGCCTCTTGCACCTATGTATTCAGTACAAGATAACCAGCTTGTGCTGGCTGGGTTCCCCCATTCAGAGATCTCTGGATCACAGTCTGTTTGCCGACTCCCCAAAGCTTATCGCAGGCTACCACGTCTTTCATCGCCTCTGACTGCCAAGGCATCCACCGTATGCGCTTCTTCACTTGACCATATAACCCCAAGCAATCTGGTTATACTGTGAAGACGACATTCGCCGAAAATTCGCACGTTGCTCTTTCGAGCAGAACTCACAAATTTTACCTTAGCCTGATCCACCAGCAGTGAAACTGGTGTTCAGTCTATTTCTATCACATATCCGAATTTTTAAAGAACGATCTGACAAAAGTCAGAAATCAACATTCGAAGCGAATGCTCATTTCCAAGTTCTGATCAGGAACAACGCGAGGCCTGCAGAAGGCCTTGATCGTCTTTTACAAAGAATCAAGCAATTCGTGTGGGAGCTCATCAGCAGGCTGATGTCGTCGATTAAGGAGGTGATCCAGCCGCAGGTTCCC
>NZ_JAWRYI010000343.1:0-282 GCF_046534705.1 Pseudomonas sp. SIMBA_068
GATGCGCGTCAGAACGGCATGAGCGCCGCGCTGCTGGACCGGCTGACACTCAATCCGCAACGCCTCGGCAGCATCGCCAGCGATGTGCGCCAGGTCTGTCAGCTGGCCGATCCGGTGGGGCAATTAATTGACGGCGGTCAGCTCGACAGCGGGCTGCGCATTGAGCGTCGTCGCGTGCCGCTGGGCGTGGTGGCCGTGATCTACGAGGCGCGTCCCAACGTCACGGTGGACGTCGCCACTCTGTGCCTGAAAACCGGTAACGCCGCCATTCTGCGCGGCGGT
>NZ_JAWRYI010000344.1:0-282 GCF_046534705.1 Pseudomonas sp. SIMBA_068
CGGCGTTCCTGTCCTATGAACTGGCCACCATCAAGGTCGACGTGCCGCTGGATGTCGAAGTGGATGCACTGGTGTGCGGCGAGCCGGACCGTGAAGCGCTGCTGGCGCTATACACCGAGATGGAGGTCAAGAGCTGGGTCGCCGAGGTGCAGCGTGACGCGGCCAAGGCCGGTGATGACGTGGCACCGGTAGAGGCGCCAGCCGCCAAGGCCGAGCCCAGGTACGAGACCATCCTCGACCAGGCCCGTTTCGATGCCTGGCTGGAGAAGCTGCGCCAGGCGC
>NZ_JAWRYI010000345.1:0-281 GCF_046534705.1 Pseudomonas sp. SIMBA_068
CGTCCATGGCAGGAGTCGGTGGTCTATGAACTGCACATCGGCACCTTTACGCCTGAGGGCACCTTCCGGGCGGCGATTGAGAAGCTGCCAACGCTGGCTGAAACCGGCATTACCATGATTGAAGTGCTGCCGGTGTCGCAGTTCGGCGGTAATCGCGGCCATATCAGTTTCTGCATCGAACAGGCCGATAACATCGGTATCGCCCCACTGGCGGGTTTCACCTGGCAGCGGCTCATACACCGGCGTGTCGTTGGTATCCTGAAAGGTCACTGAAACCGCAC
>NZ_JAWRYI010000346.1:0-280 GCF_046534705.1 Pseudomonas sp. SIMBA_068
TTACCTGAATGGCGATAACGTACGTCTGTATTGTTTCGGTCGTGACGGCGCGCAGCTGGCGGCGCTACGCCCGGAAGTGGCAGAACAAACCGAAACTATGGAACAGGCGATGCGCTTGCTGGCTCCGCGTGTTCAGCCGGGCGATATGGTTCTGCTCTCCCCAGCCTGTGCCAGCCTTGATCAGTTCAAGAACTTTGAACAACGAGGCAATGAGTTTGCCCGTCTGGCGAAGGAGTTAGGTTGATGCGTTTATCTCTCCCTCGCCTGAAAATGCCGCGCC
>NZ_JAWRYI010000347.1:0-280 GCF_046534705.1 Pseudomonas sp. SIMBA_068
TTTCGCCGAAAGGCGAAGCTGCCAGCAACCCGGAAGTGATCGACCGCACCCTGCGTAAACTGAAAAACCAGCCGGAACTGAGCGAAGACACCATCAAAAAAGCAGTGGAATCGCTGTCGCTGGAACTGGTCCTCACGGCTCACCCAACCGAAATTACCCGTCGTACACTGATCCACAAAATGGTGGAAGTGAACGCCTGTTTAAAACAGCTCGATAACAAAGATATCGCTGACTACGAACACAACCAGCTGATGCGTCGCCTGCGCCAGTTGATCGCCCA
>NZ_JAWRYI010000348.1:0-280 GCF_046534705.1 Pseudomonas sp. SIMBA_068
GGAGATGATGATGAGTAAAAAATCGGCCAAAAAGCGCCAGCCAGTGAAGCCCGTGGTGGCGAATGAACCTGCTCGCACCGCCAAAAATTTTGGCTATGAAGAGATGTTGAGCGAGCTGGAAGCCATCGTCGCGGATGCTGAAACGCGTTTAGCCGAGGATGAAGCTACCGCGTAAAGACAGGTTGCCGGATGCGGCGAAAACGCCTTATCCGGCCTTCCATAATCTGCAAATTCAATAAATTGCGATGTGTTGTGTAGGCCTGAGAAGCGCCGCGCATCA
>NZ_JAWRYI010000349.1:0-280 GCF_046534705.1 Pseudomonas sp. SIMBA_068
CGCCGAACAAAAGTAATTAATCTTATTATAGCATGATTCGGAAATAATTGCAAAATTGTTTTCGTTTGGCATATGTAGAGCCATGTACCTTGATAGCTCAAGACGGAATGCTCGAATGCCCCAAGGCATAACTTAATTTTTTAGTGTGGGACTAGAATTTTTCAATCTTTATCTTTATTTTTATCCTTATCATCACCTTGACCGCCTTCATTTTCTTCTTCATTTTGCTCTTCATGAAATTCAATACTTGTGTTTCCAGTTATATTGTCAAAGGGAGTAT
>NZ_JAWRYI010000350.1:0-280 GCF_046534705.1 Pseudomonas sp. SIMBA_068
GGCAGAGCTCGTTGCGCTAAATATGCAAATCGAAGCGGCTATTATGTGTTTAACGCGTGTGTTTTTAATGTTCATAGTGGGTTACTTTTATTAAATCTATCATGCTAGTTAGTTAACGTTTAACACATAAAAATATTTCATTATTCAAATTATTTTGATTATTTGGGAATAAATGTTTTTTTGAATCGTCTTCTTTATAAAAGGGGTAAAAATCAATGAACGAAACATTAAAAACCTTATTGCCCATGCTTAGGCGTTTTGCCTATTCGCTAACGGGTAG
>NZ_JAWRYI010000351.1:0-280 GCF_046534705.1 Pseudomonas sp. SIMBA_068
GCTGGCAGCTGGTCAAGCGCTGCGTGGCGGGCGCCCGAGAGGTGCGCAAGCACGACATCTACCTGCCGATGCCTGACCCGGAGAACAAGTCTCCCGAGAACCAGGCGCGGTACAAGCAGTACAAGAAGCGGGCGATGTTCTTGAACATCACCGGGCGCACGCGCACCGGCCTGCTGGGTGCGGTGTTCCGCAAGACTGCAGAGTTGGAGCTGCCCGCCGGGGTCGAGTACCTCAAAGAGAACGCTAGCGGCGACGGCACGAGCCTGGAGCAGCTTTCCAA
>NZ_JAWRYI010000352.1:0-279 GCF_046534705.1 Pseudomonas sp. SIMBA_068
CTGACGTAACAGGTTATTAGCGTCAGGCGCGGTTTCAGCAATAAGCTTCACGCTGTCATTGACCGCGCGGGTAAAGTCTCCGGGGATAAACTGGATGTTGTTAATCATTTCATCCAGCAACGCCGCATCGGCTTTGCTGTTGCCCACCATCCGCTGTTTGTAATAGTCGGTTTGCAGCCAGAACTCTCTGCGGGTATCCCACGAGGCCAGTTGCATAACAAACTCTTTATAGGCTTCGTCCATGACCGATGGTTGGTCGGCAGAAGCCATGTTTGAACG
>NZ_JAWRYI010000353.1:0-279 GCF_046534705.1 Pseudomonas sp. SIMBA_068
GTTATGGTGAGGGATATCCGATCCCAGAACGTGAATCAGTACAGTCATGCCCGCCTACGCCAGAGTAAAAACACGCCACAACAAAGAGAAAAATAGACGATATAGGTTGCCATATAGGCCTGTGCTGCGCCCAGTGCGCCATGCGCAGGGATTAGCCAGTGGGCAAATACCATCAATAAAGTGAACTGGCTGATTTCCGCCAGAATATAAAACCGCAGTGACGCTTTGGCGATCACCAGATAACCAAAGACATAAGCGCCCACTTTTAACACATCACCC
>NZ_JAWRYI010000046.1:0-527 GCF_046534705.1 Pseudomonas sp. SIMBA_068
GTGGATAGGCGTTCTTGGTCAGTCATGGTGTACCTCCGATTGGACGGAAACGGAGCGGGATTGGCTGACGTTGAAGTAGCTAAGGATCGTCGAGGAACGACGGAGGAGAGCGGATGCGAGGATCATGGATGGGCTTGCGGTTGACATGCATGCGGTCCTTTTCGATTGAAGCACCACGCTAACCGTCGCCAAACGATTAGGGTGGCAGCTGTACGCAGGTTGGCGAACCGAGGAAAAGGAACTCGGCAGACCCGAAGGTCTCCCACGCACAGCCGCCATTACACGAAACTGCGGACGCAAAAAAAGCGCCTGCAATCGTGGTCGGGGGCGCCGATGCGCCTTTTCGTTCGGGTCGCCAAACCCGGTCGCGGAATTGGCCGCGACTGGAGTACGGTATCGCTGCGGGGATTCTAATGCAAGATTGTGCGGTGTACGAATGGTCGCGAAAGACTGTAGGCAAAAGCCAGCCAATGGGCGAGATGAAGCTAAGCAGCATGGAAAAGGCCAACTGAGTCTGTTGCGGAGAC
>NZ_JAWRYI010000354.1:0-279 GCF_046534705.1 Pseudomonas sp. SIMBA_068
GTTTTTACTGCCTTCGCCACTTTGTTCATTAGTGACTTCTACAAATAGCTCACCCAATTCAGAAGATGAAATACTGTTGGTCACAGTACAACCAGATGCTGCAGATAAAGGGTCTAATTTAACATTGCTTCGGTTATCATCCCAATCAGCATTACAGCCTGTTAGTAGTTTAATAGATACCGAAAATTGCGCTTCATCTTGCGCTGCACCATCACCCGATGAGTAAAATACAGCCGTGTTGCTAACGCTCGTACCACTTGCTGGAGCGTAACTTGCTAC
>NZ_JAWRYI010000355.1:0-279 GCF_046534705.1 Pseudomonas sp. SIMBA_068
ATGGCCCTGTGCAGCGCACCGGTGATGGCAGCAGAGCAGGGCGGTTTTTCTGGCCCATCGGCAACGCAAAGTCAGGCCGGAGGATTCCAGGGGCCGAACGGCAGCGTAACGACTGTAGAAAGCGCAAAATCCCTGCGTGACGACACCTGGGTAACCCTGCGCGGCAATATCGTTGAACGCATCTCTGACGATCTCTACGTGTTCAAAGATGCCAGCGGTACTATCAATGTTGATATCGACCACAAACGCTGGAACGGCGTGACGGTGACGCCGAAAGAT
>NZ_JAWRYI010000356.1:0-279 GCF_046534705.1 Pseudomonas sp. SIMBA_068
GACGACCCAAACTTTACCTGCCAGCCGTCGCTGGTTTAGCAAAAGCTGGCTACTGGAACAGAAGTCGCTGATTGCGCTGATGGTGCTGATCGCCGTGGTGGCCAGCCAGAGCCCGAACTTCTTTACCGTGGCGAACCTGTTCAACATTCTGCAGCAGACCTCGGTTAACGCCATTATGGCGGTCGGGATGACGCTGGTGATCCTGACTTCTGGTATCGACCTCTCTGTAGGATCGCTGCTGGCCCTGACGGGCGCGGTAGGTGCGTCGCTGGTGGGTAT
>NZ_JAWRYI010000357.1:0-279 GCF_046534705.1 Pseudomonas sp. SIMBA_068
GGCTGATCGGCGTGGCACCCGCCCTGGCACTGATGCTCGGCGGCGAGCCGATCGATGCCCGCCAGGGCCTGACGTTGGGCCTGGTGGACCACCTGGTAGAGCCCGGCCACGACCTGCTCGAACAGGCCTGCGCCTTTGCCCGCAGGCAGCTCGCGCACCCCGCCCCTGCGCTCACGCCTGCGCCGCTGTCACAGGGCCTGGCCGATGACTTCTTCGACACGCACGCGGCGCAACTGGCTGCACGCAAACCCGGCCAACGGGCACCGCTGCGGGTGCTGG
>NZ_JAWRYI010000358.1:0-279 GCF_046534705.1 Pseudomonas sp. SIMBA_068
TTATCTGCTGCGTTAACCAAGCCGTTCTGGCTGAGTGAGAACTGCTGCGGCACGGGCATTGCCGGACGCTGATAATCCGGTGCCAGTGAACAACCGGTTAGCGCAAGGGCCACACAAAATGGCAGAAGTTTACAAGGAGACATAGGCTCATAATTTCTGGTGATTTTATACCGCCAACTTTACTCGCCAGGCTCTGATTTTCCGATGACAGGAAAATGACAAAATTGTCATTTTGCCAATAAGCGATTGCCATCTGATCCCGCTACTCTAGAATTGCCC
>NZ_JAWRYI010000359.1:0-279 GCF_046534705.1 Pseudomonas sp. SIMBA_068
GAGCGGGGCCAAGGTCTGGATGGGACGCACAGATCAATTGTTTGATAGCTTGGGGCCGGAGCTAGCTTGGCGAGCTCAAGCTGCATTGGGTGATGTGCTGCCTGGTAAAGCCGCGTAGCTCGGAAGCGACGCGGCAGGCGAAGCGTCCTGGGGAGTGGTCTGCACAGGAAACGCTCGTGCCGGTGATGCGGCTCTCCATCACGTTTGGTTAACCGGAAGCAAACCAGTTCGAAGCGCTGTGCAGCTCGCCGGCCGGCTGTGCAAGCCGCTGCATGGAGG
>NZ_JAWRYI010000047.1:0-520 GCF_046534705.1 Pseudomonas sp. SIMBA_068
CACCACTTTCATCCCGTTGTGCAGGCGATAGCCCACAGCACTTTATGGTACATTTTTGCGCTCCAGCCAGACAGTTGCGTGTTAAATAATAATAAGTTAATGATTAATATATGAAAAATGGATAAAATCGCCGACCAGATCTCCGATGCTGTGCTGGATGCGATCCTTGAACAGGATCCTAAAGCGCGCGTGGCCTGCGAAACCTACGTTAAAACCGGTATGGTGCTGGTTGGCGGTGAAATCACCACCAGCGCCTGGGTTGATATCGAAGAGATCACCCGTAAAACCGTACGTGAAATCGGCTATGTCCATTCCGATATGGGCTTTGACGCCAACTCCTGCGCGGTATTAAGCGCGATTGGTAAACAGTCTCAGGATATCAATCAGGGCGTTGACCGTACCGATCCGCTGGAACAGGGCGCGGGCGACCAGGGCCTGATGTTCGGCTATGCCACTAACGAAACAGACGTGCTGATGCCTGCGCCGGTGACCTATGCGCACCGTCTGGTACAGCGTCAGG
>NZ_JAWRYI010000360.1:0-279 GCF_046534705.1 Pseudomonas sp. SIMBA_068
CCCTAGGGGAACCTGGGGCTGGATCACCTCCTTATACGATTTAGAACTTATTTGTTCGTAGTGTCCACACAGATGATTGTTAATTAGTTAAGCCACTGGCTTAGTTAATTAATATGCTCTTTAAAAATTTGGAAAAGCTGATAATAAAATTCGTATGAATACATTGTATTTATACAGAGTTTTCAAAAGTAAAAAAGAATGATAGCAGTATCATTCAGTGCCATTTAATCACTCTTTGAGTCGATTGATTGGTATCTACTTTAGTATTCAATATTAACT
>NZ_JAWRYI010000361.1:0-279 GCF_046534705.1 Pseudomonas sp. SIMBA_068
CGGCGGGCGCGAGGAGTAACGCGCCTGATCGAGTAATTTTTCGAGGAAGGTTGGCATCGCCTGCGGATCGAATCCCGAGCGTTGCAGCACCTGAATACCAATGCGGTCCGCTTCCTGTTCATTTTGCTGGGTGAAGCTGATCATTCCCTGGCGCGTTCCCGCCAGTGTACCGGTCAGTGCCGCCATCCCCGCCTGCGGACTGGCCATCGCCAGTAAAATAGAACCTAACGCGCCGACCCAGGTCAGCGGCGCGCTGCGCTGCTGATCTTCCATCGCTCG
>NZ_JAWRYI010000362.1:0-279 GCF_046534705.1 Pseudomonas sp. SIMBA_068
GAAAGAAGGCCAGAAAGTGACATTCGTTGCTGTGCAGGGCCAGAAAGGCATGCAGGCTGACGAAGTACACGCAGAAGGCTGATCCTTCCTGCGACAAAAAGCCCCTGATGGTGACATCAGGGGCTTTTTTATGCGCGTTTGTTCGTAGAATGGCTTTTTTATCTTGAGAGCCCTGCCATGTCCAAACCCCTGCTGAGTCCCCAAGGCGAATTCCCCGCCGTTGGCCTGGGCCGTCGACTGGCAGCAATGTTCTATGACTTCCTGCTGTGCACCGCCCTG
>NZ_JAWRYI010000363.1:0-279 GCF_046534705.1 Pseudomonas sp. SIMBA_068
CCTCGTCTATTGATGAAGGTGCGCAACACAATACTGATACTATTAATTGCTTATTAGTTAAAAAGCGGGGTAAAGAATTTATTATAAAAATTGACGACGTGGATTGGCTTGAATCTTCAGGCAATTATGTAAATTTACATATTGGTACGTCCATTTACCCTTTAAGAGTGACGCTCACTGAATTAAGTAAACAACTAGAAGTGCAGGGTTTTTGTAGGATTCACCGAAGTCATGGCGTAAAACTCGATAAAGTAGAATGCATTACACCACTCCCCAGTG
>NZ_JAWRYI010000364.1:0-279 GCF_046534705.1 Pseudomonas sp. SIMBA_068
TGATGGCTACAGTGTGCAAATTCGTGAACAAGAAATAGAGCATCAACGCCGTAAGTTAGAAGCTGTGCCGACTAATCAGTTGCTTGCTATTAATACGCCTGAGTCTATTGCTCAATGGCAGTGGCGTATCGCTATTCCTCTTTCTATTCCGCTGCTTACTTTACTAGCAGTGCCGTTAAGTGTGGTTAATCCTCGCCAAGGCAAATTTGCTAAATTGGTACCCGCTATAAGTTTGTATCTTGGGTATTTTATTTTATTAAATGCCGCAAAATTCGCGAT
>NZ_JAWRYI010000048.1:0-513 GCF_046534705.1 Pseudomonas sp. SIMBA_068
CCACCACCACCACTGAGATCCGGCTGCTAACAAAGCCCGAAAGGAAGCTGAGTTGGCTGCTGCCACCGCTGAGCAATAACTAGCATAACCCCTTGGGGCCTCTAAACGGGTCTTGAGGGGTTTTTTGCTGAAAGGAGGAACTATATCCGGATTGGCGAATGGGACGCGCCCTGTAGCGGCGCATTAAGCGCGGCGGGTGTGGTGGTTACGCGCAGCGTGACCGCTACACTTGCCAGCGCCCTAGCGCCCGCTCCTTTCGCTTTCTTCCCTTCCTTTCTCGCCACGTTCGCCGGCTTTCCCCGTCAAGCTCTAAATCGGGGGCTCCCTTTAGGGTTCCGATTTAGTGCTTTACGGCACCTCGACCCCAAAAAACTTGATTAGGGTGATGGTTCACGTAGTGGGCCATCGCCCTGATAGACGGTTTTTCGCCCTTTGACGTTGGAGTCCACGTTCTTTAATAGTGGACTCTTGTTCCAAACTGGAACAACACTCAACCCTATCTCGGTCTATTCT
>NZ_JAWRYI010000004.1:0-412381 GCF_046534705.1 Pseudomonas sp. SIMBA_068
ATGTGAGAGTAGGTCATCGTCAAGATTCATTTCGCAAAACCCCTATCTGCGCATGCAGGTAGGGGTTTTGTCTTTTCCGCCTAGGAAAAGATTTGTCTCCATGCATGCCATGGTCCACGGCATGCCCCGTGATATGGTTCCGCATCGGAATCAACCGCCTCCCAGGGAATGCTCAATGGCTACTACCACTCTCCACCCCGGCTTCATGATCGTCCACGGCAACCGCCTCGACGACCTGCGCAGTCTGGTGGTGAGCTGGATGCGTCGCTACCCCTTGGCGCCGCTGGAAAACGAAATCGCCCTGGTACAAAGCAATGGCATCGCCCAATGGCTCAAGCTCGCCTTGGCCGAAGACCCCCTTGAAGACGACCAGGGTGGTTGTGGCATCGCCGCCGCAATCGATGTGCAACTGCCCGGCAGCTTCATGTGGCAGTTATACCGAAGCGTGTTGGGCCGCGACGAAATTCCTGAAGTTTCCCTGCTCGACAAGGCCCCGCTGACCTGGCGCCTGATGCGCCTGCTGCCGGCCCTGATCGAGCGCCCGCATTTCGAACCGCTGCGGCGCTTCCTTACCGACGACAGCGACCTGCGCAAGCGTTACCAGCTCGCCGAGCGGTTGGCCGACCTGTTTGACCAGTACCAGGTCTACCGCGCTGATTGGCTCAAGGACTGGGCGGCGGGCGAGCACATTCTCAACACCGCCCGCGGCGAGCGCAAAGCGCTGCCCCCAGGCAATCGCTGGCAGGCCGAATTGTGGCGTGCGCTGCTGGATGATGTCGGTGAAGCGGGCATGGCACAGAGCCGCGCCGGGGTGCATCAGCGCTTCATCGAACGTATCAACAGCCTGCAGCAGGCACCGGCCGGGCTGCCACCGCGGGTGATCGTGTTCGGTATCTCTTCGCTACCAGCCCAGGCCCTGGAAGCATTGGCGGGCCTGGCCCGCTTCAGTCAGGTGCTGCTGTGCGTGCACAACCCCTGCCGCCACCACTGGGCCGATATCGTTGCCGACAAGGATTTGCTGCGCCATCAGTACAAGCGCCAGCAGCGCAAGCAGGGCATGCCCCTGCAACTGGACGACCAGTCGCTGCATCAACATGCCCACCCGTTGCTGGCAGCCTGGGGCAAACAAGGCCGCGACTACATCAACCTGCTCGACAGTTATGACGACCCAGGCAGCTACCAGGGTGTGTTCAGCGATGGCCGCATCGACCTGTTCAGTGATGGCTCGCCCACAACGCTGCTAAACCAGTTGCAGGACGACATTCTCGAACTACGCCCGCTCGCCGAAACCCGCGAGCTTTGGCCGGCAGTCGACACGGTGAAAGACCGTTCGGTACGTTTCCACATTGCCCACAGCCCGCAACGCGAAGTGGAGATCCTGCACGACCAGCTGCTGGCCCGCTTCAGCGCCGACCCTACCTTGCGCCCGCGTGACGTGATCGTCATGCTGCCGGCCGTCGACACCTACGCGCCGCATATCCGCGCGGTGTTCGGCCAGTTGCAACGCAATGACCCGCGCTACATTCCGTTCACCCTCACCGACCAGGGCCAGCGCGGTCGCGAGCCTCTGCTGATCGCCCTCGAACACCTGCTGAAGTTGCCGGACAGCCGTTTCGCGGTCAGCGAAGTGCTCGACCTGCTGGACGTACCGGCCGTGCGTGCACGTTTTGGCATTCGCGAAAATGACCTGCCTACCCTGCACCGCTGGATCGAGGGCGCCGGCATTCGCTGGGGGCTCAATGCCGAGCAGCGGGCCAGCTTGGGCTTGCCCGCAGGGCTTGAACAGAACAGCTGGCGTTTCGGCTTGCGGCGCATGCTGCTGGGCTACGCGGTGGGCGTGGGTGAAGCGTGTGATGGCATCGAACCCTACGATGAAATCGGTGGCCTGGACGCGGCATTGATCGGCCCGCTGGCCGCGCTGCTCGACGCGCTCGAAGTGGCCTATCAGGCCTTGTCCGAGCCTGCTACCGTCAGCCAGTGGGGGGAGCGCCTGAATGCCTTGTTGCAAGTGTTCTTCCTCGCGGAGGGCGAGCACGACGAGTTCCTGCTGATGCAATTGCAAGAGCTGCGCGATAGCTGGCTTGAAGTGTGCGAGGCCGTTGACCTGCAAGACCCGCTGCCGCTGACCGTAGTCCGTGAAGCCTGGCTGTCGGGCCTCGACCAAGGCAAGCTGTCGCAACGTTTCCTCGCCGGTTCGGTGAACTTCTGCACCCTCATGCCCATGCGCGCCATCCCGTTTCGCGTGGTCTGCCTGCTGGGCATGAACGATGGCGACTACCCTCGCGCCCAGCAACCGCTGGACTTCGACCTGATGGCCAGCGACTACCGACCCGGTGACCGCTCGCGCCGCGAAGATGACCGCTACCTGCTGCTCGAAGCGCTGCTGTCGGCACGTGACCAGCTGTATATCAGCTGGATCGGGCGCAGTATCCGCGACAACAGCGAACGCCCGGCCTCGGTACTGATCGGCCAGTTGCGCGATCACCTCGCCGCCGGCTGGCATCTGGCCGGCGCAGAGCAAGGGCAGCCCGCACAACCGGGCGAGCAGTTTTTACACGCCCTGACCCAGGAGCACCCGCTGCAACCGTTCAGCTCGCGTTACTTCGAGAAGGGCAGCCCGCTGTTCAGCTTTGCCCACGAATGGCAGGTGCTGCACCGGCAGAGTGAGGAGGATGAGCAGAGCGACTCCGACCTGCCGCCTTACCAGGACGATGAAGCCTTGAGCCTCACCCAACTGAATGACTTTCTGCGCCACCCGGTGCGGCATTTCTTCAGTCAGCGGCTGAAGGTGTATTTCGAAGCGCTGGAAGCGCCAACCCCAGATGAAGAACCGTTCGTTCTCGATACCCTGCAACGCTACGGCGCCAGCGAAAGCCTGCTGGGTGCGGCGCTGTCCGAGCCGGACAATGCGGAGCAAGCCTTGAAGGCACAGGCCCGACGTCTGCAGGCCTGTGGCTTGCTGCCGCTGGCCGGCTTTGGCGAGTTGCTGCAAAGCGAGTTGATCGAACCTCTACCAGATTTGCTGCAACGCCACCGCCAGTTGTTGCAACGCTGGCCCCAGTTGGTCGAGGGCGCGTTGCCGGTGCATTTCGAGCACGGCCAACATCGGCTCGAAGGCTGGCTGGGCCGTGTGTTCCAGGCGGATGACAAGAGCCTGCTGAGCATCACCACCGTGCCTAACACCATCAGCGCCGGGCGCAACAACCTCAAGTGGCACCGCCTGATTGCGCCCTGGGTTACGCACCTGGCGGCCTGCGCGGCGGGCTACCACTACAACAGTGCCTTGGTGGCCAGTGACCTGACTTTGTTGCTCGCACCGCTGCCGCAAGACCAGGCCGCCCAACTGCTTGGCGACCTGTTGGTGGCCCGCCAGGCGGCGATGAACGCGCCGCTGCCGGTTGCAGCCAAGACCGCGTTCGCCTGGCTGGCCCAGGACGATGCCGACAAAGCCCTGGCCACAGCTGCCCGTGCCTATGAGGGCGACGAGCGCACCAGTTTCGGTGAGCGCAATGAAAGCATCGCCCTGGCCCGACAGTACCGCGACTTCGCCGCACTCACCGCTGACGAAACCTTTGAAGGCTGGTGCGAAACCTTGTACCGCCCATTGTTCACCGCCCCTTGGCAGACCCTGGGCAACCCGGAGAAAGGCGCATGACCCAGGACCGTCCTCTGGCACTGAGTTTCCCCCTGCACGGCAGCCAGCTGATTGAGGCCAGCGCCGGTACGGGCAAGACCTTTACCATTTCGGCGCTGTACCTGCGCCTGATCCTCGGCCACGGAGGTGAGCAGGGTTTTGGTCGCGAGCTGCTGCCACCGCAGATCCTCGTGGTGACCTTCACCGACGCAGCCACCAAGGAACTGCGCGAACGTATCCGCGCCCGTCTGGCAGAGGCTGCACGGTTCTTCCGTGGCGAACTGGAACGCGCAGACCCGCTGCTGCATCAGCTGCGTGACGATTATCCGCAAGAGGCCTGGCCGCGTTGTGCAGGCCGCCTGGAAATCGCCGTGCAGTGGATGGACGAGGCTGCGGTATCGACCATTCACGGCTGGTGCCAGCGCATGCTGCGCGAGCATGCCTTCGACAGCGGCAGCTTGTTCACCCAGACCCTGGAAACCGACCACAGTGAACTGCTCGGCCAAGTCATGCGTGATTACTGGCGGCGCTTCTGCTATGGCATGCAAGGTGACGCACTGGTCTGGGTGCGTGGCAACTGGGGCAGCCCCGATGCCTTGCTGCCGCGCATTCGCCCACTGTTCGGCCGCGTGCGCGCCCATCAGGACGGGCCAGAGCCCGCAGCCCTGATCCAGGCATCGCTGCAACAACGTGGCGAACAGTTGGCCCGGCTCAAGGCGCCGTGGGCGCAGTGGGCCGACGAACTGCGGCAAATCTGCCGCGATGCGCTGGCCGCCAAGCAGGTCGATGGCCGCAAGATGCAGGCCCGTTACTTCGAGCCCTGGTTCGACAAGCTCTGTGCCTGGGCCGGCGACGAGCAACTCGTGGAGCTCGACCTGGGTACCGGTTTCACCCGCCTGACGCCAGACGGCATGGCCGAAGCCTGGAAGGGCGAGCCACCCGAGCACCCGGCCCTCAACGCGATGCAGACACTGCAGCAACAATTGCAGGCCCTGGACAGCCCGGAGGCGCCCTTGCTCGAGCATGCCGCCAACTGGGTATCGGCGCGGTTCGAAATCGAGAAGCGCCGGCGTGCGGAAATGGGCTTCGACGACATGCTCGTGCGCCTGCAGCACGCCTTGGCCAGCGAGGCCGGTGAACGCCTGGCCGGGCTGATCCGCGAGCAGTTCCCGGTAGCACTGATCGACGAATTCCAGGACACCGACCCGGTGCAGTACGGCATTTTCGAGCGTATCTACCAGATCAGCGAAAACCGCGCAGAAACCGGCCTGTTCATGATCGGTGACCCCAAGCAGGCGATCTACGCCTTCCGCGGTGCCGACATCTACACCTACCTCGCTGCACGGCGCGCCACCAGCGGCCGGTTGCATAGCCTGGATACCAACTACCGCTCCAGCAAGGCCATGGTCGCGGCGGTCAATCAGGTATTCCTGCAGGCCGAGGCGCGTGATGCGGGGCGCGGGGCATTCCTGTTCCGCGAGCCCGATGACAACCCGCTGCCGTTCATCGAAGTCCGCGCCAAGGGCCGTGGCGAACAGCTGCTGATTGACGGGGAAGCCAGCGCAGCCCTGCAATGCTGGCAGCTGGCAAGCGAAGAGCCAGTCTCCAGCAGTGTCTACCGCCAGCAGCTGGCGGCCAGCTGCGCCAGCCATATCGTCGCCTTGCTCAATGGCGGTCAGCAGGGCACAGCGGGCTTCCAGAATGGCGAAGGCGAACTGCGCCCGTGCCTGCCCTCGGACATCGCCATCCTGGTGCGTGACGGCCATGAAGCGCAGATGGTCCGTGCCGAGCTGGCCGCACGCGATGTGCGCAGTGTGTACCTGTCCGACAAGGACTCGGTGTTTTCCGCCCAGGAAGCCCACGACCTGCTGGCCTGGCTCAAGGCCTGCGCCGAGCCAGACTCGGAGCGCCTGCTCAAGGCCGCACTGGCCAGCCTGACACTGGGCCTGTCGCTGGCCGCGCTGGACCGGCTGAACCAGGACGAACGGGTCTGGGAAGGTTGGGTCATGCGTTTTCGCCATTATCGCGATACCTGGCAACGCCAAGGTGTACTGCCCATGCTGCGGCTCCTGCTGCACGACTTCCAACTGCCGCGCACGCTGATCCGTCGCAGTGACGGCGAACGTGTGCTGACCAACCTGCTGCACCTGGCCGAACTGCTGCAGCAGGCGGCGGGTGAGCTGGACGGTGAACAGGCGCTGATCCGCCACCTGGCCGAGCACCTGGCCAGTTCCGGGCAGGCCGGTGAAGAGCAGATCCTGCGCCTGGAGAGCGACGAACAGCTGGTCAAGGTGGTGACCATCCACAAGTCCAAGGGCCTGGAGTATCCCCTGGTTTACCTGCCGTTCATCTGCACCAGCAAACCGGTGGACGGCAGCCGCCTGCCGTTGGCCTGGCATGACAGCCACGGCGACGCCCACCTCACCCTGACCCCGGACCAGGCGCAGATCGAGCGGGCCGACGACGAGCGCCTGGCCGAAGACCTGCGTCTGCTCTACGTGGCCCTGACCCGTGCCCAGCATGCTTGCTGGCTGGGTGTTGCCGACTTGAAGCGCGGCAATCAAAAGAGTTCACAACTGCACCGCTCGGCACTTGGCTATCTGTTGGGTGGTGGCCTTGCCCTGGCAGGCTCGCAGCAGCTTACCCAGTGGTTGCAGGCGCTGGCGGCGACATGCCCGCACATCGCTTGCCCTGGCCTGCCGCCGGCAGATGAGCAGGTATATCGCATGCCCCATGCCGACCGTGAGCTGCTGCCCGCACGCAAGCCGCGCCGCGCAGCGGCCGAGCATTGGTGGATCGCTTCGTACAGCGCCCTGCGTATCGGCGATCAGGCGCTGGTTGCCGACAGTTCGCAGGCCCAGCAACTGCTGGATGACGAAGTGGTCGATGCCCAGGTACTGCGCGATGTGCCGGCCGACAGTGGCGACATTCACCGCTTCCCGCGGGGGCCGAACCCCGGCACCTTCCTGCATGGCTTGCTGGAATGGGCGGGGCGCGAGGGCTTCAGCCAGGTCAGCAGTGACCCGCAGTTGATCGAGCGCACCGTTGGCCAGCGCTGCAACCGCCGCGACTGGACCGGCTGGATCCCCACCCTCAGCCAGTGGATGCGACGCCTGCTGGGCGAGGCGCTCCCGTTGCCGGGCAGCGACCAGGGCGTGACGCTGGGGCAGTTGTGTCATTACCAGATCGAAATGGAGTTCTGGTTCGCGAGCCACCAGGTCGACGCCGAACAACTCGACCGCCTGGTGGCACGCCACACCCATCCGGGCCTGGCACGCCCGGCGGCGCAGCCGACCGTGCTCAACGGCATGTTCAAAGGTTTCATCGACCTGGCGTTCGAGCTGGACGGGCGGTACTACGTCACCGACTACAAGTCCAACTGGCTGGGCCCGGACATCCAGGCCTACGACGCCATGGCCATGGAAAAGGCCATTATCGAGCACCGCTACGACCTGCAGTACGTGCTGTACCTGCTGGCCCTGCACCGCCAGTTGCGCGCTCGCCTGCCGGACTACGATTACGACCGCCATGTCGGCGGCGCCCTGTTCATCTTCCTGCGCGGCGCGAGCAGCAGCGGCCACGGCGTGTACCACACCAAGCCACCGCGCGAGCTGATCGAAAGCCTTGATGCGCTGTTCCGTGGCGAGCACCCACCGGCACAGCAGGACCTGTTTGCCGGAGCCGAGATATGAGCCGAAACCTGGTTGACCTGTTGCCCACCCCGTTGCACGCCGAGCACTTGCTGGCGCTGGCGCCGCAGCATGACAGCGGTGACCTGCTGCAACTGCTCGACCGCTGGGTAGAGCGGGGCTGGCTGCGGGCCCTGGACCGTGCGTTCGTGTCGTTCCTCGAAGAGCGCGCCCCCGGCAGTGATCCCTTGCTGTTGCTGGCGGCAGCATTGGCCAGCCACCAACTGGGCCACGGCCATGTCTGCCTCGACCTGCAGCAAACCCTGGCCGAGCCCGACTTCGCCCTGTCGCTGCCGCCTGAAGGCGATGCCCTGATCGGGCCCTTGCTGCTGCCGTCGCAGTTGCTGGCCAACCTCGATCTGAATGCCTGGCGCCAGCGCATCGCCGCCAGCTCGCTGGTGGCCGCTGGCGATACCCCGGGCCAACAAGCCCGGCCACTGGTACTCAGCGGTGAGCGCTTGTACCTGCGCCGTTACTGGAGCTACGAGCGGCGTATCGACCATACCTTGCGTCAGCGCCTGACCCAGGCCGAAGCACCGCTGCCCGACCTGTCAGATCGCCTGGCACAGCTGTTCGAGGGCGGTGCACCAGATGGCCAGGTGGACTGGCAGAAGCTCGCCTGTGCGCTGGCCACCCGTGCCGGTTTCAGCATCATCACGGGTGGCCCCGGCACGGGTAAAACCACCACCGTGGTGCGCCTGCTGGCCTTGCTGCAAGGGCCGGCAGTGGAGCAGGGCAGGCCGCTGCGCATCCGTCTGGCCGCGCCGACGGGCAAGGCCGCTGCGCGCCTGACCGAATCCATTGGCCAGCAAGTCGAGCGCCTGCAAGTCAGTGCCGAAGTACGCGGGCAAATCCCCACTGACGTCAGCACCGTGCACCGCCTGCTCGGCAGCCGCCCCGGTTCCCGGCACTTCCGCCATCACGCCGGCAACCCGCTGCCGCTGGACGTGCTGGTGGTCGACGAAGCATCGATGATCGACCTGGAAATGATGGCCAACCTGCTCGACGCCTTGCCACCCCGGGCGCGTCTGGTGCTGCTGGGCGACAAGGACCAGTTGGCCTCGGTCGAGGCCGGTGCGGTACTGGGCGACCTGTGCCGGGATGCCGAAGAGGGTTATTACTCGCCAGCGACCGCAGCGTGGCTGGAGCAGATCAGTGGCGAGTCGCTGGCCGCCAGCGGCCTCAAGGCCGGTGATGAGCAGCGCAATCCGCTGGCCCAGCAATTGGTGATGCTGCGCTTCTCGCGGCGCTTCGGCGAAGGCAGCGGCATTGGCCAGCTGGCGCGGCTGGTCAATCGCCAGGATTCCCACGCGGCGCGCAACCTGCTGGCCAAGCCGCCGGCCGACGTGCACAGCCTTGCCCTCAAGCACGAGCAGGACCGTGCTTTCGACCGCCTGCTACTCGACGGCCTGAACCGCGGTGCCGAAGGCCCGCAGGGCTATCGCAGCTACCTGCGCACCCTTGGCCGCTACCGGCCTGCACTGGAAACCGCCTTTGATGACCCCGCGTGGGAACAATGGGCGGGCAAGGTGCTGCACAGCTTTGAAGACTTCCAGTTGCTATGCGCGGTGCGCCGGGGTGCCTGGGGTGTCGAAGGCCTCAACGAACGGGTGGCCCGGGTGCTTCACAATGCCGGCCTGATCGACAGCCAGCAGCCCTGGTACGAAGGGCGCCCGGTGCTGGTGACCCGCAACGACTACGGCCTGGGCCTGATGAACGGTGATATCGGCATTGCCTTGCGCCTGCCGGACGAGCGCGGTGAGCCGCTGCTGCGGGTGGCCTTCCCGCGGAACGACGGCAGTGGTGGTGTGCGTTTCGTCTTGCCCAGCCGGCTCAATGAAGTGGAAACGGTTTTTGCCATGACCGTGCACAAGTCCCAGGGCTCGGAGTTCAGCCACACGGCCCTGGTGCTGCCAGATGCGCTCAACCCGGTGCTGACCAAGGAGCTGGTATACACCGGCATCACCCGGGCCAAGCACTGCTTCAGCCTGGTCGAGCCACGCCAGGGCATTTTCGAAGAAGCGGTGGCGCGCAAGGTGCGGCGTATTTCCGGGTTGATGCTGGAACAGGTGTAAGACCGCGAGGCCCAATCGCCGGCAAGCCAGCCCCCACAGGGATTCCACAGCCTTTGAAAGCTGTGCTGCACCTGTGGGAGCTGGCTTGCCGGCGATTGAGCCATCAACCCCGATACATGAAGCAGCTCATTCCTACAACGATGCGGCCATGTGCTATCTTTGCGCCGATAGTGGTAAGGACTTTAAGAGATTTCCCACATGAATGTGGCCGCAAGGCGAGTGACAAGCTGTGCGCTTTCGCTATTGCTGGCCGTCCTGTTCCTTTCTGCAGGCCCCGCCCAGGCAGAAACCGCCACAACCGCCGCCCAGGTGCAGCAACGCGCCAAGGCCGTCACCCAAGTGGTACTCGGCATCTTCAGTTACGCCCGCTGGCCTGTCGAACCTTCACCCTTGCGCTTGTGCCTGGTCGGCCCGACCGAATACGCCGATGACCTGATCAAAGGCCATGTGCAGGAGTCCGGCCGCCCGCTGCAGGTGCGGCGCCTGCTGGCAGAAGACACTCAGGTCGCCCAAGCCTGCGATGCCATCTACATCGGCAAACTCGACCAGGGCCAGCGTGACCGACTGTTCGAGCGCGTCAGCGGCCACCCGGTATTGAGCATCAGCGAAGCGAACGACCCGTGTACGGTTGGCAGCCTGTTCTGCCTGCGGGTCAGCGACCAGCAGGTGGCCTTTGACGTCAACCTCGACTCGGTGGCGCGTTCCGGCGTACGCATCCACCCCAGTGTGCTGCAGTTGTCGCGGCGCCGGGCGGTGCAGCCATGAAGCCGACCCGCAAGCAGGGCGTGCGCCCGACCCTGCGCTCGGTGCTGGGCCGTGGCCACCTCAGCGTTGCCTTGCTCGCCGTGGGCCTGGCCGGTATTTCACTCACGCTGCTGGGCGTGCTCGCCCTGCGCGTCTACGCCAATCACAACCTGCACCTGATCGCCCGGTCGATCAACTACACCGTGGAAGCGGCGGTGGTATTCGATGACAGTGCTGCGGCCAATGAATCGCTGGCGCTGATCGCCAGTCGCGAGGAGGTGGCCGAGGCCAAGGTCTTCAACGACGAAGGCGAGCTGCTGGCGCACTGGCAACGCGCCGATACTGGCATGCTTGCCAAGCTTGAAGTGCAGGTTGCCACCGCGTTGCTGGATGAGCCGGTGAACCTGCCGATCCTGCACCAGCAACAGCAGGTCGGGCACATCGAACTGGTCGGCCAGGGCCGTAGCCTGTTGCTGTTCCTGCTGAGCGGCTTGGCCGGCATCCTGTTCTGCACAATACTCAGTGCCTTGGCGGCGCAATACCTGTCGCGGCGACTGCTCAGCGATATCGTCCGCCCGCTGCGTGGCCTGGCCAGCGTCGCCCACGCCGCCCGCCGCGAGCGCAGTTTCGACCGGCGCGTGCCGGAAGCACCGATTGCCGAACTCAACGAACTGGGCAACGACTTCAATGCCCTGCTCGACGAACTGGAGGTATGGCACAGCCACCTGCAGAACGAAAACCAGACCCTGGCCCACCAGGCCAGCCACGACAGCCTGACCGGCCTGCCCAACCGCGCCTTCTTCGAAGGGCGCCTGAACCGCAGCGTGCGAAACGCTGCGCGGCAGCAAGACCACCTGGCGCTGCTGTTCCTCGACAGCGACCACTTCAAGCAGATCAACGACACCCTCGGCCATGCCGTGGGTGACGAAGTACTGATCAGCGTGGCCGACCGCGTGCGTGCCCAACTGCGTGAGCACGACCTGGTGGCACGCCTGGGCGGTGATGAGTTCGCGGTACTGCTCACACCTTTGCAGTCGCGCGAGGACGCCGAGCTCATTGCCGAGAAGATTGTTGCCAGCATGAAGCTGCCCGTGCAGCTGGACAGTGGCCGCAGTATCGCCACCTCACTGAGTGTCGGTATTGCCTATTACCCGGATGACGGCGCTGACCCCGCCAGTCTTCTCAATGCCGCCGATGCGGCGATGTACCAGGCCAAGCGCAAACGCCGTGGCCATTGGCAAGTGGCGCAGACGGAACGGTCCGCCAATGAAATCAAAAACAGGAGTTGAACCCGTGATACACGCTTTGCGTTTCCCCCTTTGGGCGTTGTTGCTCGCCGTGCTGGCGCTGACCGGTTGCCAGAGCCCCCCCCAAAAAGGCCTGACCCCCGAACAGATCGCCGTGCTCAAGCGTGAAGGCTTTACCCCCACCGATGAAGGCTGGGCCTACGATTTGTCCGGCAAAGTGCTGTTCGGTAGCGATCTGGATGGCCTCAACGGCCAGAGCCAGGCAATTGTCGAGCGCATTGGCAAGGCGCTGCTTGGCGTTGGCATCCAGGGCGTGCGGGTGGACGGCCATGCCGATTCGTCGGGCAAAGCGGCGTACAACCAGCAGTTGTCCGAGCGCCGTGCGCAGAGCGTGACCAGGGCGCTGGTCGGGGTTGGCATGCAGGCGCAGAACATCCAAAGCCGCGGCCTGGGCAGCACACAACCGGTGGCGGACAACCGCACCAGTGCGGGGCGCACCGAGAACCGTCGGGTGTCGATAGTGGTGGCGTCCTACTGACCGCTGTCCGCTGAGCTATCACATTTCTCTGTAGGATCAGCCTTGTGCTGCGAAGAGGCCAGACCAGGCACAGCAGTTGTATTGCCATGACTGGCCCCTCCGCAGCACAAGGCTGATCCTGCAAAGGAGCTACGCAGCACCATCACTCCTGAGCAAAGCGCATGTCGCGGGTTTCCCCCATCAACAACGGTGCATTCGCCTCGGTCACCCCACGGATGTAATCCCACAGCAAGGTAATGCGTTTCAACTTGCGCAAGTCCTCCCGGCAGTACATCCAGAACTGCCGCGTCACCTCGATCTCCTCGGGCAGCACCGTCACCAGCCGCGGGTCTTGCGCCGCAAGGAAGCACGGCAGTATCGCCAGCCCACGCCCCTGCAACGCGGCGGTGTACTGCGCAATCACACTGGTACTGCGCAAGTGCGCGCTGGCACCGGGAATCAGGTTGGCCAGGTACAAAAGCTCCGAACTGAACGCCAGGTCATCCACGTAACTGATGAACGGGTGTTTGGCCAAGTCCGCTACCTGGCGGATCGGCGCATGGCTGTCCAGGTAATCCTGGGTCGCATACAGCCGCAAGCGGTAATCGCACAGCTTGCAGCACACATAAGGCCCATGCTCCGGCCGCTCCAGGGCAATGACGATGTCCGCCTCGCGCTTGGACAGGCTGATGAAGTGCGGCAGTGGCAGGATATCCACAGAAATCGCCGGGTAGGCATCAACGAAGTGGCTTAGCTGTGGCGTGATGAAAAAGCTGCCGAAGCCCTCGGTGCAGCCCATGCGTACATGCCCCGACAACGCCACGCCCGACCCGGACACCTGCTCGCACGCCATGTGCAGCGTGCTTTCGATCGACTCGGCATAACCGAGCAAGCGCTGGCCCTCGGCGGTGAGGACAAAGCCGTTGGTCCGCGACTTTTCGAACAGCAACGTGCCCAGCGCCCCCTCCAGCGAGCTGATGCGCCGCGACACCGTGGTGTAGTCCACGCTCAGGCGTTTGGCGGCGCTGCTGGCCTTGCGGGTGCGGGCCACTTCAAGGAAAAACTTCAGGTCGTCCCAGTTGAGCGCGCTCAGGGATGTGAGGTCTTTTTGCATGATGATCCGGTTTTTTTGTGCGTTCTTGTTGGATGTTTGCACATCTATACTCGAAATAAGCCTCAGGACGCCACCTCGCGTTTGCTTGGCGCTGGCGATCTCGTCCCGACAATAATTCCAAGGAGAACGCAGATGAACGCACCGCAGTCCCCTAACAGCACCAAGGTCGAGCAGGTGAAGCTGCTGATCAACGGCCAGTGGGTCGAATCGAAAACTACCGAGTGGCGCGACATCGTCAACCCGGCCACCCAAGAGGTGCTGGCGCGCGTGCCGTTCGCCACCGTCGAGGAAGTCGGCGCTGCCGTGGCTGCTGCCCACAGCGCTTTCCAGACCTGGCGCAACACCCCGATTGGCGCGCGCATGCGCATCATGCTCAAGCTGCAGGCGCTGATCCGCGAACACACCAAACGCATTGCCCAGGTGCTCAGCGCCGAGCAGGGCAAAACCCTGGCCGATGCCGAAGGCGATATCTTCCGCGGCCTGGAGGTGGTCGAACACGCCGCGTCCATTGGTACCCTGCAGATGGGCGAGTTCGCCGAGAACGTCGCCGGCGGTGTCGATACCTACACCCTGCGCCAGCCAATCGGCGTATGCGCCGGTATCACTCCGTTCAACTTCCCGGCCATGATCCCGCTGTGGATGTTCCCCATGGCCATCGTCTGCGGCAACACTTTCGTGCTCAAACCTTCCGAGCAGGATCCGCTGTCGACCATGCTGCTGGTCGAGCTGGCGCTGGAAGCCGGCGTACCGGCAGGCGTGCTCAACGTGGTGCACGGTGGCAAGCAAGTGGTGGATGCCATCTGCACGCATCAGGACATCAAGGCAATTTCCTTCGTCGGTTCTACCGAAGTCGGCACCCATGTGTACAACCTCGGCAGCCAGCACGGCAAGCGCGTGCAGTCGATGATGGGCGCCAAGAACCACGCGGTAGTGCTGCCCGATGCCAACCGCACGCAAACCGTCAACGCCCTGGTCGGTGCCGCCTTCGGCGCGGCGGGCCAGCGCTGCATGGCCACCTCGGTGGCGGTGCTGGTGGGCAAGGCCCGTGAGTGGCTGCCCGACATCAAGGACGCGGCGAGCAAGCTCAAGGTCAATGCCGGCTGCGAACCGGGCACCGACGTTGGCCCGGTGGTTTCCAAACGCGCCAAGGAGCGTGTGCTGGGCCTGATCGAAAGCGGCATCAAGGAAGGCGCCAAGCTGGAACTCGACGGCCGCGAGGTCACGGTGCCGGGCTACGAGCAAGGCAACTTCGTTGGCCCAACCCTGTTCTCGGGCGTGAAGACCGACATGCAGGTGTATACCCAGGAAATCTTCGGCCCGGTGCTGGTCACCCTGGAGGTCGATACCCTCGACGAGGCCATCGCCTTGGTCAACGCCAACCCGTTCGGTAACGGCACCGGCCTGTTCACCCAGAGCGGCGCGGCAGCGCGCAAGTTCCAGAGCGAAATCGATATCGGCCAGGTTGGCATCAACATCCCGATCCCGGTACCGGTACCGTTCTTCAGCTTCACCGGCTCCCGTGGCTCCAAGCTCGGCGACCTCGGCCCGTACGGCAAGCAAGTGGTGCAGTTCTACACTCAGACCAAGACCGTTACCGCCCGCTGGTTTGATGACGACAGCATCAATGACGGTGTGAACACCACCATCAGCCTGCGCTAAGGAGAAGTCATGCGTATCGCATTCATCGGCCTCGGCAACATGGGCGCGCCCATGGCCCGCAACCTGATCAAGGCCGGGCACCAACTGAACCTGTTCGACCTCAACAAGGCCGTGCTGGCCGAGCTGGCAGAACTGGGTGGGCAGATCAGCCCGTCGCCCAAGGACGCGGCGGCCAACAGCGACCTGGTGATCACAATGCTGCCAGCTGCGGCCCATGTGCGCAGCGTGTACCTGAACGAAGATGGCGTGCTGGCCGGTATTCGTGCCGGTACGCCTACCGTGGACTGCAGCACCATCGACCCGCAGACCGCCCGTGATGTGTCCAAGGCGGCAGCGGCCAAAGGCGTGGACCTGGGCGACGCGCCGGTGTCCGGTGGCACTGGCGGCGCGGCGGCGGGCACCCTGACCTTCATGGTCGGTGCCAGCGCCGAGCTGTTCGCCACGCTCAAGCCGGTACTGGAGCAGATGGGCCGCAACATCGTGCATTGCGGTGAAGTTGGTACCGGGCAGATCGCCAAGATCTGCAACAACCTGCTGCTGGGTATTTCGATGATCGGCGTGTCCGAGGCCATGGCCCTGGGCAACGCGCTGGGCATCGACACCAAGGTGCTGGCCGGCATTATCAACAGCTCGACCGGGCGTTGCTGGAGTTCGGACACCTACAACCCGTGGCCGGGCATTATCGAAACGGCACCGGCATCGCGTGGCTATACCGGCGGCTTTGGCGCCGACCTGATGCTCAAGGATTTGGGGCTGGCCACTGAAGCGGCACGCCAGGCTCACCAACCGGTGATCCTCGGCGCCGTGGCCCAGCAGCTGTATCAGGCCATGAGCCTGCGTGGCGAGGGAGGCAAGGACTTCTCGGCCATCGTCGAGGGTTATCGCAAGAAAGATTGACGCAAGAGGTGGGCTTCATCGCGGGCCAGGCGGCCTTCCCTCTGTAACTGCGCACCAGAGGGAAGGGCACCTGCCCCGCGATTTTTTTTGCCCGTACTTCAGGCTAGAGATTTGCAGGAGCAGCCTTGTGCTGCGAAGAGGCCAGCCAAGACAACACAACTGCTGTGTCTGAACTGGCCTCTTCGCAGCACAAGGCTGCTCCTACACAGGGCTATGTGTAGCTTCAGGGATCAGGCGAAGACGAAATACTTGCGCACGGTCTCGACCACTTCCCAGGTGCCTTTCATCCCGGGCTCGATCACGAACACGTCACCGGCTTTCAGGTGCTTCGGCTCTTCGCCTTCCGGCGTGATGATGCAGTAGCCATCGAGGAAGTGGCAGAACTCCCACTTCTCGTAGTTGACCTCGAACTTGCCCGGGGTGCAGATCCAGGTGCCCATGATCTTGCTGCCGTCGGCCGACAGGTAGGCATTGAGGTTGACGGTGTGCGGATCGCCGCCGATGCGCTTCCACTTGGTGGCGTCCACGACCGGCGTCGGGCAGGTTTCGCGCAGGACGGTGATGAAATCGGACATGGGACAACTCCTGGTGACTGGCTGAATGACTGGTCACCATAGGGCCATCGGCCGAGCCGCAGTTGCCTGGGCTCGACGTCCAGCTGTCTGCTCGCGCTATGCCAGACGTTTGATATTGGCTACGCCCACCAGTACCGCACAAAGTGGAAGAACACCGGCGCGGCAAAGCACACCGAGTCCATGCGATCGAGCATGCCGCCGTGGCCTTCGATCATGTGGCCCCAGTCCTTCACCCCGCGGTCGCGCTTGATCGCCGACATCACCAGCCCGCCGAAGAAGCCCATGGCGTTGACCGCCAACGCCATCAGCGCGGCCTGCCAGAAGGTGAACGGGGTGATCCAGCACAACAGGGCGCCGATCAGGGTGGCCAGTGCCACGCCGCCGGCCAACCCTTCTACGGTCTTGGACGGTGACAGGTTGGGGGCCACCTTGTGCTTGCCAAACAGCTTGCCGCACACGTATTGCAGCACGTCGCTGATCTGCACCACCAGGATCAGCCAGGCGATCAGCAGCAGGTTCCGCCCCTCGTAGCCGGGGATGTCCAGGGTCATCAAGGCGGGCACCGACGATACGCAGTACACCGCGATCATCAGCCCCCACTGCACCTTTGACGCACGTTCGAGAAAACGCGTGGTATCGCCGCCGAAGCTGGCCAAAATCGGCAGCAGCAGGAACAGGTACACCGGGATGAAGATGCTGAACAGGCCGTACCAGTCCATGGCGATCAGCACGTACTGTACCGGTAGTGCCACATAAAACGCTGCCACCAGCGCCGGGTAGTCGCTGCGCCGGGTCGGGGTGAGGGTCATGAATTCGCGCAGGGCATAGAACGACACGCCATAGAACAGCACGATCACGCCGTATTTACCGAAGAGGAAGGCGATGCCGATCACCAGCACCATCACCCACCAGGCGTTGATGCGGGCGTTGAGGTTGTCGATCACCGCGTGTGGCGCGGGGCCGGCGCGCCACTTCAGCAGGCGGCCGGTCACGCTGGCGAGCAGCAGCAGGGCGCCGATGCCGGCGAACAGGGAAAGGGTGTTGTCGTCCATGTCAGGCATCCTTCGGGGCCAGGGTCAGCAGGGCCTGGCTGGCCCGCTCGAGAAAGGCCTGCTTGCTTTCGTCAGCGTGCAGGTGCAGCGGTTCGCCAAAGCTCAGTGTGCACAGCAACGGCAGGGGCAGGGCGCGGCCTTTGGGCATCACCCGGTTGAGATTGGCGATCCATACCGGTACCAGCTCGACGTCGGGGTTGGCCGCGGCCAGGTGGTACAACCCGCTTCTGAACGGCATCAGTGGCTCGTCGCCCAGGTTACGCGTGCCTTCCGGGAAGAAGATCAGCGAGTCGCCTTGAGCCACGGCTTCAAGGATCGGCTGTAGCGGGCTGCCCTGGCCTTCGCTGCGTTGGCGGTCGATCAATACGCCGTTGAACACCTTGCGAATGAGAAAATCGCGGATGCCCGGCTTGGCCCAGTAGTCCGCGCCGGCCACCGGACGGGTGCGTTTGCGCAAGGGCTGCGGCAGTGAAGCCCACAGCAGCACGAAGTCACCGTGGCTGCTGTGGTTGGCGAAGTACAGGCGCTGCACTGGCAGCGGCGTGCAACCCAGCCACAGGGCGCGGGCACCCGTGATCAGACGGGCGGCGGAGGTGATGAGGTAGGCGGTCAGGTTGGCGAGCATGGATCGGTGGTCATCCCTTCAAAGGCAGTGTCAGCAGGGTAGCCAAGGCCAGCGACAACTGCAGGCCCAGGCACAGTGCCTGGCGGCGCAACAGGTTCAGTGCGGCCTGGCTGCGGTCAGGCCAGGCGCGGGCGTCCGTGGCCTGCGGTTTCAGTTTCAGCTCGAACAGGGCGCGGTCCAGGGCCTGGGTGTCCGCTGCCAGGTGGTTGCTGCTGGCGAGGTGGGTGAACAGTTCGGCATCTATGGCCACGCGGATGGCCCAGTACTTGTGCACCACGCCAAGCACCAGCAGCACGCCGCACAGCAGGCTGGCCAGCGGTTGAAGTGGGGCACCCAACAAAGGTGCAAGGCCGTAGGCCAGGGCCAGCAGGGTGAGGCCGTCGGACAAGCGTTCCAGCTGTTTGCCGCGACCCAGCAGGCTGGCCACCACACGCATGTTCATGGCTGTGCTCCAAGCTGTTGCAAGGCCAGGCGGTGTGCCGGGTGCAGAACGATGCCGGGGCGGGCTTTGCGGATCAGTGCTTCGGCCTGCTGGGCGTTGCTGCAGCGGCCAGAGAGCAGCAGCCAGGCGGCCACGGCGCTGGCGCTGCGCGAATAGCCCAGAGCACAGCAGACCAGTACAGGGCCTTGGGCGTGCAGGCGTTCGATGGCGTTGGCGGCCTGTTGTAACAGGGCAACGTCCGGCGCTATCAGATCCAGGGTAGGGAAACACTGATACTCAAAGGCTTGCGCGACCGTTGTAGGAGCGGCCTTGTGCCGCGAAAGGGGCGCGAAGCGGCCCCGGTTTTTCAGCTTCGCGGCAGACATTGCCGGGGCTGTTGCGCAGCCCTTTCGCGACACAAGGCCGCTCCCACAAATGTCCGCAGTAGGGCGGCTGACAGCGCACGGCAGCTCGGCGCACAAATCGACAAGCGCAGCGAACTGCGTGCTGCGCCCAGGGATCCTCCCCAGATACACGCCATCGCACACTTCATCGGCCTGTGGGTGGTGCCGGGTCCATAGCCGCGAATTGACCCACGCTCCGACCAAATACGGTGCCAGCAGCCAGCTGGCCGCATTCGACAAGCGCCCATCGGCGCCTTTCTGAAACCCGCCTGCACCCAACACACCATAGTTCAGCGCAACCAGTGCCAGCGACACGGCCGGCCAGGCCAACCACAACCAGGCGCCGCCCGACACAATGGCAGGCACAGCGCACAAAACAGCGCCGACGGCATAATAAAACGCCACCCGCCAGCGCTTGGCATCCTGTGCTAGGCGCGCCTGTTGCCAGGGCAGTCCCCCCTGATGCGGCCACAGCCAGACGCAGGCAAACCCCGCCAATGCACCCGTGGGTACATCGATGAAATGATGCTGCCAGGTGGTCAGTACCGACACTCCGATCAACGCCATCCAGCCATGCATCAGCCATCGCCAGGGCTGGCGCTGCACATGCCGGGCAAACATCGTCCAGATGATCACCAGCAGCGCAATGTGCAGCGATGGCGCCTGGTTGAACGGTTTGTCGAAGCCCATCAGTACATCGAACAGCCAGCCGAACAGCCCACCCAGCTCTGGCCGTTCGAAGGTGAACCGCAGCGGCCACAGCAGGAAGCAGGTGACACTGATCACCTGTGCGCTGAGCAGTGCCAGCGCGTGCCGGTCCATTTCCTGGCGTGTGCGCGGCAGCAGAAAGGACAGCCCGTAGAGCAAGTCGATCGACCAGTACGGGATGATCGTCCAGGGCCACAGCGGCATGCTGCGCTCCCAGCCGAACACCAGGCTGCCGACATCACTACGCCCGGCGGTATGGTTGTTCGCCAGCCCATAGCTGAGGAAAAACAACGGCCCCAGCAGCAGAAGCCAGAACACGCCCCGGCGGATCAGCCCAGGCTCGCGTGATGGGTTCATTCAGCGCACCCGTTGTGCCAGGCTGACGCTGAAAATCCCCCATTCATCGATGCGCTGGGCCAGCTTGCGGAAACCGGCCGCCTCTACCAACTGGTCCATTTCGGCCTGGCTGCGGCGTCGCATCACCCAGGCCTCGCCACCCCGGTGGCTGGTAAGGGCGCGGGCGATCATCTCCAGTTGCGGATGCCACGGCTGGCCGGTGTAGACCAGATAACCGCCATCTTCCACGGCATCGGCCAGGCCGGCCAGCGAGTTGCCAACCAGCTGGTTGCTGGGGAACAGTTCGTAGAGCCCCGAGACCACCGCAAGGGTCGGCGGTTGCTCCAGGGTGGCCAGGCTCTGGCGGTCGAAGGCATCGCCCTGGACGAAGCGGGCGATGTCGGCCAGGCCCTTCTCGGTGATCAGCGCGCTGCCTTGCTGCACGTTAAGCTCGCTGTAGTCGCGCAGCAGGATCGAGTCCGGCAACTGCTCAAGGTCTTGCAGTGCTTCGAGGATGTAGCGGCCATGGCCGGCGGCGATATCGACAATGTGCACGGGCCGCTGTTGTTCGCGCAGCCGGGCGATGGCCAGGCTCAGCAGTTCCTCGACGTGCAGCTTGCGCTGGCGAATGCCACGCCAGCCGATGGCGTCGAGGTAGTTCTGGTCGACCAGGCGGCCCAGCTTGCCCTTGCCGGTCGGTTGGTTGCGGTACACGTAGTCGAGCGTGCTGCCCGAATCGAAGCCGGTGTCGAAGCCCAGTTTCACCCCCGCAGACAACCCCTTGCCCAGGCTAAGCCCGGCGCGGGTGGCGCGCCAGTAAAGGTCACGCGGCGAGTGGCGCGGCAACGGTGCGGCCAGGCTTTCGGCTTCGGCGCAACTGGCGCCCGTCTTGTCGGCATCAAGCAGTGACGGCAGGGCGGCGGGGCTGGCGAAGCAGTGCTCTACGAACCGTTCGATGCGCTTCAGGGCGTGGGCCCGGTCACGCTCACCGAGGGTGTCGTGGAAGAAGCCCGGCAAAATGTGCATTTCCTTGCGCGTGCTGCCCAGCCGTTCGAAAAAGCGCTCCTGCGGCTGGCGCTCGACCACGAAGTCGGCCCCAGATACCAGCAACTGGGTGGGTACCTGAATGGCCTGGGCATCCGCCACTACCCGGTCAGCGGCTTCGTACAGGCCCAGTAGCATGGTCACCGAAATCGGCCGGCTGATCAGCGGGTCGGCTACGTACGACATCACCCGCTCGGGGTCGTGAGTGAGCAGGCGTGGCTTGACGTAGCTGTTGACGAAGAAGTTGCCGCGCAAGGCCTTGAGCAGCTTCAGGCCAGGGCGGGCGAATGGCACGTACAGCTTGACCTTGAACGCGGGCGAGGCCAGCACCAGGCAGCGTACCTTGGGCGCGTAGTCGTGGGCCCAGGTGGCAATCAGCACCGCGCCGACGCTTTGCGCCAGCACCACCATGTCGTGCTCGGCGATGCCGTGATGGGCCTGGATGTGTTCGATGAAGGTTTGCACGTCGCGCACGCTGGTGGCGAACCCCGGGCTGTCGCCGCGTGCGCCTGGCGACTGGCCATGGCCGCGGGCATCCCAGGCGAAGAAGTCATAGCCCGGCATGTCCAGTTCATCGGCCAGGTGGGCCATGCGCCCGCCGTGTTCATGGCCGCGGTGGAACATCACCACGGCCCGGCGTGGCTGGTGCTCGTTGCGGGTGGCAGGCCAATGACGGTAGTGCAACTCGACACCGTCATGGGTGGAGAAGTGCAGCGCTTGCGCTTGGCGCATTATCAACGTCCTTTTTGCGGCGGCTTTGGGCTCAGCGGGTTTCGGCCAGCCCCTGGCGAACCCGGTTGTAGAGGGTATAGAGCGAGAGCGCGAGGATGACCAGCAGCAGGCCATTGATCCAGCTGCCATTCAGCAGGCCAAAGGTGACCCCGGTGCCCAGCACGCCGAAGGCAAAGGCCCGGTCGCTTTTGCCCATGGGGCCGTCGTAACGGCGCGAGGCGCCAGCCAGCGGGCCCATGACGCCGGCGTATTCGCTGAAGGTGGCACACAGCACCACCAGCACCACCAGCACCGGAGAAACCCCGGCCAGCAGGGCGAAGGGCAGGTACAGGGCGGCGTCGGCGATCACGTCGCAGAGTTCGTTGAGGTAGGCGCCGAGGGTAGATTGCTGGCCGAACTCCCTGGCCAACATGCCGTCGACGGCGTTCAGTGCCATGCGCAACAGCATCCACACCGGTATCAGGATGAACAGCCAGGTGACGTGGGGCAGGGCGGCCAGCAGCAGGCCCAGCAGGACCGACACCACGGCGGCGGCGACGGTAACCTGGTTGGCGGTGACACCGCGGTCGTAAAGGCGCTGGACTGCTGGGCGCAGCAGGGCCTGGAAGCGCGGTTTGAGCTGGTAGATCGATGCCACTGGAAAATCCTTTTTCGTAGTGCGATGAGGGGATTGTGTGCGACCGGCCGAAAAAATGCACCCACTGTGCAGGAACTGACGCTTCAACGGGTGAGGGTGGTCACCAATGCTGCGGCATAGCCCGGCAACGCCGCAAAGTCCCGCGCGCACACCAGCAACTTGCGGTTGGCCCACGCCTCCTCCAGCGCCACCCAGTGCAACGGCAGCACGCCTTGCCAGCGCTTCACGGCTGCCAGCGGTACCACCCCGACCCCGGCCCCGCCTGCAACCATGCGGATCACCCCATCGAAACCCTCGGCCCGTACCCGCACTTGCATACGGCGCCCCTCACGCAGGGCCTGTTCTTCCAGGTACAACGCCAACGCGCTAGTAGCACCCAGCCCGACATGGCCATGCACCAGGCTGTCGATGAAACTGGGCGCGACCGCACCGGCCAGCGGGTGGCCCAAGGGCGTCACCAGTACCAGCGGGTCGTCGCGAAACGGCCGGGTTTGCAGGTGTTCGTTGGGCGCTGCGGTCGAAACGATGCCAAGGTCCGCCATGCCCTGGGTAATCGCCTGCACGATGCGCAGGCTCGGCAGCTCCTGCACATCTACGCTGACCCCGGGATTTGCAGCCAGGTAGCTGGCCAGCAGTTCTGGCAGGTACTCCGTGAGTGCTGCTGTGTTGCACAGCAGGCGTACCTGGCCTTGCTGCCCTTGTGCGTACTGGCCCAGATCAAACTGCAGGCGCTCGACCTGCTGCGCTATCAGGCGTGCATGCTGCAGCAGTGCCTGACCCGCCGGTGTCGGCTGCACGCCACGGCGGTTGCGCTGCAGCAACGGGATACCCAGCGATGCCTCCATGGCGCGGATGCGTGCGCTGGCTGCCGGCAGCGACAGGTGGCTGCGGCTGGCGCCGGCAGTGATGTTGCCGCACTCCAGGGTGTGCTGGAACAGCTTGAGGTCGATCAGGTCGAAATGCATGTGGCTCTGTCTTTACAAGAGTCTGGCTGAGTATATGGCAGATTTTCCCGCTGGCCGGAAACCGCCATCATCAGCCCATGACTACTTTGCTAGCTTTCTACCAGGACATTGGCCCAGCCCTTTCGCTGCTGGTAGTGCTTACCTTCCTGCTGGCCGGCGCGGTCAAGGGGGTGATCGGCCTGGGCCTGCCGACCATCGCCATGGGCCTGCTGGGGCTGGCTATGCCGCCGGCGCAGGCAGCTGCGCTGCTGATCGTGCCGTCGACCCTCACCAACCTTTGGCAACTGGCCAGCGGCGGGCACCTGCGAGCGTTGCTGGTGCGGCTGGGGCCGATGCTGGCGCTGATCTTCATTGGCACCTTGCTGGGCAGTGCCTGGCTGGGGATCGACAGTGGCCCATGGGCCGTGCACGCGCTGGGTGCGGCCTTGCTGGTGTATGCGTTGTACGGGCTGGTCGGCCCGGGTTTGCAGCTGGCGCTGACGCACGAGCGTTGGCTGGGGCCGGTCTGTGGGCTGTTGACGGGGGTGGTCACGGCGGCAACCGGGGTTTTCGTGATACCTGCTGTGCCCTACTTGCAAAGCCTGGGCCTGAGCCGTGAACAGATGATCCAGGCCCTGGGCCTGTCGTTCACGGTGTCGACCTTGGCGCTGGCCGTTGGCCTGGCCGGGCAGGATGCCCTTGGTGGCCAGGCGTTGGGGGCTTCGCTGCTGATGTTGGCGCCCGCCTTGCTCGGCATGCTGGCCGGGCAGTGGTTGCGTCAGCGCATCAGCGCGCTGCTGTTCAAACGTTGCTTCTTCATCGGCCTGGCCGCCCTGGGCGGCCACTTGCTGATCAACGGCTAGCGCTTGATGCGCTGAGCATGTCGACCCGCTGGATATCGAAATCGCGCTCCAGGTAGTCCATGCGCTTTTCGAAGAACGCGGTCATGTGCGGCAAGGCCGAGTGCACATCCAGCGCGGCCTGGTCGGCCCACACTTCAAAGAACACGAACAGGCTCGGGTCCTGCTGGTCGCGCAGCATGTGGTACTCGATGCAGCCCGGCTCCTGGCGGCTGGGCTCGACGAAGGGGCGGAACAGGGTTTCGAACGCATCAGCCATTTCCGGGCGGGTCTTGGCTTTGAGGATAAAGGCGAACTGCTCACTCATGGGGCGCTACTCGGTGATGGGTGGTGAGTCGATTCTACGGCAATAATACTTCGATCATTCGTGACTTCCGGTCAATTGTATTTTGCCCAGTCACCCCTGTATCCCGCTCCCGCGAGCCTCTAACCTGCCGGCATCAAATTTTGACTCGGCCCGGGAGGCCAGCATGAAAAAGATCCTTCTGCTCAATGGTGGTAAACAGTTCGCTCACTCCGAGGGCCGCCTCAACGCGACCTTGCACGAAGCAGCCATCGCTCACCTGGACCGCGCCGGCTTCGATGTGCAGCAAACCTTTATCGACGGCGGCTACGACGTGCAAGCCGAGGTAGAGAAGTTTCTCTGGGCCGATGTGATCGTCTACCAGATGCCGGGCTGGTGGATGGGCGCACCCTGGACCGTGAAAAAGTACATCGACGAAGTCTTTACCGCTGGCCATGGCAGCCTTTATGCCAACGATGGCCGTACCCGTTCGGATCATTCGCAGAAGTACGGCAGCGGTGGCCTGTTGCACGGCAAGCAGTACATGCTGTCGCTGACCTGGAATGCGCCGCAGCAGGCGTTCGATGACCCGAGTGATTTCTTCGAAGGCAAGGGTGTGGATGCCGTGTACTTCCCGTTCCACAAGGCCAACCAGTTCCTTGGCATGACCGGCCTGCCGACTTACCTGGCGGTGGATGTGATGAAGCGCCCGGATGTGCCCGCGGCATTGGCGGCTTATGAGGCACATCTGGACAAGGTGTTCGGCAAGGCGATCTAATCCAGGCAGGTACCCATCACAGGCGCGAATGTGAAAACCCGATCCGAAGAACTCCAGGTATTCGTCGCCGTCATCGACTGCGGCTCGATTTCTGCCGCTGCCGAGCAGATGGGCCAGACCCCGTCCGCCGTCAGCCGCACCTTGTCGCGCCTGGAGGGCAAGCTGGGTACCACCCTGGTCAACCGTACCACCCGGCGCATGGACCTCACCGAAGAGGGCCGCTACTTCCTTGAGCGCTCACGGCTGATCCTGGAGCAGATGGACGAGATGGAAGAGCGCCTGTCGATGAACCACCAGACGCCCACCGGGCGCCTTCGCATCAACGCCGCTGCGCCGTTCATGCTGCATGCCATCCTGCCGTGGATCGGTGAATTCCGTCGCGAGTACCCGGGCATCGAGCTGGAACTGAACACCGATGACCTGATCATCGACCTGCTGGAGCAAAGCACCGATGTGGCGATCCGCATCGGCGAACTGGCCGATTCCAGCCTGCACGCGCGCAACCTGGGTTGCAGCCCGGTGCAGGTACTGGCCAGCCCGGCCTACCTGGCGCAGCACGGCACGCCGCAGCGGGTCGAGGACCTGGCCAACCACTGCCTGCTCGGCTTCAGCCAGCCCGAATCGCTCAACCATTGGCCGCTGCGCCACGCCCAGGGTGACCGCTTCAGCATCCGGCCGGCACTGATCGCCTCCAGTGGCGAGACCCTGCGCCAGCTGGCACTGGCCGGCGAGGGCATCGTCAGCCTGTCGCACTTCATGACCCATGAGGACATCCGCGCCGGGCGCCTGCAAGTGGTCCTGGCCGCGGCCAACAATGGCTACCGCCAGCCGATCCACGCGGTGTACTACCGCAATACCCAGCTGGCGCTGCGTATCCAGTGCTTCCTCGATTTCATCCAGCGCAAGCTGGCGATGTACGCCTGCTGAGTTGCCTGAACGCGACAGATCCTGTCCACAGGCGGCGAAATTTCCTATGGTTGATTGCACAGTCGAAACGCTTCGGCCTTACTGACTGCTCAACAAAAACAACACCAAGGAAGTGTCATGCGTATCGTCCCGTTCCCGTACCTGGCTCTCGCAGCCGCGATCCTGAGCTGTTCCTCGGTTTATGCCGCCACGCTGGAGGGCGGCGCAGTGGCTGCGCCCGATCAATATGGTGCACAGGTAGCCGCCGATATTCTGAAAAAGGGCGGCAACGCGGTGGACGCCGCCGTGGCAACCGCCTTCACCCTGGCTGTGACCTACCCGGAGGCCGGTAACATCGGCGGTGGTGGGTTCATGACCCTGTTCGTCGACGGCAAGCCCTACTTCCTGGACTACCGCGAGGTCGCGCCGAAGGCTGCCACGCGCAACATGTACCTGAACGACAAGGGCGAGGTCATCGAAAACCTCAGCCTGGTCGGGGTACGCGCCGCGGGTGTGCCTGGCACGGTGATGGGCCTGTGGGAGGCGCACCAGAAGTTCGGCAAGCTGCCCTGGAGCGAGCTGCTGACCCCGGCCATCGGCTATGCGAAAAACGGCTTCAAAGTGGCGGAAAAGCAGTACCAGTACCGCAACGATGCCCAGGGCATGTTCAAGACTGCGACCAACTTCAATGACTACTTCGGCAACATGAAGGTCGGCGAGCTGTTCAAGCAGCCAGAAATGGCCCAGACCCTGGAACGCATCGCCGACAAGGGCGTGAGCGAGTTCTACCAGGGCAAGACTGCCGACCTGCTGGTGGCGCAGATGCAGGCTGACAAGGGCCTGATCACCAAGGATGACTTGAAGGATTACAAAGCCGTATGGCGTGAGCCGATGGCGGTGAGCTGGCGTGGTAACGTGGTCTACACCGCACCACCGCCAAGCTCTGGCGGCGTCGCCCTGGCCCAGTTATTGGGCATCAAGGAAGACCGCGCGGCGGACTTCAAGGGGGTGGCGCACAACTCGGCGCAGTACATCCACCTGCTGGCTGAAATCGAGAAGCGCGTATTTGCCGACCGTGCCGACTACCTGGGCGACCCGGCCTTTACCAAGGTGCCGGTGGACCAACTGGTGGCCAAGGACTACTTGGCCAAGCGCGCCGCGCAGGTCAACCCGAAAGCCATTTCCGACACCGACAAGGTCAAGCCGGGCCTGGAGCCGCATCAGACCACGCATTTCTCGATCGTCGACAAGCAGGGCAACGCGGTCAGTAACACCTACACCCTCAACCTCGACTACGGCAGTGGCGTGGTGGTGAAGGGCGCAGGCTTCCTGCTCAACGACGAGATGGACGACTTCAGCGCCAAGCCCGGCGCTGCCAATGCCTTTGGCGTAGTCGGTGGCGATGCCAACGCAATCGAGCCGGGCAAGCGCATGCTGTCCTCGATGAGCCCCAGCCTGATGACCCGTGATGGCAAGGTCGAGCTGGTCATCGGTACCCCGGGCGGTTCGCGGATCTTCACCTCGATCTTCCAGGTGATGAACAACCTGTACGACTACGGTATGCCGCTGGACAAGGCGGTGGCGGCACAGCGCGTGCACCATCAGTTGCTGCCCAAGGACACTATCTACTTTGACAGCTATGCACCCCTGACCGGGCCGGTGGCGGATGAGCTGAAGAAGATGGGCTACGTGCTTGAGGACCAAGGCTGGGAGATGGGCGATATCCAGGCGATCCGGGTGGACGGGGCGAAGCTTGAGACTGCTTCCGATCCGCGGGGGCGTGGGGTGGGGATGATCGTCAAGTAATGCCTGCCAGATTGCTGGGAGGGCTTTGCCCTCCTTTCGCGGCACAAGGCCGCTCCTACAGGGGAACGCGATCTCCTGTAGGAGCGGCCTTGTGCCGCGAAAGGGCCGCAAAGCGGCCCCGGGTTACCCAGGTCAGACGCGGAACTGGCTGACCAGTGTCTGCAACTGCCCACCCAACCGCGCCAGCTCAACGCTCGACGCTGCCGTCTCGTCACTGGCCGCCGCCGTCTGCTCGGACACATCACGCACATTCAGGATGCTGCGGCTGATCTCTTCCGCCACTGCACTCTGTTGCTCCGCCGCCGCAGCAATCTGCTGGTTCATCGACTGGATGCTCGACACCGTGCTGGTGATGTTCTCCAGCGAGGCTCCGGCCTTACGTGCCAGTTCGACGCTGCTGTCGGTCAAGGTACGGCTGCCCTGCATGGCGTTCGCCACTTGCTGGGTACCATCCTGCAGGCTGGCAATCAGCGCTTCGATTTCTTCGGTGGACTTTTGCGTGCGCTGGGCCAGGCCGCGCACTTCGTCGGCGACCACGGCAAAACCACGACCGGCCTCGCCGGCACGCGCCGCCTCGATTGCCGCATTGAGCGCCAGCAGGTTGGTCTGTTCGGCCACCGACTTGATCACGTCCATCACGCTACCGATCTTCTGGCTTTCCTGCTGCAGCAGGTTCATGGCTTCGGTGGAGCGGTGCATGTCCTCGGCCAGGCGCTCGATCTGGCCAATCGCCTCGCCTACCACGCGGTCGCCGGCGCGGGCTTCGTCGTCGGCACCGGTGGCGGCATGCGAGGCCTGCTCGGCATTGCGCGCCACTTCCTGAACGGTGGCGGCCATTTCGTGCATGGCGGTGGCCACCTGGTCGGTCTCGACCTTCTGGCTGTTGGCGCCGGCACTGGTCTGTTCGGTCACTGCCGACAGCTCTTCGGCGGCGCTGGCAATCTGGGTGACGCCATCGCGGATGCCGCTGATCAGCTCGCGCAGCGTGGTGCCCATGCGCGCGATGCCTTGCTGCAGCACGCCCAGTTCGTCGCGGCGGGTGATGCGCGCATGCTGGGTGAGGTCGCCGCTGGCGATCTTTTCTACCGCTGCCAGGGTTTCACGCAGTGGGCCGGTGATCTGGCGGGTGATCAGTACCGCTGCCAGTACGCCGACCAGCAGTGCCAGCAGGGTAGCGATGGCCTGCAGGGTGCGGGCCTGGGTGCTTTCGATGTCGCGGCGTTCCAGCTGGATCTGGTACAGCGCATCGCTGCGCTTGACGATATCGGCGCCCTGCACGGTCATTTCGGCGCGTGAGGTGGTGATGTTGGCGACCGCGTCGCGGAACTGGCGCACGGCATCACGGTAGGCCAGTACCGAGCTTTCGAACTGTTGCAGGCGGGCGTCTTCGGCGGGCAGCTGGCGCTTGAGGTTGTCGATATCGGCTAGCGCTGCATCCAGCTGGCGCAGGGCGGCCTGCTCGTTGGCAGCACTGTTGTCGGCAATGTAGCCGCGCACGTCGATGCGCACCTGCAGCAGTTGCTGGCGGGCCTTGCTGATCAGCTGGTACTGGGCCAGGCGCACGCTGTCGGCCTCTGGGCGCGCCATGACTTCCTGGCTGAGGGCGTCCATGGCCTGGTCGGCGCGGGTGGCCGAGCCGTCCATGGCAACGCGCGCAGCGCGGGTAGCGTCGTAGCCTTGGCGCATCTTGTTCAGCGACACCTTGTAGGCGCTGATGGTTGCGCCCAGCTCATTCAGCAGCTTGACGTTGTCCGGGCTTGTGAAGGTGCTGGCCAGGTAGGCCTGCTGCTTGCTGAAGGCATCCAGCTTGGTCTGGGTGTTGGCGGCGGCAGCATCGTCGCCGTTGGCGATCATGTACTGCAGGCGCGCGATGCGCAGGTCGGTCAGGTCTTTGTTGAGCTGGCCGATGTCACCCATCCAGTTGCTACGGTCGATCAGGCTGCCCAGGCTGGTCCAGCCGGTCAGAGCCAGCAGGCCGGTGAGGATCAGCACCAGGCCGAAGCCCAGGCCAAGTTTGAGGTTGACGCTGATGTTAGCGAACCAGCTGTTCATGCACGCTCTCCAGAAGTAGTTTTCGCTCTCTTGATCTTCGATCGCAAGGCGTTGTTGTTCTGGCTGCCCGCTGATTCGTGCAGGGGTTATCGGCAATGATCAGGGAAGCTGAAACGCTTTTTCAGCAAAAGACGGTCTTGCACCATCACTCAGGCTGCCGCCTCACCTTGTAGGAGCAGCCTTGTGCTGCGAAGAGGCCGGTAAGGCTAAAGATTGTCTTCGGCTGCAATGGCCTCTTCGCAGCACAAGGCTGCTCCTACAAGGACCGCACCTGCATGCGGCAGATGTTAGAGGCTGCGCGCGCTGAAGGTATCGCAGCTGTTCACCTCGCCTTGGGCAAACCCGGCCTTGAACCAGCGTACCCGCTGCGCCGAAGTGCCATGGGTGAACGAGTCCGGCACCACGCGCCCACGGCCTTGCTGTTGCAGGCGGTCATCGCCAATGGCGTTGGCGGCGTTCAGCGCTTCCTCGACGTCACCCGGTTCCAGCCAGTTCAGGCGCTTTTGCGCCTGGTAAGCCCACACGCCGGCGAGGCAGTCGGCCTGAAGTTCCTGGCGCACCAACAGGCCGTTGTCGCCCTCCATGCGCTGGCCGTTGCGGCGTGCGGCATCGACCTTGGCCGAAACACCCAGCAGGGTCTGTACGTGGTGGCCGATTTCGTGGGCGATCACGTAGGCCTGGGCGAAGTCGCCCGCCGCAGCGAAGCGGGTTTCCATTTCGCGGAAGAACGACATGTCCAGGTACACCCGTTGGTCAGCCGGGCAGTAGAACGGCCCCACCGCCGCCGAAGCAAAGCCACAGGCCGAATTGACCTGGCCACTGAACAGCACCAGCTTGGGGTCGCGGTATTGCTTGCCGGCTTCGGCAAACAGCGCTTTCCAGGTGTCCTCGGTATCGCCCAGCACCGAGGCGACGAACTCGGCCTGCTGGTCGTTGGCCGGTGGCGCCTTGGCGCCTGTGCCACTGGGTGCCGTTTGCTGTTGCTGCTGTTCCATCTGGCCGGTGAGCTGGCCAAGAATCTGCAATGGGTCCTGCCCGGTGAGCCAGCCGATGCCAACGATCAGCAGAATCGCCCCAAGCCCCAGCCCTTTGCCGCCGCCGAAACGCATGCCGCCACCGCCACCTTCACCCCGGGCATCCACCACGTTGTCGCTGCGTCGGCCTTTTCGCCATTCCATGAGTGCTCTCCCGAGCGTGAAACAAGAAGACAAAGATTAGTTCAGGAACTGCACAACTGTCAGGCCAAGGTGTTAATCCATAACCATTTGGTTATGTATGGAGTGGTCGATTTCAATATTAATTGCGCGCGACCTCCCGGAAACTGTAAGTCCGCCTGCCACGCCCAGGCGTTCACATAATTCCAAGAGAGGAATCCGGCATGCCCGCACAGGACAACAGCCGCTTCGTGATCCGTGATCGCAACTGGCACCCCAAAGCCCTTACGCCTGACTACAAAACGTCCATTACCCGCTCGCCGCGCCAGGCCCTGGTCAGCATTCCACAGTCGATCAGCGAAACCACTGGTCCGAACTTCTCCCACCTGGGCTTCGGCGCCCACGACCATGACCTGCTGCTGAACTTCAACAACGGTGGCCTGCCAATCGGCGAGCGCATCATCGTTGCCGGCCGCGTGGTCGACCAGTACGGCAAGCCTGTGCCGAACACCCTGGTGGAGATGTGGCAAGCCAACGCCGGTGGCCGCTATCGGCACAAGAACGACCGTTACCTGGCACCGCTGGATCCGAACTTTGGTGGTGTCGGCCGTTGCCTGACCGACAGCGACGGCTATTACAGCTTCCGCACCATCAAGCCGGGCCCGTACCCATGGCGCAACGGCCCGAACGACTGGCGCCCGGCGCACATCCACTTCGGCATCAGCGGCCCGTCGATTGCCACCAAGCTGATCACCCAGCTGTATTTCGAGGGTGACCCGCTGATCCCGATGTGCCCGATCGTCAAGTCGATCGCCAACCCTGAAGCTGTACAGCAGTTGATCGCCAAGCTCGACATGAGCAACGCCAACCCGATGGACTGCCTGGCCTACCGCTTTGACATCGTGCTGCGCGGCCAGCGCAAGACCCACTTCGAAAACTGCTGAGGAACCCGCCATGCCAATCGAACTGCTGCCGGAAACCCCTTCGCAGACCGCCGGCCCCTACGTGCACATCGGCTTGGCCCTGGAAGCGGCCGGCAACCCGACCCGCGATCAGGAAATCTGGAACCGCCTGGCCAAGCCAGACGCGCCAGGCGAGCACATCCTGCTGCTCGGCCAGGTGTATGACGGTAACGGCCACCTGGTGCGCGACTCGTTCCTGGAAGTGTGGCAGGCCGACGCCAATGGCGAGTACCAGGATGCCTACAACCTGGAAAACGCCTTCAACAGCTTTGGCCGCACCGCTACCACCTTCGATGCCGGTGAATGGACCCTGCACACGGTCAAGCCGGGTGTGGTGAACAACGCGGCTGGCGTACCGATGGCGCCGCACATCAACATCAGCCTGTTTGCCCGTGGTATCAACATCCACCTGCACACGCGCCTGTATTTCGATGACGAAGCCCAGGCCAACGCCAAGTGCCCGGTGCTCAACCTGATCGAGCAGCCACAGCGGCGTGAAACCTTGATTGCCAAGCGTTGCGAAGTGGACGGGAAGACGGCGTATCGCTTTGATATCCGTATCCAGGGGGAAGGCGAGACGGTGTTCTTCGACTTCTGATGGAAACCCGGGGCCGCACAGCGGCCCCGGGGCTATCAGCCGTTCACAGGCTTCAGGTCAAACGCATCCGCCTGGTACTGGAACAGCAGGCAATCGGCCGCCGCAGTGCATCCGCTTTCATGCACCAGGTCGGCCGGCAGCCTGTAGTAGGACCCGGCTGAAAACTCGGTGCGTTTGCCATCGATTACCGCGTAGAAAGTACCCTTCAGCACCACGGTCGGCAGTGCCTGGCTGTGCTGGTGTAGACCGTTGTCGGTCCCTTTCCTGAATTTCACATAGGCCGAGTAAGGCCCCTTGCCGAAAATGTCCCCCTCAACGTTGGCGTAGCTGACTGCGCCGTTGGTGTTGGGTACGTCCTGCCACTTCAATGCTGCGCTATCGGGTACTGACACGGTTTTTTCTGCTGCGTTGATGCCAACGGCCAGGGTGGCGAGCGCCACGCCCGCAATGATTGCCTGCAATGCCTTCATGGTGGTGTTCCTTCGTTGAGTGACAGTGCAACGAAGCCTAACCAAACACTTTCTGCACAAATACGGGTCTCGGTGCGCATGACTTGTTCCTGATTTGCACAGATCAGGCCTGCCATCTCGGCTGCGCGTAGTAGGTTTGGGCATAGTCCAGCAACGCCCGCACTTTGGGTGCCAGGTAGCGGCTTTGCGGGTACACCGCATACAGGTTGCGTGGTGGCAGGTTCCAGTCCTTTAGTACCGGCACCAGGCGCCCGTCCAGCAAGGCGTCATGCACGATAAAACGATCGAAGCTGGCAATGCCCAGCCCGCCAATGGCAGCAGCGCGCAGGGCCATCGGCGAGTTGGCGCTGAGGCGCCGGGGCATCAGGATGTTGCGCTGTTCACCCTCTGGGTTGGTCAGATACAGACGCTGTGGGTGAGGCAGATTGCTGTAGCCGAGCAGGGGATGGTCAACCAGTGTGTCGAGGGAAGTTGGCGTGCCGTGACGTTCCAGGTAGCGAGGTGCCGCCACCAGTAGCACCTCGCTGTGGGCCAGCAGGCGGGCTACCAGGCTGGAGTCGGGCAGATGTTCGGTAATCCGAAGGCAGACATCGATTTGCTCTTCCAGCAGGTCGATGAAGCGATCGCTGCAATTGAGCTCGACCTGCAGCTGTGGGTGGCGCTCGACGAAGTCCGGCAGCCAGCGCCCCAGTTCAAGTTCGCCGAACGCAGTTGCCACGCCCAGGCGCAGGGTACCCGCGGGTTGCTGCTGATGCTCCGAAAGCTCCAGGGTCATCGCCTGCATCTGTTCGAGGATCTGCACGCAGTGGCGGTAGAAGAGTGTTCCTGCTTCGGTCAGGTGCAGGCGGCGGGTGGTGCGGGTGAGCAGTTGCGTGCCCAGCTGGCGTTCCAGCTGTTTCACCTGGCGTGACAGCACGGTGTGGGACAGGCCTGCCTGGCTGGCGGCGGCACTGAAGCTGCCGAGGTCGACGACCCGGCGAAAGGCCTGCATGGCGTTCAACTGGTCCATCGGTACAGCTCCCCTCAAGCGCCCGGTGGAGCCTTGCAGGCCCCACCGGGTAGCAGATCAGCGCCGCACCAGCAACACGCCGCTTTCCATGTGATGGGTATACGGGAACTGGTCGAACAGCGCGCAGTGTTCGATACGGTGGGTATCTTGCAGCTGGGCGATGTTCTGCGCCAGTGTCTCGGGGTTGCAGGAGATGTACAGGATCCGCTCGAAACGCCGGGTCAGCTCGCAGGTGTCAGGGTCCATCCCCGCGCGCGGCGGGTCGACAAACACAGTGCCGAAGTCATAGCTTTTCAGGTCGATGCCTTCCAGGCGACGGAACGGCCGCACCTCATTCAGCGCCTGGGTCAGCTCTTCGGCCGACAAGCGTACCAGGCGGACGTTATCCACAGCGTTCTCGTCGAGGTTGCTGAGCGCGGCATTGACCGAGGTCTTGCTGATTTCGGTCGCCAGCACCTGGCGCACGCGGGTGGCCAGCGGCAGGGTGAAGTTGCCGTTGCCGCAGTACAGCTCCAGCAAATCGTCCTGGCGCTCGCCAATGGCCTCGAAGGCCCAGCTCAGCATCTTCTGGTTCACCGCGCCGTTGGGCTGGGTGAACGCGCCTTCCGGCTGGCGATAGCTGAACACACGGCCAGCCACGTCGAGTTTTTCCACCGCGTAGTCGCGGCCGATCACCAGGCGCTTGCCCTTGGAGCGGCCGATGACGCTCACGCCCAGCGCTTCAGCCAGTTGCCGCGCTTCTACTTCCCAGGCCTCGTCCAGCGGGCGGTGGTAGCACATCGTGATCATCGCATCGCCGGCCAGGGTGGTGAGGAACTCTACCTGGAACAGGCGGTTGCCCAGTTCCTCGCTGGCCTGCCATGCCGCCTTCAGGCGCGGCATCAGTGCATTGATGCGCTGGCTGGCAATGGGGAAATCCTCGATCAGGATCGCCTTGTGCTTCTCGCCCGGGGCAAACATGGCGTAGTGGCGCTGGCCATCCTCGCGCCACAGGCGGAACTCGGCGCGCAGGCGGTAGTGCTCGCGCGGCGAGTCGAAAACAGCCGGTTCCGGCGCGCCGAATGGCGCCAGCAGCTCGCGCAGCCGGGCCACTTTGGCGTCCAGCTGGGTGGCGTAGGAGGAGGGGTCGAAAGCAGCACTCATGCGTTGAACCAGCCCAGCTTGATGACGAACAGGATGGAAAGGATCACCAGGGCCGGGTTCAGGTCGCGGTGGCGGCCGGAGATCAGCTTGACGGCGGTCCAGGAAATGAAGCCGAAGGCGATGCCGTTGGCGATCGAGTAGGTCAGCGGCATGGCCAGGGCCGTCACCACCACCGGTGCGGCTTCGGTGACGTCGTCCCAGTTTATTTCTGCCAGGCCCGAGGCCATCAGCACGGCGACGAACAGCAGCGCCGGCGCGGTGGCGAACGCCGGCACGCTACCGGCCAGGGGGGCGAAGAACAGCGCCAGCAGGAACAGCACGGCAACCACGATGGCAGTCAGGCCGGTGCGGCCACCGGCGCTCACGCCCGCAGCGGACTCGATGTAGCTGGTGGTGGTCGAGGTGCCCAGCAGGGAACCGGCCATGGCGGCGGTGCTGTCGGCGATCAGGGCGCGGCCCATTTTCGGCATGTGGCCGTCCTTGCCCATCAGGCCGGCGCGCTTGGCCACGGCGATCAGGGTGCCGGAGTTGTCGAACAGGTCGACGAACAGGAACGCGAAGATCACGCTGATCAGGCCTACATCGAGGGCACCGGCGATGTCCAGCTGCAGGAACGTAGGTGCCAGCGAAGGTGGCATCGACACGATACCGCCGAACGGCGTGACGCCCATCGCGATCGATGCGACGGTGACGGCCAGGATGCCGATCAACACCGCGCCGCGCACCTTCAGCGACTCAAGGCCGACGATCAGGAAGAAGCCCAGGGTGGCGAGAATCACCGACGGCTGCTTGAGGTCGCCCATGCCGACCAAGGTGGCCGGGTTATCAACGACGATGCCGGCGTTATGCAGGGCGATCAATGCCAGGAACAGACCGATGCCGGCGGCAATAGCCGAACGCAGCGGCAGCGGGATGCTGTTCACGATCCACTCGCGGATGCGGAAGATCGACAACAGGAAGAACATCACCGCCGACAGGAACACCGCGCCCAGCGCCACTTGCCAGGTGTGGCCCATGTGCAGCACCACGGTGTAGGTGAAGAACGCGTTCAGGCCCATGCCCGGCGCCAGGGCGATCGGGTAGTTGGCAATCAGGCCCATGGTCGCAGAGCCGATGGCCGCTGCCAGGCAGGTGGCGACGAAGATCGCGCCCTTGTCCATGCCGGTCTCGCCGAGGATGCTCGGGTTGACGAACAGGATGTAGGCCATGGCCAGGAAGGTGGTGACGCCCGCGAGAATCTCGGTGCGCACGTTGGTGTTGTGTGCTCTTAGTTGAAACAGCCTTTCCAGCATGCCCGCTCCCCAAGGCGCCCCCGGCGCCATGAATGTATCGACCCCATCAGCAAAGCACAGACCGTACCGGTTGCCGTGGTTTTGTGTGGGGAGGAAAAAAGCCGCGCATCATACCAGCATGCTTGGCAGGGGCCTATGGCCGTTGGGGAATGGGTTTCCATGGCCGGTACCGGCCCTGTGGGAGCGGGCTTGTCCCGCGAAGAGGCCGGCACAGGCAACTGATCAACCGTTATGCAACCGGTCCCGCTTGGCCAGTGTCGGGAACATTTTTATCCACAGCCCCGTCACCACCAGTGTGCCCACCCCGCCCATCACCACCGCCGGCACTGTGCCAAACCAGTGCGCCGTCACCCCCGATTCGAACTCGCCGAGCTGGTTCGAGGCACCAATGAACAAGCCGTTGACCGCGCTCACGCGCCCGCGCATTTCGTCCGGGGTTTCCAGTTGCACGAACGAACTGCGAATGACCATGCTGATCATGTCCGCCGCGCCCAGCACCACCAGCACCGCCAGCGAGAACCAGAACGAGGTCGACAGGCCGAAGGCGATAGTGGCCACGCCGAACACGCCGACTGCGGTGAACATGGTTCGCCCGACGTTGCGCTCGAACGGGAAGCGCGCCAGCCACAGCGACATGCACAATGCCCCCACCGCTGGCGCCGAACGCAGCAGGCCCAGGCCCAGCGGGCCGGTCAGCAGGATGTCCTTGGCGAACACCGGCAGCAGCGCGGTGGCCCCACCCAGCAGTACGGCGAACAGGTCCAGCGAAATGGCGCCGAGGATGTCGGGACGACTGCGAATGAAGCGGATGCCGGCCAATAGCGATTCGATGCTGGCACGCCCGCGCTGCACCACCTGGCCGCGCGCCTGCAGGCTCAGGGTGAGCACGCAGGCGATGGCATACAGGGCCACGGTGGGGCCATACACCCAGAGGCTGCCAAAGGCATACAGGAAGCCGCCCACCGCCGGCGCCACGATGGTTGCCGACTGGGTAGCCGACGCCGAAGCCGCCACCGCTCGCGGGAACAGCCCGGGCGGCACCACGTTAGGTAACAGCGCCTGGGTCGCCGGCATTTCGAATGAGCGCGTGGCGCCCAGCAGGAAGGCGAGGGCGAAGATCAGCTCGCGGGTGACGTTGTCGGTGGCGCTGCCCACCGCCAGCGCCAGGGCGATCAGCCCCTGCAGGCTCTGGCACAGGGCGGCGACCTTGCGCCGGTCATAGCGGTCGGCCACATGCCCGGTGTGCAGCATGAACAGCACTCGCGGGGCGAACTCGACCAGGCCGACCAGGCCCAGGTCCAGCACATTGCCGGTCAACTGGTAGAGGTGCCAGCCAATGGCCACGGTGAGCATCTGGAAGCCACTGGCGGTGAATACACGGGCCAGCCAGAAGGCCAGGAAGGGGCGGTGGTGACGCAACAACTGCGGTGCGGAATCGGACATCGGAAACCAGGGGCCTCGGCGCAGTAGAGGGGGGCGCAGCGTATCACCTGTTTGTAACAAGCGGTTACTGTTTGCCCGGATCTGCACTTTTTCACGCGTTATGAAAGAGGGTGGGGCAACCGGTCACGCGGCAAACAGCCACACGGCCCGCCGGTCTATTCGGGACTATGCTTTCTAGCATTCGTTGATCTGGGTCAATCGTTCCAGATTCAACGAATTGGCCCTCTGGGCCGGAATCCCTGCGATCGAACAGAACAATTCCAACGCGCCGTACTCGACCAAGTGGGGGCAGTGGGCGACTTGGGCCACAAGCCCGGACGCCGGATTATCTGAAGAGGAAGCACCATGTTCGGAATAGAGGCCTTAGAGCTCGCCCGAATGCAGTTTGCCTTTACCGTTTCGTTCCACATCCTGTTCCCGGCCATCACCATTGGCCTGGCGAGCTACCTGGCAGTCCTCGAAGGCCTCTGGCTGCGGACCCACCAGCAGGTCTACCGTGACCTCTATCATTTCTGGTCAAAGATATTTGCCGTCAACTTTGGCATGGGCGTGGTCTCGGGCCTGGTCATGGCCTACCAGTTCGGTACCAACTGGAGCCGCTTCTCCGACTTCGCTGGCGCCGTCACCGGCCCGCTGCTCACCTACGAAGTACTCACTGCCTTCTTCCTTGAAGCCGGTTTCCTCGGTGTCATGCTGTTCGGCTGGAACCGTGTCGGCCGCGGCCTGCACTTCTTCTCCACGGTGATGGTGGCAATCGGTACGCTGGTTTCCACGTTCTGGATCCTGGCCTCCAACAGCTGGATGCAGACCCCACAAGGCCACGAAATCATCGATGGCCGGGTGGTGCCCGTGGACTGGTTTGCGGTGGTGTTCAACCCATCGTTCCCCTACCGGCTGATGCACATGGCCACGGCCGCGTTCGTTTCCACGGCGTTCTTCGTTGGCGCCTCGGCGGCCTGGCACCTGCTGCGCGGGCGTGACAACCCGGCGGTACGCAAGATGCTGTCGATGGCCATGTGGATGGCGTTGATCGTTGCCCCGATCCAGGCGGTGATCGGCGACTTCCACGGCCTCAATACGCTCAAGCACCAGCCGGTGAAAATCGCGGCAATCGAAGGCCACTGGGAGAATGTGCCTGGCGAGCCGACCCCGCTGATCCTGTTCGGTATCCCCGACATGAAGGCCGAGACCACGCGCTTCAAGGTCGAGATCCCGGCGCTCGGCAGCCTGATCCTGACCCACAGCCTGGACAAGCAGGTGCCGGCGATGAAGGAATTTCCGCCTGAGGACCGGCCTAACTCGACCATTGTCTTCTGGTCGTTCCGGATCATGGTCGGGCTCGGCTTGCTGATGATCTTCGTTGGCCTGTGGAGCCTCTGGCTGCGCAAGCGCGGCACGCTCTACACCTCGCGCCCGTTCCTGTATGTGGCGCTATGGATGGGGCCTTCGGGGCTGATTGCGTTGCTGGCCGGCTGGTTCACCACCGAGATCGGCCGCCAGCCCTGGGTGGTGTATGGCCTGATGCGCACGGCGGACGGTGTGTCCAACCACAGCTACGCCCAGCTTGGTTTCACCTTGGTGGCCTTCGTGGTGGTGTACTTCGCCCTGTTCGGCACCGGCCTTGGCTACATGATGCGCCTGGTGCGCAAAGGGCCGCAGACCGGCGAAGGCGACGAGCACACACCGGGCGGCCCTGGCCAGAAACGCACGCCGGCGCGGCCATTGTCTGCCGCCGATGATGGCCATGAGGCCAAGACTGCCAGCCTGAGCAAGGAGGACTGAGCCATGGGTATCGACCTTCCGCTGATTTGGGCCGTGATCATCATTTTCGGCGTCATGATGTACGTGGTGATGGACGGTTTCGACCTGGGCATCGGCATGCTGTTCCCGTTCGTCAAGGGCGAGCAGGACCGTGATGTGATGATGAATACCGTCGCCCCGGTGTGGGACGGCAACGAAACCTGGCTGGTCCTGGGCGGCGCCGGGCTGTTCGGGGCGTTCCCGATGGCCTATGCCGTGGTGCTCGAAGCCCTGTACCTGCCACTGATCCTGATGCTGATCGGCTTGATCTTCCGTGGCGTGGCCTTCGAGTTCCGCTTCAAGGCCACGGCCGACAAGCGTCATATCTGGGACAAGGCGTTCATCGGGGGCTCACTGGTCGCCACCTTCTTCCAGGGCGTGGCCCTGGGCGCCTTCCTCGAAGGCTTCAAGGTGGTCGACCGCCATTTTGCCGGTGGCACACTCGACTGGCTCACGCCGTTCAGCCTGTTCTGTGGGGTGGGGTTGATCGTTGCCTACACCCTGTTGGGGTGCACCTGGCTGATCATGAAGACCGAAGGGCCGCTGCAACAAAAGATGCATGACCTGGCCCGGCCTCTGGCGCTGGTACTGCTGGTAGTGATCGGTATCGTCAGCCTGTGGACGCCGATCGCTTATCCACAGATCGCCGACCGCTGGTTCAGCATGCCTAACCTGATCTGGTTCATGCCGGTGCCGCTGCTGGTACTGGTGACCTTCTACGGGCTGCTCAAGGCGGTGGCACGCCATGCGCACTACACGCCGTTCCTGCTCACCCTGGTGCTGATCTTCCTCGGCTACAGCGGCCTGGGCATCAGCCTGTGGCCGAACATCATCCCGCCGTCGATTTCGATCTGGGATGCCGCAGCGCCACCGCAAAGCCAGGGCTTCATGCTGGTGGGCACACTGTTCATCCTGCCGTTCATCCTCATGTATACCTTCTGGAGCTACTACGTGTTCCGCGGCAAGGTGACCCATGAAGACGGCTATCACTAGGAGGGCCGCATGATGACCGGCAAACATGGCCTGGAAGAGAAGAAACCGCTGTGGCAGCGACTGGGTTGGCTGGTGCTGATCTGGGCAATGAGCGTTGCAGCCCTGGGGGTGGCGGCGTGGGTGATGCGGCTTTTCATGGGGGCTGCGGGCCTTACCACCCATTGAGTAAGCCAGCTCCCACAGGTTAGCTACTGCCCTTGGGCAACGCTGAACCTGTGGGAGCTGGCTTGCCGGCGATAGGGCCGGTACAGGCTTACTTGCGGGCTTTCAGGATGACGAACTTGGGCGTCGCCGCCACCTGCTCCACCCCCCGGAACAACCGCGCCAGCTTGCTGTGATAGCCCAGGTGCCGGTTACCCACGATATACAACGCCCCACCTACCACCAGCGCCTCACGCGCCTGCTGGAACATGCGCCAGGCAAGGAAATCGCCCACCACCTGCTGCTGGTGGAACGGCGGGTTGCACAGCACCACATCGAGCGACTGCTTCTCCACCCCTGCCAACCCATCAGCCGCGACAAAAGTCGCCGGGCGCTCGCCCAGCGCGGCTTGCCAGTTTTCCTGCGCCGATTGCACCGCCATGTACGATTCGTCGACCAGCGTGTACTGGGCATCCGGGTTGGTCAGGGCGCTGGCAACGGCCAGCACGCCATTGCCGCAGCCCAGGTCTGCAACCCTCGCGTTGCCCAGGTCGCGTGGCAAATGCGGCAGAAATGCCCGGGTGCCGATATCCAGGCCTTCACGGCAAAACACGTTGGCGTGGTTGACCAGCTCCAGTGCCGGCGCGTCGAGACGGTAGCGGCTCGGGTAGGGCGAGCGGGCAACCGGCCGTTCGGCGAGCGTTGCGGTCAGCAGACGGGCCTTTTTCTGGGCGAGCGAGGCCTGCACCGGGCCAATGTACTTTTCCATCAGGTCGCCGGCTGCGTGTGGCAAGTGCTTGATCATCGCCCCGGCAATCACTTGCGCGCCAGGCGCCAGGTGGCCCTGCAGGCGGATCAGTTGTTCTTCAAGCAAGGCCAGGGTCTTGGGCACGCGCACCAGCACCCGGTCGAACGGGCCTTGCCAGCGTTCGCTGGCCGGTACGAAGGGCACGCTGTCGAACGGCAAGCCGTTGCGCGCCAGGTTCTTTTCCAGGGCCAGGTGCGCCAGGTGCGAATCGCCGCTGCTGACCACCTGCAGCCGGCCTGCCAGGCTGGCCGCCAAGGCACCGAAGCTGTCATTGAGCACCAGCACCCGGCAGTTGGCGTCGGGTGCCTGTTCGTGCAACTGCGCAAGCAGGTACTCGTCGGCGGCATCGAAAGCCTGCAACGGGTCGTTGGCCTGTTCCGGCTGGCGGATCAGGTCGAGTTCGGCGTAGGGGGTGGTCAACAGGGGCATGGCGTCTGGCTCGGGTATAAACTGCCCGATGCGGTTCGCCCCGGGCTTTGCCGGGCAATTCTACAGGGCTTTGCCCAAGGTCGCAGGTTTGAAGGTCAGATCCAGCCACGCATGGCGGCGATGGCGATGGCGCCTGCTTTGTTGGCGGCGTTGGTCTTGGTGATCACGCTGCGAATGTGGAAGTTCACCGTGCTCTGCGACAGTGAGAGGATGCAGGCCACGTCGGCTGCAGTCTTGCCGGCGGCCGACCATTTCAGCACTTCCAGTTCACGCTCGCTCATTTTCGGTTGCGATGGGCACAGTGCATTCAGGTGGTGTTCGCCGAGTACCGCATGCAGGGTATGGCACAGCCACTGCACGCTGCCGGCCTTGTCGTAAAGCTCGACGATGTCGATTTTTTCGGCTGGCCTGGCCACGCTGATCTGGCTCTCGTTGTGCTGCAGGTCGTGCAGTGATTGCGTCCAGCCATGGCGCAAGCCGTGCAGGCAGGCCGCTTCGCGAAACTGCGGGGCTTCACGATACAGTTCGTCGGTCCACAGCACCGGCATGGTCGAGCTATGGCTGACGTTGGCGGCCGGGTCCTGCTTGTAGAACTCATCGCGTTGGTAGCACTCGATCCACTCATCCGGGTAGTTGCTGTAGAGGTACACCCTGGGTGTCTGGGTGGCGATCTGGATGCGCATATTCAAGCCGAGGTATTCCATGCCCAGGTCTTGTGCCAGATGTACTGCGATGTCGAACAACTTCCGTGGCCTGCGCTCGTTGACGAACGCATGAAGGTGTTCGGGATTCCAGTGAAGCATCTGAAGCTCCTCGGGGTCTCGGATCCAATCCATTTGGGTACCCGGAACATTGTAGGAAAAGACCTACCATGGCGTTGGGATTATTTTGTTATAGCGATCTGGTTTTTCTGCAACTTCGGCACGATCACCCCTGATGAGGCCCTACAAAGCAGTGGTTTTTATCCGGGCCACTTTGCGCGACACTGTGCGCACGTCAAACCTGGAGCCCGATATGACCGCTAGCGCCGAAAAGTTCACCCGCCAGACCCTGCTCGATGTTCAGCCGCTCACGCCGAACCTCTTCAGCCTGCGGGTTACGCGCGATGCGGGGTTCCGCTTCCGGTCCGGCCAGTTTGCCCGCCTTGGCGTGACCAAAGCCGATGGCAGCGTGGTGTGGCGCGCCTATTCCATGGTCAGTGCACCCCATGACGAGCACCTCGACTTCTTCTCTATCGTGGTGCCAGGCGGGGAGTTCACCAGTGAGCTGAGCCGCCTGGGGGCGGGTGATACCTTGCTGATCGACCGCCAGGCTTTTGGCTTCCTTACCCTTGACCGCTTCGTAGGTGGCCGCGACCTGTGGCTGCTGGCGACCGGCACCGGAATTGCGCCATTCATGTCGATCCTGCAGGACTTCGAGGCCTGGGAGCGTTTCGACCGCATCAAGCTGGTGTATTCGGTGCGCGAGGCGAAAGAGCTGGCTTACGTGGATGAAATCGCCGGGCTGGAGCAGCGCGATTACCTGGCTGAGTACGCCGGCAAGTTGCAGTTCATTCCGGTGGTGACCCGTGAGCAGCACCCGGGGGCACTGAATGAGCGCATTACCACGCTGATCGAGAATGGCGACCTGGAGAAGGCAGCAGGGCTGGAGCTGTCGCCGGAACATTCGCGGGTGATGTTGTGCGGCAACCCGGAGATGATCGACGAGACGCGCAAGGTGCTGAAGGCGCGTGACCTGCAACTGAGCCTGAGCAAGCGGCCGGGACAGGTGGCTGTGGAAAACTACTGGTAATGCTTTTGGGGCCGCTGTGCGGCCCCCAGCAACCTCAAGGCAGCCGATTCTGGTTCTGCGTCTTGAGCAGATCGCGAATCTCGGTCAACAGGGTTTCTTCAGCCGAAGGCACTGGCGGCACAGTCGGTGCCACAGCTTCTTCACGCTTGAGCCTGTTGATTGCCTTCACACCCATGAATATGGCAAAGGCAACGATCACGAAGTCGATCACGGTCTGGATGAACTTGCCATAGGCCAGCACCACTGCCGGAATATCACCTTCGGCAGCCTTCAGGGTAATGGCCAGGTCGCTGAAGTCCACCCCGCCGATCAACAGACCCAGTGGCGGCATGACCACGTCTCCGACGAAGGACGAGACGATCTTGCCGAAGGCTGCGCCGATGATGATACCGACCGCCATGTCGACGACATTGCCTTTGACCGCGAAGGCCTTGAACTCACTGATCATGCCCATGTTTGGTTCCTTGTAACAAAAGGTAAGGTTAACGCAGTGTAAGCCACTAAAACGCTTCATGCGTTGTGTTCAGGGCTACTGACTGCGCTTAGAACGAATAGTTTTGTCGCATCCCGAAGCGTTCGAGACACGTCCGGCTCGGCTATCATGGCGGTTTTTTTCCAGGAGACCCCATCCATGGCCAAGGCCAAGCGCTTGTATGGCTGCACCGAGTGCGGCGCGACCTTCCCCAAATGGGCCGGCCAGTGCGGCGAATGCGGGGCCTGGAACACCTTGGTCGAAACCATGATCGAGAGCGGCGGTGCCGCTGCGCCCAGTACTGGCCGCGCCGGTTGGACCGGGCAGCAAGCGCAGATCAAGACCCTGGCCGAAGTCAGCGTCGAGGAAATCCCGCGCTTCACCACCAGCAGCACCGAACTGGACCGCGTGTTGGGCGGCGGCCTGGTGGATGGCTCGGTGGTGCTGATTGGTGGCGACCCGGGCATCGGCAAGTCGACCATCCTGCTGCAGACCTTGTGCAACATCGCCGTGGGCATGCCGGCGCTGTATGTCACGGGTGAGGAGTCGCAACAGCAGGTGGCCATGCGCTCGCGGCGCCTGGGCTTGCCCCAGGACAAGCTCAAGGTGATGACCGAAACCTGCATCGAAACCATCATTGCCACGGCACGCGTCGAGAAACCGCGGGTGATGGTGATCGACTCGATCCAGACCATCTTCACCGAGCAGTTGCAGTCGGCACCCGGCGGCGTGGCCCAGGTGCGTGAGAGCACGGCGCTGCTGGTGCGTTACGCCAAGCAGAGCGGCACGGCGATCTTCCTGGTCGGCCACGTGACCAAGGAAGGCTCGCTGGCCGGCCCGCGGGTACTGGAGCACATGGTCGATACCGTGCTGTATTTCGAAGGTGAGTCCGACGGCCGCCTGCGCCTGTTGCGAGCGGTGAAAAACCGTTTTGGCGCGGTCAACGAACTGGGCGTGTTCGGCATGACCGACCGGGGCCTGAAAGAGGTGTCCAATCCGTCGGCGATTTTCCTTAACCGTACCCAGGAAGAAGTGCCGGGCAGTGTTGTGATGGCGACTTGGGAGGGCACCCGGCCAATGCTGGTCGAGGTACAGGCACTGGTCGACGACAGCCACTTGGCCAACCCGCGCCGGGTAACCCTGGGCCTGGACCAGAACCGCCTGGCCATGTTGCTGGCGGTGCTGCACCGCCACGGCGGTATTCCCACCCACGATCAGGACGTGTTCCTCAACGTGGTGGGCGGGGTCAAGGTGCTGGAGACGGCTTCGGACCTGGCGTTGCTGGCGGCGGTGATGTCCAGCTTGCGTAACCGGCCACTGGCCCATGGGCTGCTGGTGTTTGGCGAGATCGGCCTGTCGGGCGAGGTGCGGCCGGTGCCCAGTGGCCAGGAGCGGTTGAAGGAAGCGGCCAAGCATGGCTTCAAGCGCGCCATCGTGCCCAAGGGCAATGCGCCGAAAGAGTCGCCGGCGGGGCTGCAGGTTATTGCCGTCACCCGCCTGGAACAGGCCCTGGATGCATTGTTCGAGTAATTCATGACCTGTCAGGGGACTCGCCGCCTCAGGATGGCGCGGTACCTGTAGGAGTAGCCTTGTGCTGCGAAGAGGCCGATATGGCCAGCAGATTTGTATGGGCAGCAATGGCCTCTTCGCAGCACAAGGCTGCTCCTACAAGGAGCGGGCAAGCCCGCGAAAGGGCCAGTACAGTCAAACGAAAAAGGGGCCGACGATGCGCGTCGGCCCCCCTCTCACCGCTCAGTCAGCGGTCAATGCTCGGCAACTGCCGCACGCCTGACCGTCTGGTTGCCATGCTCGTCCAGTTCCAGCAATGGCACTTCGTTTCCTTCGGCATCGAACAGCTTGCCATCCTTGAAGTAGTCGCCATCACGCAGTGCGGAAATGTCGGAGTACTGGATGGTGCGTTCGTACGCTGCGGCGAACACGGACTGGTTTTCCGAGTTGCCGGTGGTGAAGTGGTTGAAGATCAGGTTCAGCAGGATGGCCATGATCGCCGCCGAACTGATGCCCGAGTGGAAGATGGTCTCGAACCAGTTCGGGAAGTGGTGGTAGAAGGTTGGCGCGGCAATCGGGATCATGCCGAAGCCCAGCGAAGCGGCGACGATGATCAGGTTGACGTTGTTCTTGTAGCTGACCTTGGACAGGGTGCGGATACCACTGGCCGCCACCGTGCCGAACAGCACGATGCCCGCACCGCCCAGTACCGGGGTGGGTACTGCAGCAATCACCCGGCCCATGACCGGCAGCAGGCCGAGCACCACCAGGATCACACCGCCCGTGGCCACCACGTAACGGCTCTTGACCCCGGTCACGGCCACCAAGCCAACGTTCTGGGCGAACGCGCTCTGGGTGAACGAGCCGAAGATCGGCGCCAGGATGCTCGATGCCATGTCGGCGCGCAGGCCGTTGCCCAGGCGCTTGGAGTCGACCTTGGTGTCGATGATCTCACCCACGGCGAGGATGTCGGCCGAGGTTTCCACCAGGGTAACCATGATCACGATGCACATCGACAGGATCGCGGCGATGTGAAATTCCGGCATGCCGAAATGGAACGGCGTGGGGAAGGCGAACATCGCACCTTCGGTGACTTTGCTGAAATCGGTCATGCCCAGTGCCCAGGCGATCAGGGTACCGAGCACCATGGCCAGCAGGATCGACAGGCGCGAGATGGTCGCGCTGCCCAGCTTGCTCAGCAGCAGCACGATGGCGAAGGTCAGCCCCGCCAGCCCGATGTTGGCCACGCTGCCGAATTCCGGCGAGGCGCTGTTGCCACCCATCACCCAGCGTGCAGCCACCGGCATCAGGGTCAGGCCGATGGTGGTGATGACGATACCGGTCACCAGCGGTGGGAAGAACTTGGTGATGCGCGAGAACACTGGGGTGATCAGGAAGCCGATCAGCGATGCTGCCATGACCGCGCCGAGCACGCCTGGCAGGCCACCGCCGCCCTCGCTGCTGAGGATCGCCCCCATGGTGGCCACACCGGCGAACGACACGCCCTGCACCAGCGGCAACTGGCAGCCGAAGAACGGCAGGCCGAGGGTTTGCAGCAGGGTGGCCAGGCCACCGGCAAACAGCGAGGCAGCAATCAACATGCCGATTTCGGCGCCGTTGAGGCCTGCTGCCTGGCCCAGGATCAGGGGTACCGCGACGATCCCTCCGTACATGGTCAACACATGCTGCAAACCGTAAGCCAGGTTGGCACCAAGCCCGAGGTTTTCATCCTCGGGGCGCTTGGCGGGAGACGTGCTAGGGGACGTAGTCATGGAGCAGGCTCTCTGTTTATTTTTGTGTCGCTACTGTAGACAGTTCCGGCAAATGATTACCACAAGAATTGTATACAATATTTTGATCGGAGCGCGCACAAGGGCGGTCGCCGGATGTGCGAAAACCCAATGCAGAAGGCGTACCAACTCACCAAATGCTGTATTAGAGGGGTGTGTACAAAGTGCTGCTACCCAGGCTTAAAGCTGTCTGGGTAGACAGGAAACACATCGGGGGGAGGCTATTAGCTAGCTAAGAGATTTCATTATTCGATGAGTTCGCGCAGCTCACGCATCATTTCGGTGCTGTCGGCCACGTTCAATTCCACAAGACGGTGCAAGTGGCTCATCGAATCGATGTCGATGTACAGGCAGATGAAGCCTAGCCGGTCCGGTTCTTCGTGGCGCAGTTCGACCTGCATCTGCACCTCGGTCACTTCGTCGTTGAGCAGGATGTAGGCTTCGAAATCCTGGCTCAGGTCGGGATCCCAGGGTTTAGGCCTTTCGACCAGCAGGCCCTTGAGGGACAGGTCGAGCAGTTTCACCTCCCAGCAACGTTCGCCCTGGCACAGCCTGGTCGGGGCGTCGAACTGGATACGCTGGAAACGGCGGCGTTCGTCGTGATCGCTCATGGCGTGGATCCTCGGGTAGGTCCTAAAGTGACATCCTGACTATAGTTAGAAGGGTATGTGCATCAGGTACCGCAATCTGGCCGCAGAGGCTCTAGACCAAAGCAAGTGTGGCAATGCGCCTTGACTCGCCCTAGACTCGGTGGGCGGTCTTTCCAATCCACCAGCTGGAAGCTAACCATGAACAACAATAATAGCCTGCTACGCCACATTCCGTGGCTGGCGCTGGCAGTCATAGGGGCCTGCGCGCTGGGTGTGGTCGCCCTGCGTCGCGGTGAGGCAATCAACGCCTTGTGGATCGTGGTCGCGGCAGTGGCCATCTACCTGGTTGCCTACCGTTACTACAGCCTGTTCATCGCCACCAAGGTGATGCAACTGGACCCGCGCCGCGCTACCCCGGCGGTGCTCAACAACGACGGCCTGGACTACGTCCCGACCAACAAACACATCCTCTTCGGTCACCACTTCGCTGCCATCGCCGGCGCAGGCCCCCTGGTCGGCCCGGTGCTCGCCGCGCAAATGGGGTACTTGCCCGGCACGCTGTGGCTGATCGCCGGCGTGGTGCTGGCCGGTGCGGTGCAGGACTTCATGGTCCTGTTCATGTCCACCCGCCGCAACGGCCGTTCGCTGGGCGACATGGTGCGCGAGGAGATGGGCCGCATTCCGGGCACCATCGCCCTGTTCGGCTGCTTCCTGATCATGATCATCATCCTTGCGGTGCTGGCGCTGATCGTGGTCAAGGCCCTGGCCGAGAGCCCGTGGGGCATGTTCACGGTGATGGCGACCATCCCGATCGCGATGTTCATGGGCATCTACATGCGCTACATCCGCCCGGGCCGCATTGGCGAGATCTCGGTGGTTGGCGTGGTATTGCTGCTGGCCTCGATCTGGCTGGGCGGCGTGATCGCTGCGGATCCGGTCTGGGGCCCGGCGTTCACCTTCACCGGCGTGCAGATCACCTGGATGCTGGTGGGCTACGGCTTCGTCGCCGCAGTGCTGCCGGTGTGGCTGGTGCTGGCGCCGCGTGACTACCTGTCGACCTTCCTCAAGATCGGCACCATCGTTGGCCTGGCCATCGGTATCCTGATCATTGCGCCCGAGCTGAAAATGCCGGCGCTGACCCAGTTCACCGACGGCACAGGCCCGGTGTGGAAGGGCACCCTGTTCCCGTTCCTGTTCATCACCATCGCCTGTGGTGCGGTGTCGGGCTTCCATGCCCTGATCTCTTCGGGCACCACGCCCAAGCTGCTGGACAACGAAACCAACGCCCGTTACATCGGCTACGGCGGCATGCTGATGGAGTCGTTCGTGGCCATCATGGCCATGGTCGCCGCTTCGGTGATCGAACCGGGCGTGTACTTCGCCATGAACAGCCCGGCCGCCGTGGTGGGTGCAGACGTTGCGTCGGTGGCGCAGACGGTCAGCAGCTGGGGCTTCCTGATTACCCCTGAGCAGCTTGAAGCCGTCGCCCGTGACATTGGTGAGCACACCATCCTGGCCCGTGCCGGCGGTGCGCCAACCCTGGCAGTCGGTATCGCGCAGATCCTGCACCAGGTGTTGCCAGGTGAAAACACCATGGCTTTCTGGTACCACTTCGCGATCCTGTTCGAGGCGCTGTTCATCCTCACCGCAGTGGACGCCGGTACCCGTGCCGGGCGCTTCATGCTGCAAGACCTGCTGGGCAGCTTCGTACCGGCACTCAAACGCACCGAATCGTGGGGGGCCAACCTGCTCGCCACCGCTGGCTGCGTGGCAATGTGGGGCTATCTGCTGTACCAGGGCGTGATCGACCCGCTGGGTGGCATCAACACCCTGTGGCCACTGTTTGGCATCTCCAACCAGATGCTCGCCGGTATCGCCTTGATGCTCGGTACTGTGGTGCTGATCAAGATGAAGCGTCAGCGCTACATCTGGGTCACCCTGGTGCCGGCCGTGTGGCTGCTGATCTGTACCACTGCTGCAGGCCTGATCAAGCTCTTCGACCCGAACCCGGCCGTTGGCTTCCTGGCTTTGGCCAAGAAGTACAGCACCGCGCTGGACGCCGGCCAGGTACTGGCCCCGGCCAAGGACATCGGGCAGATGCAGCACGTGATCTTCAACGCCTACACCAACGCGGGCCTGACCATGCTGTTCCTGCTGGTGGTCTTCAGCATCCTGTTCTTCGCCATAAAGGTCGGCTACGGCGCCTGGGGCCGCAAGGAGCGCAGCGACAAGGAAACCCCGTTCCAGGCCTTGCCTGACGCGTAATCGAGAGGACTGCAATAATGTTCAACGACTTGGGTCGACTGGGGAAATACCTGGGGCAGGCAGCCCGCCTGATGGTCGGCATGCCCGACTACGACAACTATGTCGAACACATGCAGAAGACGCATCCGGACAAGCCGGTGATGAGCTACGAGGCGTTCTTCCGCGAGCGCCAGGAAGCCCGTTACGGTGGCAAGTCCGGGCCCAAATGCTGTTGAACCCTAAGCGTTGACCTGTCCGGCCTCATCGCCGGCAAGCCAGCTCCCACAGGTACTGCATAGGCCACAAGGTCTGTGCAGCTCCTGTGGGAGCTGGCTTGCCGGCGATGGGGCCACTGTTTTTTCCGCACAGGAGATGTTCTGCGTGCAGACGCCCATTCCCGTAACCGTACTTACAGGCTTCCTCGGTGCTGGCAAGACCACCTTGCTCAAGCACATGCTCAAGGCCGAGCACGGCCTGAAGATTGCCGTGATCGAAAACGAATTCAGCGAGGCCGGCATCGACAGCCAACTGCTGGGCGACGAGCCGGTGCAGGTGATGACCCTGGCCAATGGCTGCGTGTGCTGCAGCATCCACGGTGACCTCACCCGCGCCTTGTACCTGTTGCTCGAGCGCCTGGACGCAGGCGAGATTGCCTTTGACCGGCTGGTAATCGAATGTACCGGCCTGGCCGACCCGGCGCCGGTGGCGCAAACCTTTTTTATCGACGAGGACTTGCGTGAGCGCTACATCCTCGACGGCATCATCACCTTGGTCGACGCTGTTCATGCCGAACTGCACCTGACCCAGACCATCGCCCAGGCCCAGGTCGGCTTTGCCGATCGCCTGCTGCTGAGCAAGACCGACCTGGCCGAGCCGGCTGCGGTGCAGGCCCTGCGCGAGCGCCTGGCGCGCATCAATGGCCGGGCCGCCATCCGCGTTGTCGAACACGGCCGCATCGACCTGGCTGAGCTACTGGATGTGCGTGGTTTCAACCTCAACCCCGACCTGGGCGCGAACCTGAAACCGATGCTTCGCCCGGTGCTCAAGCCCGCCACCCCCGACCGTATCTCCACCATGGTGCTGCGCACGCAAACCGCGCTGGACATCGACCGCCTCAGCGGCTTCATGAATGAGTTGCTGGAAACCCACGGCAAACAGCTGCTGCGCTACAAGGGCGTGCTGAACATTGCCGGTGAAGACCGCAAGCTGGTGTTTCAGGGCGTGCTCAAGCTTTACGGTTTCGACTGGGATGCAGAATGGGCCGAGGGTGAAGCCCGCGAGAGCGTAATGGTGTTCATCGCCGATGAACTGCCCGAGGCTACGATTCGGGCTGGCTTCGAGGCGCTGGCTGCGGGCTGAGCCGGCGCGGCGTTGCGGCCTGGAACCACTGCGGCCATGAGCTGCGGTGGCGGGTTTCCACCTCGATGCACGGGATCAGGCGTTCGGTCAGCACCGACGTTTGCCGCACTGCCTTTGCCGTACGGTATTTGACGCTGTGGATGCACTCGCGGTCGCCGAATTCACAGCGGTTCAGCGCGGTACCGCCGCAGGGGCCATTGGCCAGGCCTTTGGGGCAGGTTTCCGGGCAGACGTACAGGGTGTCTTCCAGGCGGCAGCGGCCGCAGGTATCGCAACCCACCAGCGGCCGTTTCACCGCACGTTCCACCTTGTGCAGCACTTGTGCGCCAAGGTGCGTAGCCCACAGCGGTCGGCGTACCGCCCAGCCAAATGCCTTGCTCAGGCTGTTGCGGCGGCTGAACAGCAGTGAATGCATGCCGTGCATCAGGTGATAGCGTGCTTTCTCTTTGAACGAGGCATCGACCCGCGACTCGCCCTGGCGCCAGGCCGCTTGTGGCGGGTGGAATATCACGGCCGGCAGCCCGGGCATCTGCCAACTGGCCTGCCAGGCGGGCGCCCACTGCTCCAGCGTGTGGATCTGGGTTTGCCAGTGCTCGACACGGGCTTCCAGGGCCAGCAGCTGCTTCAGTTCGTGAACCCCCGACAGGTGCACACCGGCGTAGCCCATCAGTTTCACGCCAATGATCTGCAACGCCAGGCGGTCGACGCTGCGTGCCTGGGCAAAGGCCTTGGACTGCGCAGTCTCCGCTTCGAGCATGTCACGCATGGACGGTGTAACAGTGACCCCGGCCACGTGGTCGAGCATTGCCGCGCGCCCGTGGGTGAGGCTCATCAGGCAGGCCAGCATCGGCTTGGGCGTGGGCTGGCGACGCATCCAGTGCATGGCTTCCTGATGCTTGGCGGCATCGAAACCCAGTTGCAGGGTGAGCAAGTCGGCGCCTGCTGCGAGTTTTTTCTCGGCCTTGAAATACTGGGCGCCGCCTTCTTCCTCACAGTACTTGAACGGGTTCAGTGCAGCGCCCAGCAGCCAGTGCGGGCAAGCCTGGCGGGCAACCAGCAGGGCGGCGACCGATTCCAGGTAGCGCACCGGGCGCTGGCCAGGCTCGTGGCCGGGCAGGCGGTCGCCGGTCAGCAGCAACAGCTGGTCGAGGCCTGCGGCGTCCATGCGTTGCAGTTGGGCAAGCAGGTGGTGACGCTCGCGGTCCTTGCCGGAAAAATGCGGCAGGGCAGGTACCGGGTTGCTGAACGAGGCGAGGGCGTCCAGCGGCGACATGTCCAGCGGGCTGCCGACGCGATCGCCGATGGCCACGGTCATTGGCCAGCCGCACAGGTGCGCGCGGGCCATGATCGCTTCCATGGCGGCGAAGCGTTCTGCAGAAGGCTTGGGGACGAACTCCATGACGCAGACGAAGTTCTGTTCGCGCAGCGCGGTTTTCAGCAGGCTCATGTGGCCGGGCACCTGGTGTGGTCAGGGTGGCATTGTGCGGCAGAAGGCGGGCGGGGTCATGTCCGGATGCGCAGGTCGGTGCTCTGAATGAGACATCATCATGATCATGAAAAAATCTTGGGTTCATCTCAAATTTAATGAGTTTGTCTCAAACCGGTCTCAACCGGACAATCCCCTCATTCATTTATGCAGGCTGAAGGGACAATACATGGCACTGGCACACAACCTGGGCTTTCCACGCATCGACCACGACAGCGAGCTACGTGCCCGCCACTGGCAGGTGCAGAGAGAGGCCGGCATCGAACTGCTGCCAGTGGGCGACTTTGCCTGGTTTGACCAACCGTTCGACCTGGGCTGGGCGCAACTTTTCGACGAAGTGGCGCAAGCCAAGGCCTTGGGTCATGCGGTCAAGCCAGTGGTGATCGGCCCATTGACCTATCTGTGGCAGGGCGAAACCAACGACGGCATCGACACGCTGGAGCGCCTCGAACGCCTGCTGCCGCTGTATGACCAGCATCTCAACCGCCTGGCTACCCTGGGTGTCGAGTGGGTGCAGATCGATGAGCCGATTCTCGCCGAAGACCTTCCACAGGACTGGAAAAACGCTTTCGAGCGCGTCTATAACATCCTTCAACGCGCGCCTTTGAAGAAGCTGATTGCCACTTACTCTGGTGGCCTTGGAGGCAACCTCGGCCTGGCCGCGAACCTGCCGGTCGATGGCCTGCACATCGACCTGGTTCAGGCACCCGACCAGTACGTGACCATTCTCGATCGCCTGCCGGCCTACAAAGTGCTGTCGCTGGGCCTGGTCGATGGCGTCAACGCCGCGCCTTGCAATCTGGGAGAGACCTTGGACCTGCTGCACGATGCCCATGAGCGCCTGGGAGAGCGGCTGTGGCTGGCACCATCCTGCTCGTTGACGCGCAGCCCGGTGGAAGTGGCCGTGCAGAAGTGCCAGGAAGTGGCGGTGTTGGTTGCTGCACTGGAAGAGAACCGGGCTGCCGCTTGATTTTCGGCAGCCTGTGCCGGCCCGTTCGCGGGTGAACCCGCGAATAGGCCGGGCCTGCTGATCAGCGCTCGATCGCCAGCGCCACCCCTTGCCCACCCCCGATGCACAAGGTCGCCAGGCCTTTCTTGGCGTCCCGCTTGATCATCTCGTGCAGCAAGGTCACCAGCACCCGGCACCCGGAAGCGCCAATCGGGTGGCCCAGGGCAATCGCCCCGCCATTCACGTTGACCCGCGCAGCATCCCATTCCAGCACCTTGCCCACTGCCAGCGCCTGTGCGGCAAAGGCTTCGTTGGCTTCGATCAGGTCCAGTTCGGCCAGCTGCCAACCGGCCTTGTCCAGGCAACGCTGAGTCGCTGAAACCGGGCCGATGCCCATGATTGCCGGGTCTACCCCTGCACTGGCATAGGCGGCGATCTTCGCCAGTACTGGCAAGCCCAGGGCTTTGGCCTTGACGGCACTCATCAGCAGCACGGCGGCGGCGCCGTCATTCAGGCTGGAGGCATTGCCAGCGGTAACGCTGCCATCCTTCTTGAACGCAGGACGCAGTTTGGCCAGGGAGTCAGCGGTGGTGTCCGGGCGTGGCTGTTCGTCCTGGGCTAACACTTTGGGCTCACCCTTTTTCTGTGGCAGCACGATCGGGGTGATTTCATCATCGAAGCGGCCGGCCTCGATGGCCGCCACGGCCTTGCGCTGCGATTCGGCGGCAAAGGCGTCCTGCTGCTCACGGCTGAGGCCGTACTTGTCCACAAGGTTCTCGGCGGTGATGCCCATGTGATAGTCGTTGAAGGCATCCCACAGGCCATCGGTGATCATGCTGTCGATCAGCTGGCCATGGCCCATGCGCTGCCCAGTGCGGGCCGAAGGCATCACATAGGGGGCCAGGCTCATGTTCTCCTGGCCACCGGCAATCACCACCTCGGCATCACCGCAACGAATGGCCTGGGCGGCCAGGTGCAAGGCCTTGAGGCCCGAGCCGCAGACTTTGTTCAGGGTCAGCGCCGGTACGCTGTAGGGCAAGCCGGCCTTGATCGCGGCTTGGCGTGCCGGGTTCTGCCCGGCGCCGGCGGTGAGCACCTGGCCGAGGATCACTTCGTCCACCTGCGCCGGGGCCAGCCCGGTCTGCTCCAGCAGGCGCTTGATCACGGCGGCACCGAGGTCTACCGCAGGTACCGTGGCCAGGGCGCCCTGGAAGCTGCCGATGGCGGTGCGGGTAGCGGCGACGATGACCACGTCGTTCATTTGTTGTTCTCCGTGCGATGGGCGTAATGCCCAAGCATCGGTGGCTTTGGCTCATTTGTTAAGTTTGTTTTTCTTTCGGATTGATGTGAAAAACAAATCAATGGGCGCTCGGCGTTCTATCCAACTAAGCTGAATTCCGTGCTGTTTTCACTCAACTGAATGGAGCTCATACTCATGCGCACCCTCATCGCCTTGATGCTACTGATCGGCAGCAGCACAGCATTCGCCGCCACCCAATGCACCACCGCAGACAAAAGCACCTGGCAAGACCAGGAAAAGTTCCAGGCCCAGCTCAAGGAGCAGGGTTACAAGATCAACAAGTTCAAGGTTACCAAGGGCAACTGCTACGAGATCTATGGTCTCGACAAGGATGGCCGCAAGGTCGAGATCTACCATGACCCGGTGAGCGGCAAGGCGGTCAAGTCCGAGTACCACGATTGAACAGCGACGGCACGGTGCAGCTGTGGGACCCGCTCCTGCGGCTGTGCCATCTCTCCATCGCCGGTGTGTTCTTCGCCGACTATTTTTTCAACGAAGAAGGTGACGACTGGCACCAGTGGCTGGGTTACTACGCACTGGCCTGTGTCGTGGTGCGCGTGGTCTGGGGCTTTGTCGGGCCACCCAGCGCGCGCTGGGCCGATTTCTGGCCAACCCCTGCGCGCCTTGCAGGGCATGCCCGTGCGCTGCTGCGCGGCGAGCCTTGTCATCGCCTGGGGCATTCGCCGATTGGCGCCCTGGTGATGCTTTTGATGCTGACCGGTATCGCAGGGCTGGTCCTGACCGGCTGGGCGTCCCAGGAGGTGGATGCGCTGTGGGGCGCAGATTGGCCGACCGACCTGCACAGTTGGTTGGCCGATGCGGTGTTGGCGTTGGTGTGTGTGCATGTGCTGGCGGCCATCTACGAGAGTGTGCGCCTGCGCGAGAACCTGCCGTTGTCGATGATCACCGGGCGTCGCCGACGTCGCGATTGAGGGGACCTGTATTGGCCTCTTCGCGGGCTTGCCCGCTCCCACAGGTACTGCACCGGCCTTGAGGTTGTGAACCATCTGTGGGAGCGGGCGAGCCCGCGAATAGGCCGGCACAGGAGAACCTTGGTTTTGCATCCTTTTGATCACCCCGTAATATGTGTCGGATAACCTGCGGGGGTAGTCTCACCCTCTGATCAATCGGAATCGCCCCAAGCGGCGCTTCCCCGGCATAAACCTGACGAGGTACAGACATTGGCCATCATTCATCCTAAGGTTCGCGGTTTCATCTGCACCACGACTCACCCGAAGGGCTGCGAGCTCAACGTCCGTGACCAGATTGAAGCCACCCGCAAGCTGGGCGTGCGCGAGGATGGCCCGAAGAAGGTCCTGGTCATCGGTGCTTCCAGTGGCTACGGCCTGGCAGCGCGTATCACCGCAGCGTTCGGTTTCAAGGCCGACACCCTGGGCGTGTTCTTCGAAAAACCAGGCACTGAAACCAAGGCCGGCACTGCTGGCTGGTACAACTCCGCTGCCTTCGACAAGTTTGCCAAGGCCGAGGGCCTGTACAGCAAGTCGATCAACGGTGACGCCTTCTCCGACGAGGCCCGTGCCAAGGTCATCGAGCTGATCAAGAACGAGATGGGTGGCAAGGTCGACCTGGTCATCTACTCGCTGGCCTCGCCTGTGCGCAAACTACCGCAGACCGGTGAAGTCATCCGCTCGGCCCTGAAGCCGATCGGCGAGCCTTACAAGTCGACCGCCATCGACACCAACAAGGACACCATCATCGAGGCCAGCATCGAGCCGGCCACCGAGCAGGAAATTGCCGACACCGTGACCGTCATGGGCGGCCAGGACTGGCAGCTGTGGATCGACGCCCTGGCAGGCGCCAACGTGCTGGCCGAAGGCGCTCGCACCGTGGCCTTCAGCTACATCGGCAGCGACATTACCTGGCCAATCTACTGGCACGGTGCGCTGGGCCAGGCCAAGCAGGACCTGGACGAAACTGCCCTGCGCCTGGACCAGAAGCTGGCCGGCGAAGTGAAAGGCGGCGCCAACGTGGCCGTGCTGAAGTCGGTGGTTACCCAGGCCAGCTCGGCCATTCCGGTAATGCCGCTGTACCTGTCGATGGTCTTCAAGATCATGCAGGAGAAAGGCGTTCACGAAGGCACCCAGGACCAACTGGACCGCATGTACCGCGACCGCCTGTATCGCGCCGATGGTGCGCCGGCCGAAGTCGACGAGAAGGGCCGTCTGCGCCTGGACGACTGGGAACTGCGCGACGACGTGCAGAACGAGTGCAAGGCCCTGTGGCCACAGGTCACCACCGAGAACCTGTTCGCCCTGACCGACTATGCCGGTTACAAGAAGCAGTTCCTCAACCTGTTCGGCTTCGAGCGCGCTGACGTCAACTACGACGACGACGTGGCCACCGATGTGAAGTTCGACTGCATCGAGCTGTAAGAGTATTTACCTGTACTGGCCCATTCGCGGGTAAACCCGCTCCCACAGGAAATGCACCGCTTTCGAGCTTGGCATAATACCTGTGGGAGCGGGTTTACCCGCGAAGAGGGCGGTACAGGCTACAAAATCTTTGCTAGTTTTGGCGCACAACAACAGGGAATGCGCCATGAGCAGCCTCACCCAACCCGCCACCCCCTTTCGCCAGGCCACAGCCGATGGCTACAGCCTCGGCGGCTTCTGCTGGCGTCACGCCCAGCCTGACCCCCAGCGCCCGCTGGTGATCATCAACGCGGCCACTTCGGTACGCTGCCGCTACTACTCCCGCTTTGCCGACTACCTGTTTGCCCAGGGCTGCGATGTGCTGACCTACGACTACCGTGGCATCGGCGAATCTCGCCCGGTTTCGTTGCGCGGCTTCCAGGCATCGTGGAGCGACTGGGGCCGTCTGGATTTCGAAGCGATGTTGGCGCATGCAGCCGAGCGTTTCCCCGGCCAGCCAATAGACGTGGTGGGGCACAGTTTTGGCGGTTGTGCAGTAGGCCTGGCACCGTCGGCTGGCCAGATACGCAGGGTAGTGATGGTAGGCGCACAGTTTGCCTACTGGCGCGATTACGCGGCTGATCAACGCTGGCGGCTGTTCGGCAAATGGCATGTGGTGATGCCTTTGCTTACCCGCGCTTTGGGCTACTTCCCCGGCAAGCGTCTGGGCTGGATGGAAGACACCCCGGCAGGGGTGGTGGATGACTGGACCACCCGTACGCCACGCTATGAGCACCGGCCAAGTGGGCGCCGGCTGGAGAGGGTACCGTTTGCACACGTCCAGGCAGCGACGCTGGCCATCAGCTTGTCCGATGACCCGTTTGGCACTGTGGCGGCGACCGAGCGGTTGCTGAGTTATCTACAGGGTGCCCGGCACCTGCGTATCGCGCCTGTGGATATCTCGGTCGTGGAGATTGGCCATTTCGCGTTTTTCCATGACCGGTTTCGCGAGAGCCTGTGGCCGGTGGCCTTGCAGTGGTTGCAACGGGGAGCGCTGGACCACGGGGTACCCGGCACCCTCATGGATTGAGGGTGGGTTCAGGATTTTGGGGCCGCAAAGCGGCCCCAGCTATCTCAAGCCTTGCGCGACAGCGGCTGCCCGGCAAATTTCACACCGGCCAAACCATGCTCGATCAGCGCACGGATATTGCCATGGTCGCTGCCCTCAGGCGTGGCCACCACATCACGGTAGTGCTCGCCAAAGGCCAGCAGCGCTTCCTGGTCGCTCAGCCCTTCCAGCAAAGCCAGGCCCAAGGTCTTGCACGAACCTTCGTTCTGCCCGGCCGCGTTCTCCACGCCGCCGTTGTTGAAGGCCTGCGGCTGGTAGCTGTAGTTGTCGGCAATGAACGCCAGGGTATCGGCAAATACATGTTGGCCGCTGGCCAGGCTGGCGCGCAGGGTGTTCAGATCAGTCACGAGGTTTTCCTTTTTCGAACGCCGCCTGTTGGTCGGCGCTGGCTTCTTTCTGGTATTGGGCTTTCCACTCGGCGTAGGGCATGCCATATACCGCTTCGCGGGCGTCGTCCAGGCTCAGGTCGAGCTGGCGCTCGTCGGCCGCGGCCTTGTACCACTTGGACAGGCAGTTGCGGCAGAAACCGGACAGGTTCATCAGGTCGATGTTCTGTACGTCGGTGCGCTTTTGCAGGTGTTCGACCAGGCGCCGGAACGCGGCGGCTTCGAGTTCGAGCTTTTGCTGTGGGGTCATGGGCTTCTCTCAGGTCATGCGGTTCTTCAAGTGGCGGCCACCATTGATGACCACCTGGCTACCGGTGCTGTACTGGCTGGCGAGCAGGTATTTGACTGTCTCGATCAGCGGGCCGGCGCCGGGTTCGAACTCCAGCAGGGCCTTTTTCAGGGTTTGCTGGCGGTAGGCTTCGTCGCCCCCTTCCTTGAGGATCAGCAGCCCGGGCAGGATACCGTTCACGTGCACCGTGGGTGCATATTTTTCAGCGAACGACAGCACCATGTTCTGCAGCGCAGCCTTGGTGGCGGCGTAGCCAATATGGCTTTTGCTGCCGCGCGAAGAGGTTTCGTCGCAGATGTGGATGATGTCGGCCTTTTCCACCTTGGCAAGCAAGTCGCCCAGGGCCAGGTTGAGGTGGTAGGGCGCTTCGACGTGCAGGCGGAACATGGTATCGAGGTTGTCGAGCCCGTCATCGAGCCACAGCGAGGCGTTGTGGATGATGGCGCGCAGGCCGTCGTAATGGCTGTGCAGGTGATCGATCAGGGCCTGGCGGTCGGCCGCCAGGCACAGGTCGGCCTGAAACTGCACGATGTTCGGGTGGGCCGTGTGTGGCTGGACGCTGCGGCTGGCACTTACCACCGTATGGCCGGCCTGTGCCAGTTCAAGGGCCAGGGCCAGCCCGACGCGCTGGCTGGCTCCGGTAACGAGAATGGGGCTGTTCATTTCGGGGCGGTCAACTTGTCTGTCGTTTGGTTGCCGCCCAGCATACCCGAACTGTTTCCCTGTTGTATGGCCTGGCCTCAGCGGCTGCGCAGGGCGCCAGTGGTGGCAGGTGAGGCATGCAGCCAACTGGCCAGCAGGCGGGTGGACAGGGGGATGAACAGGTACACCATGACCGGCGTCAGGGCCAGGGTGCTGAGCATTACCCGGGGCAGCAGGTCCAGCGTGGCCAGCCAGGGGCCAAACAGCAGGTTGAACGCCAGCGACACCGGGAAGAACGCCAGCCAGATGGCCACGGCCTGCTTCCAGCGCGGCGGTTTTTGCACCGTATTGGTGCCAAACCAGTCGTCGATGCCACTGACGCGCGCTTCTTTGGGGCGTTCGAACAGGCCGTTGCCGCGTTGCAGCCAAGCCCGGCGCGAGGCGGAATGCTCCCAGGCATGCAGGGTGGGTTCGTCGCTGAAGCGGAAGATGATCTGGAATTCGTCGCCATCGCGGGGCGGGGCGAGGATGCCCGAACCGAGGTAGCCGGGGAAGTCGGTGGCCAGCTGCTCGCCTTCATGCAGCCAGGCCAGCAGGTCCTGGTAGCGGCCATGGGCGGCGCGGCGCGACACCATCAAGGTGACGGGTGGGGTAGACATCGTGTATCTCCTGGCAACGGGGCTGGCGGGTAGCTGGCCCCTTTGGCTACGTGGCCCGGGGTGGTGGGCAACGCAGGTGTGCATGCAAGAATCGGGCGCGGATTATCGCGCATGTGTGATCTTCGCCGAATGTCAGCCGGCAAACGGTTGCACCCTGCGATCGGTGTCGGCGTAGTAGAATGAGCGCTCAACTTCCGCACTCAGGGTACGCCGTGCAGATGAACGAACAGGGACGTGATCCGCTGATCGAAGTGGGTCTTGAGCAGCAGGAGCTGTTTCCGATCCGCGAAGTTTCCCGACTGACGGGTGTCAACGCCGTGACCCTGCGTGCCTGGGAGCGCCGCTACGGGCTGATTCAGCCAACCCGCACCGACAGTGGCCACCGCCTTTATTCCCAAGCGGACATCGATGACATCCGCCGTATCCTCGGCTGGCTTGAGCGCGGTGTGGCGGTGAGTAAAGTGGGCAGCATCCTCGCTCGCGCTCATGCCCTTGCCGAGCAGGTCAGCGGGGCGACGGACGTCTGGTTGCGCTGGCAGCACCAGGTGCGTCAGGCCGTGCAGCAGTTTGACATGGCCGGCCTGGACCGGCTGTTCGACGAGGTGTTTGCTGCCAACACCCTGGACCAGGTGTTCGCCGAGGTGTTCATGCCGGTTTGGCACGACCTGGCGGCGGGGCAGGGCGGCTATGGGGAGGCCAGCGAGTGGTTGTTCCTCGACCAGTTCTTGCGTGGCCGGGTATTTGCCCGTTTGCAGCTCGCCCACGTGCCGCGTGGTCGCACAGTGCTGCTGGCAGCGTTGCCAGGGCAATGCCACGAACTGGAATTACTGGTGACCGGCCTGAGCCTGGGCAGCGACGAGATTGGCGTGACGCCCTTGGCGAGCGGGCAGCCGCTGCAGGAGCTGGCGCTGGTCTGCGAACGCCTGAAACCAGATGCCCTGGTGCTGTTTTCCCACCACCCACCCACGGCGGAGCTCACCCGACGACTGGTGCGCATGGCTGCGGTACTGGAATGCCCGTTGTTGCTGGCCGGCGAAGCTGCAGAAGTGGCACAGGACCACCTGGCAGGCAGCCTGGTAGCGTGCCTTGGTGCGCAGGGTAGTGTGATGCGCCAGCGCTTGCGGCAGTTTCTGGCCGGTCAGCTCGATACCTGAGTGTGCAGTTCGGGGTGCGCCTGGCGATGGGCCTGGAGGATATAGTCGCGCAGGCGGTCGATCTCTTCGGCCGGGCTCTGGCCCAGGTCGTAGGCCGCCAGGTCCGGGCCGATGCGCCGGCCCAGTACACCATGCAATTCGATCGGGCTGATATCGCCCGGGGCGAAGCGCAACTCGAAACGGGTGGGCGCCGCTGGCAAGCCGCGGATCTCCACCAGTACACCTTTGAACGAAATATCGCGAACCCACAGGCCGCTTTGCTGATCATGGCTATCGAGCAACGGGCTTGGGGTTTCCATCGACAGGCGCCACGCGCGCAGCATGGGGCCGTCTTCGTAGATTTCGGGTGAACCCACTTGAAGGTGCAGGGCGTGGAACTCGTCTTCCACCAACTGCAGCGGGAAGCTGATCTGCTGGTTGTTGAACTGGGCTTGCAAAGTCACCTGTTCGTTGGCCACCAGGCGGGTCAGCAAGCTCTGGATACGACGGTCGCCATTGACCAGCAGACTCGACATGGAGTCTGCCAGGTTCAGCTGCGGCGAATGCTGCATGCTCTGGATGAAATCCAGTTCGTCCTGGGTCAGGAGCGCGTCTGCTTGCATGATCGAACTCGGTGGTGGCGATTTCTTCAACGAAATTGACCGTGCGTGGCGTATTTGGTTCAGGCGCGTTCGTCGGGTTTCGGACAAACGCGCAGTTCGGCAAGCTCCCGCTCAAGTTGGACCTGGCGGCTGACGTCCTTCTGAATACCGATGAAATAGGTCCGCTGTTCAGCGTCGAGCCTTACCGGGGTGATCGACAGCTCGTTCCAGAACGCGCTGCCATCCTTGCGGTAATTGCGCAGCACTTCGCGACAGGGGCGGCCTTCGGCCAAGGCCCTGCGGATGCGGGCACGGCCAAGCTGGTCACGGTCGTCGGCCTGCAGGAAGCGGCAATCCTGGTAGAGGATTTCGTCGCGGCTATAGCCGGTCAGGCGTTCGAAAGCGGCGTTCACGTAGATCAGGATGGTGTCGTCGCCTTCCTGTTCGGCAACCACGATCCCGTCATTGGACGCATTGACCATCGATTGCAGCAATTGCGCGTTGATCATGTCTGGGCCATTGAGCAAAGAAAGGCTGAAGGCGGCGACTTTGGTAGAGGCGGCCTTTTGCCAGCGCTGGATGCTAGTATCCTACGTTTTCACTCAGTTTCGGAATCCTCTACCCGATGAAAGTCGCCATTATTTCCGGATCGGTCTATGGCACCGCCGAAGAAGTCGCCCGTCACGCCGAATCGCTGTTGAAGGCTGGAGGCCTGGAGGCCTGGCATGCGGCGCGTGCCACCCTGCAGGATCTTGAAGGTTTTGCCCCAGACGCCTTGCTGGCTGTGACCTCGACCACCGGCATGGGCGAGCTGCCGGACAACCTCATGCCGTTGTACTGCGCCATTCGTGACACCCTGCCTGCGGCCTGGCGTGGCCTGCCGGGTGCAGTCATTGCGCTGGGCGACGCCAGCTACGGTGACACCTACTGTGGTGGTGGCGAACAAATGCGCGAGCTGTTTGCCGAGTTGGGTGTGCGCGAAGTGCAGCCGATGCTGCGCCTGGATGCCAGCGAGACCGTGACCCCGGAAGCCGATGCGGAGCCGTGGTTGGCGGAGCTTGTTCAAGCGTTGAAAGCCTGACGGGGCATTTTCGCTTGGTCTGGCCTCTTTGCGGGTAAACCCGCGAAAGGGCCGGCACTGGCTAAATCATTAGCTACTGCCCGGCACCGGCCACTCGCGCAGCAACGCCAACCAGGCCTGCGCCGCCCGTGACAGGTACGCCCCGCGCCGCCAGATAAAGGCAATATCCCAACGTAAATCCTGCGGCGAACGCAGCGGCAAACGCACCACCCCGGGGCGCTCAAGCGCTTTTGCCACCACCCGGGGCAGCAACACCACACCCTGGCCCGCCGCCACCAGCGCTGCCAAAAAATCCGCCTGGCCGCTGCGCCCGCCTTCCTTCGGGGTAAAGCCTTGCTGCTGGCACGCCTTCAGCAGCCGGTCATTGAGCACGAAGCTGCGCTGATAGAGCAGGAACGGTGTATCGGCCAGTTGCGCCAGGTCCACCCCGTCCAGGCCCGCCAAGGCATGGCCAGCCGGCAGCAGGGCATCCAGCGGTTCGTTGCAAAACGGTTGGTAGTCGAACGCTTCGTCGCTGGGCGTCAGGCTGCCACCCAATTCCAGTTCGCCACTCCTGACCGCCTGCTCGACGCTGCGGCTGCCACCTTCGAGCAACTGGATCGCAATGTTCGGGTGACGCCGCCGGTACTCGGCGAACAAACCGGCGAACAAGGCGTCGCTGCCCAGCATGGGCAAGCCCAGGCGCAGCTCGCCACGCTCCATCTGGCTGAGGTCGTCCAGCTCGTTGAGCAGTGCCTGGCGCTGACGCAGCAGGGCTTCGCCACGCTCCAGCACAATGCGCCCGGCTGCCGTCAGGTGCAGCTGCGAGGCCTGGCGCTCCAGAAGTGGCTGGCCCACATCTTGCTCCAGCTGGGCCACCTGCTTGCTTACAGCCGACTGGCTGATGTGCAGGGTGTGCGCCGCCTGGGTGAAACCGCCGCGGTGGACCACTTCGATAAAGCTGCGTAGCTGTTTGAATTCCATCCTCTGAATTCCATTATGGAATGGCGATCAGTCTAACAATTCGCTTCTGGCCTAGGCAGCCGAATCTTAAAATAAGGGTCTGTCGAGGAACCCGCATCATGAAACCCGCGTTGTTGAAAAAAGCCCTGCGCCTGCTTGTCGAGCTGGCGATCCTTTGTTCTTTGTTCCTGCTCGGAGGCCAGCTTGCCAGTTGGCTGGGCTGGCCGATTCCTGGCGGCGTGATGGGCCTGGCACTGTTGTTGATACTGTTCGCTTCGGGTGTGCTCAAGCCGGCCATGTTGCAACTGGGCGCGGGCTGGCTGATGGCCGAGATGCTGCTGTTTTTCATCCCGGCGCTGATGAGCCTGCTGGATTACGGCTCGCTCATCCGTGAAGAAGGCTGGCGCATCTTGCTGGTGATCGCCGTGAGCACGCTGATGGTGATGGTGGTGACTGCCTTGACCGTGGAACTGGTGTGCCGCTGGAGCTTGCGCCATGAGCCTTGAACCCATGCCGCTGTTCTGGCTGGCCCTGACCTTGCTGGCTTACCTGGGCAGCCGTTGGCTGTACCGGCGCAGCAAGCGATACCTGCTGTCGCCGTTGATATTGGTACCCGTGCTGCTGCTGGCCGTGGCGGTGCCGCTGCATACCGCCTATGCAGAGTATGCCCGCAATACCCATTGGTTGATGAGCGTGCTCGGCCCGGTGACTGTGGCCTTCGCGGTGCCGATCTGGCAGCAGCGGGCCATGCTGGCGCGCCATTGGCCGGCCCTGATGGTGGGCATGGTGGCAGGCAGCAGTGCCTCGATCGCCAGCTCCTGGGGCCTTGCGCATCTGCTGGCGCTGGACAGTGCAACCAGCCTGTCGCTGGTGCCGCGTTCGATCACCACGCCGTTTGCCATGCCCTTGGCCCATGACCTGGGTGGCGTGCCGGAACTGACGGCGGTGTTCGTGATGTTCACCGGCGTGCTCGGCGCCATGTTCGGTGGCGTGCTGCTGCGCTGGTTGCCGTTGCGCACGCCCCTGGCACGGGGTGCACTGTTTGGCGTCGGGGCGCACGGCGCCGGGGTCAGCCGGGCTCAGGAGGTGGGCCGCGAGGAAGGCTCGGTTGCCGGCCTGGTCATGGTCCTGACCGGGTTGTTGAACCTGTTCGCGGCACCGCTGCTGGCCATGCTGCTCTGACCGTTCGTGCCACTGACTCGCTCAGTCATCAAGCTGGCTGGCAACGCAAGTTTCAGCCCATGGCCTGCTGGCTAGACTCTGCCTCGACATAGAGAGCACATGTATGTGCCGAGGTGACATGCAATGACCGCAGCCTTGCCCTATTCCGCCAACACCACTTCACCGGGACCGTTCTGATGCCTATGGCCGAAATTCCATTGTGCGTCTGGCGTACCCGGGGACAGAGTTTCACTTTCCGGGGCCAGAGCATCCGCTACTGGACCGCAGGGCAAGGAGAGCCCCTGCTTCTGTTACACGGTTTCCCCACCGCCAGCTGGGATTGGCACTATTTGTGGGGGCCTTTGAGCCAACGCTTCAGGGTGATCGCTTGCGACATGCTGGGCTTTGGCGATTCGGCCAAGCCGGTCGATCACGCCTACAGCCTGATGGAGCAGGCAGACTTGCAGCAGGCTTTGCTTGGCCACCTGCAGGTCGACCAGCCGGTGCACCTGCTGGCCCACGACTACGGCGGCAGCGTCGCCCAGGAGCTGCTGGCGCGGCACCATGAGCAGCGTGCCGAGGTTGCCAGCTGTGTGTTCCTCAACAGCGGGCTGTTCCCCGAAAGCTGCCGCATGTTGCTGATCCAGAAGCTGCTGCTCAGCCGGTTCGGCTGGCTGGTGGGGCGTTCGTTCGGGCGTGACGACCTGGTGCGCAACGTGACCCAGGTCTATGGCCCTTGCACCCACCCCAGCGAAAGTGCCCTGGATGATTTCTGGAGCCTGATCACCGCCAACCGGGGCACACGTATCCTGCACAAGCTGGTGAGCTACATGCCCGAACGCAGATTGCACCGCGAGCGCTGGGTTGGGGCGATGCAGCGCACAGGCGTGCCACTGCGCCTGATCAATGGCGTGGTCGACCCGCTGTCCGGCGCGCACATGCTCGAGCGCTACCGGCAACTGGTGCCGGAGGCGGACACCGTGCAGCTACCAGGTATCGGCCATTACCCGCACACCGAAGCGCCAGTGCAGGTGCTGCGTCACTACCTGGCCTTTCGTGAGCAGCTTGTGAGCTTCTATACGCAGAAAGTGGCGTGGTCCTGATCGGGCCGCATCGCCCTGCGTTATTGCCAGGCATTCAGCCTGCGTGAGCTTTGTTGTCCGCCCGTTGTTTGCGGCGGACACTCGGCTTACCTGAACCTGCCTGGAGCCATGAGCATGAGCGAGCCTGTCCGTCTGCAAGATCGCGTGGTGATTGTCACCGGAGCCGGCGGTGGCCTGGGCCGTGCCCATGCGCTGCTGTTCGCCGCACGTGGCGCCAAGGTGGTGGTGAACGACCTCGGCGGCTCTACCCACGGTGAAGGTGCCAGCGCCTCGGCCGCCGATCGTGTGGTGGAGCAGATACGCGCCGCTGGTGGCACCGCCATCGCCAACCACGACTCGGTCAGCCAGGGTGCACGTATTGTCGAGCAGGCCCTGGACAGCTTTGGCCGGGTTGATGTGCTGGTGAACAATGCCGGTATCCTGCGTGACAAGACGTTCCACAAGATGGACGACAGCGACTGGGAGCAGGTTTACCAGGTGCATGTCGAAGGGGCCTACAAAGTCACCCGGGCTGCCTGGCCACACCTGCGCGAGCAGAACTGGGGGCGGGTGATCTTCACCGCTTCTACCTCTGGCATTTACGGCAATTTCGGCCAGGCCAACTACGGCATGGCCAAGCTGGGCTTGTACGGGCTGACCCGCACCCTGGCGATCGAAGGGCGCAAGCACGGCATCCTGGTCAACGCCATCGCCCCCACCGGTGGCACGCGCATGACCGAAGGGCTGATCCCGCCCCAGGTATTCGAGCGGCTCAAGCCCGAGCTGGTCAGCCCGCTGGTGGTGTACCTGGGCAGCGAGCAGTGCCAGGGCACGGGTGAGCTGTTCGAGGTAGGCGGCGGCTGGGTGGGCAAGGTGCGTTGGGAGCGCAGCCTGGGGGTGGGCTTCGATCCGCGCGAAGGCTTTACCCCGGAGCAGGTGGCCGAGAACTGGGCCCGGATCGGTGACTTTGACGGGGCGGTGCATCCGCAGGACAGTTTGCAGGCGCTGCAGCAGATGATGGCGAACCTGCAGAAGTATCCGCTGTAGAGAGCTTGCAGGGTACTTTGTGGGACCGCGTCATCCAGTCGAGAGCGCATGTTGTTCAGTGCAAAAAAAAAGGCCGCTGCAAGCCGCAGCGGCCAATCGAGACGTCAGATCAAGGAGCTTCAAAATCTACGTCGGTGAACCTCGCAGGCATGAAAAGCGGGGGGAGAGCCCTTCATGCCGGCCAGTGAGTCAAGAATAAGCGCTTGATCCCATGGGAAAAATAGCGGCTTATGACATTCACCTTTACGTATCGGGCAATAGTGCCGCAGGCTCTCAGGCAGCGGGCGAGTAGCCCATGCGCCAGCTGGTTTCCCGCGCAGCCGCCAGCAGCCGTTGCGCCGCCGGGCCATGTTCGTCGGCGTGGAAGATCGACGTCGGCCCGACCACGGTCATCACCGCCGCAACCTGCCCCATGGCATTGAACACGGGCGCCGACAGCGCATCCACGCCCGGCATCAGCAGCCCGTGCACATGGTGCAGGCCGCGTTCGCGAATGCCCGCCAATACCGCCTGGTAATCGTCGGCACTCTGCTGCAGGGCGGCCAGTTCCCGGTCACGCAGCTCCACGGTCTCGCGTTCCGGCAGGTAGGCGGCGAACACCAGGCCGGTGGACGAGGTGAGCAGCGGCAGCACCGAGCCCATCTGCGTGACCACGGTAACTGCACGCACCGCAGGTTCGATGCTGACCACGGTTGCGCCCTGGTTGCCCCACACCGCAATGAAGCAGCTCTCGTTCAGTTCGTCGCGCAGCTGCGACAGCGGCAGTGCGGCAATCTTCAGCACATCGATGCTGCCCAGCGCCGCCAGCCCGACCCGCAATGCCTCACGGCCCAGGCCGTAATGGTTGGTGGCCGCATCCTGCTCGGCAAAACCGCTGGCAATCAGCGCCTGCAGGTAGCGGTGCACCTTGCTCGCCGGCATCTGCACATGCTCCGACAGGCGCGACAGCGAGGTGGAGGGGGAGAGTTCGGCAAGGGCTTTGAGGATGTCTGTGCCAACCTCCGCCGAGCGGACTTTCTGCTTGCCGTTGTCGGCGGAGGAGCTGGCTTTGGTCATGGACATCTGCTTCCGGATTCTTCGAGTCGCGCCTTTATAGCTTGACGCCATGCCCGTAGCAAATTACGTTATTCGTAATCTGATTACGATAAAAACAATGCAGACGCGCTGTCACCCCGCATCGGGCCAGCAGCCAGCTGCCAGCAACGGCTCGGTCAGAGCCCGGAGGCATCGATGACTCGCGACACATCACCCGACCTTCACTACCTCAGCGGCTTCGGCAACGAGTTTGCCAGCGAAGCGCTGCCGGGTGCCTTGCCGGTCGGGCAGAACTCGCCGCAGAAGGCGCCTTATGGGCTGTACGCCGAATTGCTCTCGGGCACGGCGTTCACCATGGCCCGCAGCGAGCTGCGCCGTACCTGGCTGTATCGCATTCGCCCGTCTGCATTGCACCCGCGTTTCGAGCGGCTGGCGCGCCAGGCGCTGACCGCGCCGCTGGGGGCCATCAACCCCAACCGCCTGCGCTGGAGCCCCCAGCCGATACCTGCCGAGCCCACCGATTTCATCGAAGGCTGGCTGCCCATGGTGGCCAATGCCCCGGCGCAGAAACCGGCCGGCGTGAGCATCTACATCTACTGCGCCAACCGTTCCATGGAGCGGGTGTTCTTCAACGCCGACGGTGAACTGCTGCTGGTGCCGGAACAGGGCCGCCTGCGCATTGCCACCGAACTGGGTGTAATGGAAGTCGGCCCCCTGGAAATCGCGGTAATTCCGCGCGGCATGAAGTTCCGCGTCGAACTGCTCGACGGCCAGGCCCGTGGCTATATCGCCGAAAACCACGGTGCACCGCTGCGTATTCCGGAGCTGGGCCCGATTGGCAGCAACGGCCTGGCCAACCCGCGCGACTTCCTCACCCCGGTGGCGCACTACGAAGAGGCCGAAGGGCCGGTGCAACTGGTACAGAAGTTCCTCGGCGAGCACTGGGCCTGCGAACTGCAGCACTCGCCGCTGGATGTGGTTGCCTGGCACGGCAGCAACGTGCCGTACAAATACGACCTGCGCCGTTTCAACACCATCGGTACCGTCAGCTTCGACCACCCGGACCCGTCGATCTTCACGGTGCTGACTTCGCCGACCAGCGTGCATGGCCTGGCCAATATGGACTTCGTGATCTTCCCACCACGCTGGATGGTGGCCGAGAACACCTTCCGTCCGCCATGGTTCCACCGCAACCTCATGAACGAGTTCATGGGCTTGATCAGCGGTGCCTATGATGCCAAGGCCGAGGGCTTCCTGCCCGGTGGTGCCTCGCTGCACGGGGTGATGAGCGCCCACGGCCCCGACGCCGAAACCTGCGAAAAAGCCATTGCCGCCGACCTGGCGCCGCACAAGATCGATAACACCATGGCCTTCATGTTCGAGACCAGCCAAGTGCTGCGCCCGAGCCAGCAGGCCCTTGAATGCCCGCAATTGCAGGCCGACTACGATAGTTGCTGGGCCACCTTGCCGAGCACCTTCAACCCGAACCGGAGATAACCGATGAACCACACTGCCAATGCCCGTAGCTGGGTCGAGCACGCCAACGGGCACAACGACTTCCCGCTGCAGAACCTGCCATTGGGTATCTTCAGCCGGCCAGGTGAAGCCAGGCGCTGTGGCGTGGCCATCGGCGACGCGATCCTTGACCTGGAGGCGGTACTGGCCGCCGGCCTGTTCGACGGCGCCGCCAAGGCCGCCGTGGAAGCCACCCGTGGGGGTGCACTGAACGCATTCTTCGCGCTGGGCCGCAGCGCCCGTGTCGCCCTGCGCGAGCGCTTGCAGGTACTGCTTGGCGAACACAGCGAACACCAGGCGGCGCTGCAAGCCGCACTGTACCCGGCCAGTGCCTGCCAGTTGCATGTACCTGCGCAGATCGGTGACTACACCGACTTCTACGTGGGCATCGAGCACGCAAAAAACGTGGGCAAGCTGTTCCGCCCCGACAACCCGCTGCTGCCAAACTACAAGTACGTGCCGATCGGTTATCACGGCCGCGCCTCGACCATCCGCACGTCCGGCACCGATGTACGCCGGCCCAAGGGCCAGACCTTGCCGGCCGGGCACACCGAGCCGAGCTTCGGCCCTTGCGCGCGGCTGGACTACGAACTGGAACTGGGCATCTGGATTGGCCAGGGCAATGACATGGGCCAGGCGATCCCGATTGGCGATGCTGCCGAGCACGTAGCCGGCCTGTGCCTGCTCAACGACTGGTCGGCGCGTGATATCCAGGCTTGGGAATACCAGCCATTGGGGCCGTTCCTGTCCAAAAGCTTCATTACTACCATCTCGCCTTGGGTAGTCACGGCTGAAGCGCTGGAGCCGTTCCGCTGCGCCCAGCCGGCACGCCCGGATGGCGACCCGCAGCCACTGTCGTACCTGCTGGACAAGCGCGACCAGGCCGCCGGTGCATTCGATATCGAACTTGAAGTGCTGCTGCTGACCGAGCGCATGCGCGAGCAGGGCGCTGCCCCGCACCGCCTGACCCTGAGCAACACCCGCAGCATGTACTGGACCGTGGCGCAGCTGGTGGCGCACCACAGCGTCAACGGCTGCCAACTGCAGCCGGGCGACCTGTTCGGTTCGGGCACATTGTCGGGCGCCACGCCGGGTTCTTACGGCAGCCTGCTGGAGATCACCGAAGGCGGCAAGCTGCCGGTTGAACTGGCCAGCGGCGAGGTGCGCAAGTTCCTCGAAGACGGCGACGAGATCATCCTGCGTGGCCGCTGCACGCGTGACGGCGTGGCCAGCATCGGCTTCGGCGAATGCCGTGGCACGGTCATCGCGGCCCACTGAGGAGGCAGGGGCATGGAGCTGTACACCTATTACCGTTCCACCTCGTCCTACCGGGTGCGCATTGCCCTGGCACTGAAGGGGCTGGCCTACCAGTCCTTGCCGGTCAACCTGCTACAGGGTGAGCAGCGCGGTGCGGGTTATGTCGCCGTCAACCCGCAGGGCCGCGTGCCGGCCTTGCGCACCGACGGCGGCGAATTGCTGGTGCAGTCACCCGCGATCATCGAGTACCTGGAAGAGGTTTATCCACAGCCTGCACTGCTGCCGGCCACGGCCGAAGCGCGCGCGAAGGTACGCGGCGTGGCGGCAATCATTGGCTGCGACGTTCATCCGCTACACAACGTCAGCGTGCTCAACCGGTTGCGCCAGGCCGGCCAGGACGAAGGCCAGGTCAACCAGTGGATCGGCCACTGGATCAGCCAGGGTTTGGCAGCGGTGGAGCAACTGATCGGTGACCATGGCTTTTGCTTCGGTGAGCAACCGGGGCTGGCGGATGTGTACCTGATCCCGCAGCTTTATGCCGCCGAGCGTTTCAATATCGACCTCGACAGCTTCCCGCGCATCCTCCGGGTTGCCGCCCTGGCGGCCGTGCACCCGGCATTCGCCAAGGCCCACCCAGCCCAGCAGCCGGACAGCCCGGTTCAGTGAAGCGAACGGTTCGCCGTCGGAAGCTTGCCGATCCGCTCGGACAGCTTCAGGCGCTGGATCGGGTCTTCCGTGAGCAGTAACGCATGCTCCAGGTCGAAGCGCTCGGCCTGTGGGCAGTCCAGGTGCTGGTACAGCGAGGCGCGGGTCACGTAGTCGCTGACTTGAACCGGGCCCAGCTGCATGATCCGCTCGGCGTCGATCAAGGCCGCCAGGTGGTTGTCGTTGCTGATGTGCAGCTGGCGCAGGTTGCGTGACAGCCGTTGCAGCATCTGCAGCGGGCTGGCGCTGCGCAGGTGCTCCGCCGTCAGCGCAACGTGCGGGCCAAACTGGCGCGCCAGCAGCTCACGGCAATCATTGGGGTACAGGCGCCGGCCACCACAGGGGTCGAGCAGGTGGTCGGCACCCGGCACGCGCAGCAGGAAATGGCCAGGGAAGCCCACACCCTCCAGCGGGATGGACAGCCGCTGGGCCAGCTCCAGGGCAAGGATGGCCAAGGTCAGTGGTTGGCCACGGCGGCGTTGTAGCACCTTGTCCATCATCGCGGCCTGCGGGCGCAGGGGGTGGTACTCATCCTGCTGAAAGCCCAGGGCATTGAGTTGGCGCAGCAGTGGCTGGGCCAGTTCGCACAGTGGCAGCATCGGCAGGTTGGCGCTGATCTCACGCTGCAGGTCATGCAGAATGGCAAGGCTGGCCGCGGGCTCGACGCTGAGGTCGTGCTCGGCGGCCATCCACAATGCGGCTTCCAGCAGGGCGACAGGCTCGCGTTCCAGGCAGGCCAGGCAGGCTTGACGTGGCTTCATGGGGTATCTCCACACACGCTTGAGTATTAGCTGTGGCGGGCGGTTTCGTCCAGTGGTCCGGCGACCACGCCAGCTTTGGGGCGGTGCCTATACTGGAAGGAGCACCTCGTGGGGGAGCCCGTCGATGTTCGCACTGATGCAAAGCACCCGTACCCAGTCACTGCACCTGTTCAACGACCCGTCTACGGGCCTGAAAGCGGTCGTGGCGATCCACAGCGAGCAGCTGGGCCCAGCCATGGGCGGTTGCCGCTATCTGCCTTACGCCGATGACGAAAGCGCCATGACCGACGCCATTCGCCTGGCCCAAGGCATGAGCTACAAGGCGGCGCTGGCGGGCTTGCCGCTGGGTGGGGGCAAGGCGGTGATCATGCGCAACCCGCATGTGGAGAACCGCGCCGCGCTGTTCGAGGCCTTTGGCCGCTTCATCGATACCTTGCATGGGCGTTTCATCATCGCCGTAGACAGCGGCACCTCGACCCTGGACATGGACTGCATCGCCCAGAGTACCCCCCATGTGACCAGCACCACGGCCTCGGGTGACCCCTCCCCGCATGCGGCGATGGGGGTGTTCGCCGGCATTCGTGCCACCACCTCGTTCCGGCTGGGCAGCGATGACCTCAGAGGGCTGCGGGTAGCGGTACAGGGGCTGGGCAATGTCGGGTATGCGCTGGCGGAGCAACTGCATGCGGTGGGCGCGGAGCTGCTGGTCAGCGACCTGGACCCAGGGCGTGTGCGCTTGGCGATGGAGCAGTTCGATGCAAAACCTGTGACCAACGATGCGTTGATCAGCACCCCTTGCGACATCTTCGCACCCTGCGGCGTGGGGCCGGTACTGAACGGGCAGAGCGTGATGCAGCTGCGCTGTGCGGCAGTGGCGGGGGCGGCCAACAACCAGCTGACTACCTTGCAGGTGGCAGACCAGCTGGAATCCCGCGGGATACTGTATGCGCCAGACTACGTGATAAACGCTGGCGGGCTGATCTATGTGGCGCTGACCCACCGTGGCGAAGACCTGGGCACCATCACCGCGCACCTGGCGCGCATTCCTTCACGGCTGACCGAAGTGTTTGGCCATGCGCAGGCGGAAAAGCGTTCGCCGGCGCGGGTGGCGCAGATGCTGGCGGAGCGGTTGCTGTATGGCTGAAGGTTGATACTGGCTTTGCTGGCCTATTCGCGGGTGAACCCGCGAAGCAGGCGGCGCCGATGTTACTCGGTTGCGCCACCTTCCAGCAGTTCGGCCAACGCATCCGGCTGGCTTTTGAACGCCCGAGCGAACACATCGCGATTCTTGGCCATGTAGATACCGGCTTCCTCGACCTGCTGCTCCGTCAGTGACGGCACCGCCTTGTGCAGCACTTCAGCGAGGCGCTCGGCCAGCTCGAGCATCTTGTCGTGACGGTCTGCTTCGGCCTTATCCATAAACAATCGCTCCGGGTCGCGGCTGCTGCGGTACACCACTTCGACGGCCATTCATCACCTCTATGCCTTTTTGCTGGTTGTGTTGCGATTTACTGTATCTATATACAGTAATGGCAATATTGGTTGTTTCGCAAGCAGAAATTGTAGCGTGGCCAAGGGAAGCAGTACCTGTGGGAGCGGGTTCACCCGCGAAGGGCCGGCCCAGGCGACCTGTCTTCTTGCCATGCCCAAAGTGCCTTGCGGCAATCGGTCGCCTTCCAAGACAGGGGCCTGGCCCTTTAACTGCATGGCACAAGCGTCACACCGGTGACGCATCATCCTTAAAGTCGTATCGGGGAATGGAACATCGTGAACATCAAATGGGCAGAAAAACTGCGCAAGGGCCTGCACGGCTCGGCCGACTCGCTGGGCAACCTGTGCGTCGAGGCGTTCCATTACCTGGCGTTGTTCGGCATTGGCGCGATCACCGCCTACGCGGCGGTGGCGACGTTCCTGGAAATGCTGGGCAAGGGCGGGATCAGTGTCGATGACATCCTGCTGCTGTTCATCTACCTGGAGCTGGGGGCGATGGTCGGTATCTACTTCAAGACCAACCACATGCCGATCCGCTTCCTGCTGTACGTGGCCATCACCGCGCTGACCCGCCTGCTGATCGGTGATGTCTCGCACCACAAGGCGCCGGACGAAGGGCTGCTGTACCTGTGTGGGGGCATCCTGTTGCTGGCGTTCTCGATCCTGGTGGTGCGCTACGCCTCGTACCGCTACCCCTCGACCAAGGTGCTGGATGCCAATGGCAAGGCAGTGGAGGAGGGCAAGTAGCCCTCAGTTGGCAACGAAATGGCGCGGCTCGTTACGGGCGTCACGGGTGAGCGCGGCCAGCACCTGCATGGGGTTCTGGCTGAGTTCGATCGCAAGGCCCAGGCGGATGCTGTCGATCACCCGTTGCAGGCGTACCGGGTCGTTGCGCTGGGCCTGGGTGATGAGGCGCTTGGCGACTACGCCGGCGTCGTCCGAGAGGGTCAGCATGATGCTGCCGTCGAGGTTGGCGATGCTCAGGTTGACCCGGTATTCGGGGGCGAATGCAGCACTGATTCGGTCGAAAGGGTTGTTCATGCCTGGGGCCCTGCTAAGAATGTCTGCAGAAGTTGACCGGGCACTGCCAGGTTGGTTCCTGCAAGGCAATTAGCCATCATCGCAACTACACTCCTTGAACCGCAGCCGCGACGCATGGCCAGTGGCCGGCAAAGGAGTGCCCGTGGTTCCCTCATCTGCTGCCCGTCAACGTGGCGCAATTGGCCTCATGGCGGTGATAACCCTGGGCCTTGCCCTGTTGTTCATGCTGGTGGTGATCGACAGCGGCCGCTTGTACCTGGAGCAGCGCAAGCTGCAGCGCATTGCCGACATGTCGGCGCTGGAGGCGGCAGGCCAGTTTGCCGTGTGCACCGGCAGCGGGCCCCAGGCCAACGCGATTGCCCGCACAGCCGCCACCCGCAACGGCCACGCGGCCAGCAACCCGCTGACCGCCAGTTGCGGGTACTTGCAGACCGGCGCCAACAGCTTGCGCACCTTCACCAGTGACAACAATCGCAATGAAGCCATCCGCGTGGATGTGAGCAACACGGTGCCCACCAGTGTTGCGGCGGGGGTGTATAGCCTGGCGCAGGGCAGTGGTGTGCCGTTGACCACGACCTTGCAGGCGCACGCGGTGGCATCGTCGCCTCTGCCGCCGCAGGCGATGTTGACCATTCGGACCACGCTGGCGACCGTCGATTCGCGGCAGTCGGTTTTGCTCAATGCACTGCTCGGCGCCTTGGGCGGTTCCGTTCAGCTGGATGTAGCCGGCTGGCAAGGCATCGCCAGCACCCAACTCAATTTGCTCCGCTATCTCGACCAGCTGGCCATCGACCTCAAGCTCAAGGCAGGCGACTACCAGCAATTGCTCACTGCCAACGCCACCGCTACGCAATTGCTGCAAGCGGCTGTAAAGGTGCTGCAGCAGAGCGGTGCAGCGGCAAATGTGGTGACCAACCTTGGCAAGCTGGCCCTTGGTGCCAGCAACAGTACGTTGCTGCAGCTGGGCGACTTGCTCGATATTCAGAACGGTACGGCGCAGGCCGGGCTGGATGCCAATATTCAGTTGCTGCAATTGGTGCAGGGGGTCATTCAGCTGGCGGTCACCGAAAGTGCTGCAACGGTGGATTTACCAATAACCGTGTTAGGGCTGGTCAATGGCCGGGTGCGTCTGATGGTGATCGAGCCTCAGCAGATTTCGGCGGTGGGCGACCCGCGCACGAACGAGTTGCGGGTGCATACCGCACAGGTGCGGGCGATGATTTCGCTAGAGTTGCCGTTGCTGGATTCTGTGTTCGGGCTCGCTAACGCAGTGCTCGACCTGGTGTCGCCGCTGACCAACGTGATCAATAACCTGCTCAGCCTGAACCTGGCCAGCACGTTGCAATCGGTGCTCTGCCTGGTGGGCATACCCTGCACGGTCAGTGACATCATTCTGGTGCCGGATAAACTGTCGCTGGATATAGGGCTGGAGGTCGCCGAGGCCACCACGCGTCTCAACCCCCAATCACCCGATACATTCAGTTGCTCACCCAAGCGTCTGACGACGCAAACCCAGAGCTCAGCGGCCAAGGTTGCAGTCGGGCGTTTTGAGTCCGCCAATGCGTTCTTCACCAATGGCACCACGGCCGTAAAGGCTTTGCCGTTGGTAGACATTGGTTCCAAGCGATGCACTCGGCTTTTGATACTGCCTGCAACCTGTGAGGCCCGTATTCCCTTCGTCGGCGGCGGCCTCGGCCTGCGGGTCAACAGCAAGCTGCTGGGCAGCGGTGCCGTCGAGCGCCCGCTGATCTTCCAGGCGCCCAACAGCACCCCACCAAACATTGGCCTTACCCCCGCTTACCAAAGCATGCAAACCGCCAACAGCAACGTGGTTGGCAGCCTCACCGACACGCTGCAAGGCATACAACTGGAAGCTTACAAACCCACCGTCAATAGCGGCCTCGGCGACGTGCTGGTTATCGTTGGCAGCGTGCTTAGCGGCGTCAAGGGCATTGTCGAGCCCCTTATCAAAAACCTGCTGAGCCCGTTGCTTGACCCCTTGGTGAACGTGCTGCTGAAAGTATTGGGCATCGACCTGGTCAACGCCGAAGTCGGCGCCAACCTCAGTTGCTCCAGCGGCCGCGCTCAGTTGGCGTTGTAGAGCGGCAACCACACCCGCAAGCACGCACCTTCATTGCCGTTGTGCGCTTCCAGCCGGCCGCCCATTGCTTCGACGATGCTGTGGCTGACCGACAAACCGAGGCCGGTGCCCATGCCGGCGGGCTTGGTGGTGAAGAACGGTTCGAAGATGCGTTCGAGCAGGCGCGGGTCGACGCCACCGCCGTTGTCTTCCACCAGCAGGCACAGTTGCCCGTCCTCGACGCGCTGGCTCACGCTGATCCGCGGCTTGGCAACCCGCCGTTCGAGCAGCGCATCACGGGCATTGACCAGCAGGTTGATCAGTACCTGTTCGAGCTGGTCCTCATGGCCCAGTACTTCCGGGCACAGGTCGGGCTCTTCGATGTGCAATGCCACGCCTTTGCCGCTCAACCCTTCCGCCAGCAACCCCAGCGCACCGTGCACTGCTACCCACGCCGCGAACACATGCTGTTCGACCTCGGAGCGGCGCCCATAGGTGCGCAGGTGCTCCACCAGGTGCGCCACGCGCTCGACCTGGGCGTCGATGCGTTGCAGCTTGCCCGTCACATACTCGGCATCGACCTCACCGCTTTCCAGGCGCTTGATGGTATTGACCAACGCCAGGCGCATGGTGCTCAACGGCTGGTTGATTTCATGCACCAGGCCCGTTGCCAATTCGCCCAAGGTGGCCATCTTGGCCCCTTGCCGCAGTTGCTGCTGGCTGTGGCGTACTTCGGTATTGTCGCGCCCCACCGCCTGCACTTCCTGCAACTGGCCGTGCTCATCGAACAGGCCACGCTCGGCCCACACCCACCAGGCTGTTCTGCGCCCAGGCAGTTGCAGGCAGATTTCGGCACTGGCCAAGGGCTGCGCCGGCGTCAACCGCGCCAGGCGCTGGAGAAAGGCCGAATGTTGGCTGTCGGATAGCCACTGACCAAGGTTCATGCCCGTCAATTGTTGTGGTGCGCACTCCAGCTGTTCGGCTAGCGGGTGGTTGCCAAACAGCAGTTCGAGGTCTGGGCGGTAGCGGCAGATCATGGCCGGCGAGTCTTCTACCAGCACGCGGTAGCGCTCCTCGCTCTGGCGCACCTGCTCGGCCGCCTCGGTCGCTTCGCTGACGTCCAGCCACAGGCCGACTGCCTCGACAGGCTGGCCCAGGTCGTCACGCAGCAGGCGGGCTTCGTCCAGTATCCAGTGGTAGCGGCCAAGGTGGTCGCGCAGGCGGTAGCGGCTGCGGGCCTGGCCGTCGCGCAACAGCGTGCGGGTGCGTTCCAGCCACAACCAGCGGTCGTCGGGGTGCAGCGTCTGGCCTGGCTGGCGGGCCTGTTCGCTGTCCGGCTCCCAGCCCAGCAGCGGCGTCAGGCTGGCGCTGAAGAATTCACTGTGCAGTGCACCTTCGGCATAGCGCTGGACGTAAATCACTGCGGGCGAGCTGGCGATCAGGTTTTCCAGCCGCGCGCGTGCGGCGCCGGCCTGCAGCTCCTGGGCCTTCAGCGCGCTGATATCGAGCAGAAATCCTTGGACCTGACGGCCGTGCAACTGGCCTACCCACTGCAGCCAGCGCGGGCTTGCCAGGCTGTTGGCTGGCAGAAGGCGCAGGTTCAGGTTCAAGGCAATGCCTTCGCGCAGTTGCTCCAGCGCCATGCGTGCGGCTTCGCGGTCGGCCGGGTGCAAGCGCTCCAACCATTGCTCGGCGGTCGCTTCCGGCGGCACGCCCAGGCGCAAGGCCAGGGCCGGGTCAAACTGCAGCGGCCCCTGCAGGGGCCATGACCACCAGCCAGCGCCCAGTTGCTGTTGCAGTTCATCCAGGTGGCGTGAGCGTTGCCGCAACTGCTGCTGACGCAGGCGAGTGAGCAGGGGTTCGATCAGCGCTTGCAGCAGGGCAGCGACCGTTTCGCTGGTCGGCGGCCGTGGCGCGCCCGCGCACAGCAACCAGGCCTGCACGGTATGGCCGTGCAGGTAGGGCACGGCCAACAATGGCAAACCGGCGCACCATGGCTGCAACAGCGGGTTTCCAGCAGCTATTTCGCGGCCCCGAGGCGGTAGTGTTTGCAGCCAGGGGCGCAAGCGCTCGTCCTCGGCCCAGGGCCAGTCGTTGTCGCTGCAGGTGTAGGTGTACCAGCCGCTATCGCCCGGCAGCATCAGGCGCACAGAGCCGGCATGCCAGTGCTCGGCCAGTTGCTGCAGTTGTTCGGTGGCTGTCAGCAGCAGGCGTTCTTCGTCGCAGTCACGCAGCCTGCGGCCAAGCTCCGTTGCCAGCTTCTGCTGGGTGAGGCGATGGCCGTGCTGCTCGCGTTCGCCCAGCAGGTCACCGATATCGAACACCTGCAGCAGCCAGCCATCGGCCTGTCGCTGAAGCCAGCCACGGGTGTGCAGGGCAGGGCCGTGAACGGTCGCAAAATCAAGGTCCAGCGGTTGCCCCTGCCAGTCGGCGGGGAGGCCTTCAAGTACCAGCCAGCTTTGCCGTTGCAGGTAGTCATGCACACGCGGGGCGCTGTGTGAATTTGCAGGCAGCACCGTGCGCAGGGGCCCGGCCAGGCGCAGCACGTGCCCCTGGTCATCCAGCCAGAGTTGCAGCCCCACCGCCTGCGGGGCCGGCTCGGCCTGCGCGGTGGCCGGGCCGCCCAGCCAGCGATCGAAAAGGCCGCTCATAGCTGCAAGCTCGCTTCGGCCCGCAGGCGATCGGGCAGGTGCGGCACTTCACCGATCAGCGGCAGGACCAGCATCGGCAGCACGTTGGTCAGTTTCGTTTTGGGGTAATTGATGGTCACGGTCAGCAATTTGTTGGCGCCCAGGGTTACCTGCGCGTCACTGGCGGGCTGGAAGTTGAACGCGGCAGGCATCCACTGCAACTGTTGGCCGATGACCTGGTGGGCCAGGTCCTGCACATCGGTGGTGTAGCTGGCGCTGTTCGGGTCCAGGGCCACGCAGCGCCGCACGGCCTCGGCGCTGGCCTGGTTGAATGACTGCAGCATCAGCATGGGCAAGGTGTAGCTGACCAGGCCGTAGAACACCGCGAAAAAAATCATGAATACGGCCGCGAACTCAATGGCCGCTGCGCCGTTTTGCCGTTTTGCCGGGCCTGCTTTCATGATTGCGTCTACCCTGACCATGAATCCTGAGTAACAGCATAGAACCGATCGACGAACAGGGATGGCCAATTGCCTATACACAGCCTTGCAGTGCTTGTCTGGCTTGCGTTGTGCGCCGGTCAGGATGCCCGGGAGCGGCAGATTTCCAATGTCCTGACGCTCGGTGTTGCCGCCTGTGCGCTGGTTTGGTTGCTGGCCACCGGGAACAGTTGGCTAGGTGCCCAGGGCAGCGATGCAGCGCTGGCTTTCGTCATCGTCCTGTTACTGACGCTGCCTGGCTACATGCTCGGCCAGTTCGGGGCTGGGGACGTCAAGCTGCTTGGCGCGCTGGCGCTGGCTACCAGCGTGGACCACGTGCTCGGTACCTTCATTGGTGCCGGAGTGGCACTGGTGGCATGGCAGATGGTGCGGCGCAGGGCACGCCAGCCGGGGGAGAAGAGGCCGTTTGCGCCTTTTTTGCTGGCCGGTTTTGCCGTTTCGCTTGCCTGGCTTGAGTGTCGCGGCGGCTGTTAGATCGAGCGCCGCCCGCGCGGCGCTCGATCTAACAGGCGACGCAAAAATACCCGCGAACTAATTATTCCGCTCTGTCATCTTGGTCCAGCGGTAGAAGTCGGGGATTTCGTACTTGTAGGTATCCAGCCAGCGCTGCATGGACTGGTCACGCTCCCGCGCGGTTTGCACCTGCAGGCGCGTGGATGCCTGTTCGCCGCTGGACTGCACGCGCAACAGCCGTTCGGTGGCCGTCTCATCCGTAGCGGCATGGCGCGGGTATTCCTCGGCCATCAACGTCGCGCTGCCTACGCAGCAGGCCAGTAGCATCACGTACCTGATCATGATCACCTCCGCGTATCAATTGACCATCATGTCCGGGGCCCTGGCCGATGCAATCGGGCCTCGGCCGCCGGCCTTGATCTTGCCGGCCCGCGCCTGGGCTTCGGCAAATTGCCCGGCTTTGAGCTGCAGCCGGCCGACCAGGTCGGTGGCCTGCTGCCAGTTGTCCTGCACCAGCGCCAAGGTCACCAGGTTGACCGCAGACAGCGTGTTGTCGTCCTTCAGTTCGATTGCCGTCAGCAACTCGAAGCGCGCCTGGTCATAGCGCCCCAGGTTCATCAGCACCACGCCAAGGTCGTTGCGCACCCGCTCGTCGGTAGGCGCAAGCCGTACGGCGCGTTGCAGGTTCTGCAGGGCCTGTACGTCGTCACCGCGGGCCGATGCCAGTTGGCCCAGGCCGTGCTCGCCTTCGGCAGCCAGGCAACCGCCGAGCAGGCTGCGGTACAAGGGCTCGGCCTCGCTGAGGCCAAGCAGCCGTGACACCTTGGCCTTGCGCAGGCGCACCTGGTCGAAGGTGTCCGGCAGTTGCTGCAGGTGGGCAAGGCTGGCGTGCGGGCGCCCGTCGTTGAGCATTTCGTCTGCCAGGTTCAGTGCCAGTTGCTGGTCGGCGTCCGGCTTGCTGCAACTGGCGGTGGCGAACAACTGGCGCAGGCCTTCGGGCTGTTGCCCGGCGCATCCGGTCAGCAACACCAGGCTTGCGCACAACAGGATTGTCTTCATCAATCAGTCCTCATGGGCTCAACGCCCGCGCCAATGCAGAAAAGCCTGGCCCGGCAAGGACAATGAGCAAGGCCGGAAACAGGAACACCATCATCACTGCCGACATCTTTGCCGACATCATCGATACCCGTTCTTGCAGGCGGGTCAGGCGACGGTCGTCGAGCAGCGCCTTCAGTGCCTGCAACGACTTCATCGCGCCGCTGCCCTGTGTCAGCAACTGGCGCAGGATCACGCAGGTATCGGTGAACTCATCCACAGCCAGCAACTGGGCGACCTTTTCCAGTTCCGCGCCGAGCGCCATGCCCGAATCCACCCGCTGCAGCACCTGGCGCAGCTCTGCGCTGATGTGCGGGATCAACGTCCGGCCTTCGTGGCTCAGCACGCGCAGGGTCTGTTCAACGGCCAGGCCGGTCTCGAAGAGAATCCGCAGCAAGGGGATCATCAGGCTGACCTCTTCTGCGATGCGCCGCTGGCGGCGGGCCGCAGCCACGGCCAACAGGCGCTTGGGCAACAGGTAACCGACGCCCAGCGCGCACAATGGCCAGACCATCCAGCCGGCCGCGGCGCTGCCCTTGAACCCCTGTTGCAACAACAGCGTCAGCGCCACCGCCAGCAGCGGCAGGCCCAGCTGAACAGCCGCAAACAGGGCGCGCTGGCGGCTGCGGCGCCAGCCGATCCGCTCAAGCAGGGCGTGGCTTTCGCCGTCGAATTTCTGTAGCCGCTGCCCCCACGCGCTGCTGCCCAGCCACTGCAGCCAGTCGCCCAGGCGTTCGTCGCGGGTCAGTCGCCCTTGCAGACGTCGGGTCACCAGTACCCGCGCTCGCCATTGGCGAATAACCTGCAGACCAAACAGGCTGGCGGCGATGAACAGGCACAGGGCGCAGATCAGCAAGGCCATGGTCACAAGCTCCTCATCATCCGCCACAGCACCAGGCAACCGAGCACCTGCAGGGCAAAGGCCAGCAACAGCATCATCTGGCCGCTGCTGTCGCGCCACATGGCCAACAGGTAATGCGGGTTGGCCATCATGAAGTAGCCGACCATGGCCAGCGGCAACGACCCGAGAATGATCGCGGTAATGCGGGTTTCGCCGGTCATCGCCTTGAGCTGACGCGCCCCTTGTTCACGCTCGCGGATCAGCTTGATCAGGTTTTCCATCAGTTCGCTGGCATTGCCGCCGTAGCGCTGGTTGATGCGCAAGCCGAGGGCGAACAGCCGCAGTTCGTCCTGCTGGTGCAGTTCGGCCAGCTCGATCACGGCATCCTCCAGCGCCACGCCCAACTGTACGTTGCGCCGCACCCGCGCCATGGCGGAGCGCAGGGGGTCGCGGCTGCTGTCGATGCCGCCCAGCACCGCGTCATTGAGGGTGCGGCCGGCCTTTAGGCTGCGAACGCTGTAGTCCAGCAGGCTGGGCAACTGGTCGACGATTTGCCGCATCCGCCGGCGGCTTTGCCAGCTCAGGATCAGGTACGCCGGGGTCGGCAGGCCGATCAACAGCATCAAGGCAGCCACCCAGCCGGCAACGATCAGCGCCAGCAGCACCACGGCCAGCCACGCCAGCAACCAGCGTTGTGGCTCAAAGTCGATAGCCCCCAAACCGGCGCGTTGCAGCAGGGCGTCGAGCCATTCGCGCCGGGCGGTGCCATTGCGCACAATGCTGAACGCCCGCCCCAGGCGTTGCAGGATGCGCTCTTCGTGCCGCTTGTACAGCCCACGGCGCAGCAGCAGCAAGGCCACGCCCAGCAACAGCGGGGACAGTGCCAGCAACACGGGGCCGGTCACAGCAGGCCCTCTGCGTGCAGCTTGCTGCCTGCCGGGTTGGGGGCTTCGCGCAGAAAGGTATCGCCGCCACGACGATCGAGGCGGAACAGGGTGTTGGTCACGTACACCTCATCGCGCACGCCGACCACTTCCAGCACCTCGCTGACGCAGCGTCGGCCATCGGGCAGGCGGGTCAGCTGGATCACCACATCCAGCGCCGCGCAAACCATTTGCCGCATGGTCTTTTCGGCAATTTGCCGGCCGCTCAGGCCGACCAGGGTTTCCAGGCGCAGCAGCGCATCCTGGGCGGTGTTGGCGTGCACCGTGCTCATCGAGCCATCGTGGCCGGTGTTCATTGCGGTGAGCACGTCGAGCACTTCGCTGCCGCGTATCTCACCCAGGATGATGCGGTCGGGCCGCATGCGCAGGGCGTTGCGGATCAGTTCGCTGGCTTTGACTTCGCCATGCCCTTCGGCATTCGGCGGACGGGTTTCCAGGCGCACCACGTGGGGATGGTGCAAATTCAGTTCGGCGACGTCCTCGATGGTCACCAGGCGTTCGCGGGGCGCGATCATCTGGCTGAGGATGTTCAGCAGGGTGGTCTTGCCGGTGCCGGTACCGCCGCTGACCAGAATGTTGCAACGTTTGCCCACGGCGCGCTCGAAGAAGTCGAAGATGTGCTGGTCGATGGCGCGGGTGGCCAGCAGGTCGGCACTCTTGAGCATGTCCTGGCGGAACTTGCGGATTGACAGGCACGGGCCGTCCAGTGCCACAGGCGGAATGATCGCATTCACCCGGCTGCCATCGGGCATGCGCGCGTCGACCATTGGCGAGGATTCATCCAGGCGCCGGCCAAGCGGGGCGAGGATGCGCTGCATCACCCGCTCCACATGGTGGGCGTCGATAAAGCGCAGGTCGGTTTGCTGCAACAGGCCCGCCCGTTCGACGAACACCCGGTGTGGCCCGTTGACCAGGATTTCCGTGACGGTGGGGTCACGCAACAACACTTCCAGCGGGCCGAAACCGGTCAGCTCATCCACCAGCTCTTCGGCCAGGCGCTCCATTTCGTAGCGCGACATGGCCAGGCGTAGCCGCGCGACGTAATCGCCCACCTGCTCCAGCACGAACTGGGTCAGCGCTGGCCGGGCGCCTTCGAGCAGGTTACGGCCGCTGTCCTCGATGGCGTCGATGGCAAAGCGGTGCAGTGCACGCTTTAGCGCGTAGGGGTCGCCGGAGGCGTGTTGCGGGCCACCAAAGGGTTGGTCATTGCTCATTTGCTCCCCCAAAGCCGACGCAGCCAGGTGAAGGCTGGTGGTGCGAGGTTTTCCGAGCGCTGTGCCAGGCGTTCGCCCAGGCTGCGCAGGGCTTGAGTGAGGTTTTCACGCGGGGCCAGTTCGAACAGGCTCAGGCCTTGGTTTTTCACGTTCAGGCGCACTTCCGGGCTGCAGGGGATGGCCTTGAGCAAGGGCAGCCCGTAGCGTTTGGCCAGGGTATCGGCGTCGGGTGCAACGTTGTTCAGATAACGGTCCACCAACAGGCTGGCGTGCTCCAGCTTCATGCCGTGGTCACGCCACAGGTCGAGCACTTCAAGGTTGCGCCGGCAGTCGAGGATGTTCTGGTCGGTGTAGACGATCAGTTTGTCGCAATGGCTCACCAGCGTGCGCAGGGCTTCGCTGTCGGCATGCCCGGTCAGGTTCACGACGATGTGCTGGAAATGCTGGCGCAGGGCGCTCAACAGCATGTACAGCTCGGCGGCGCTGGTCTGCTGCAGCGGGTCGTCGGCCTCGGCGTAGGTCAGCAGGCGCAAGCCTTTCTTGTCACGTGTGAATGCGCTGTCGATCAGTGTGGTGTCGAGGCGGCGCAAGTGGCGCAGGGCGTCGCCGAAGAAGAACGACGCTTCCAGGCCGAGCAGTGCCAGGCTGTCGCCACGCGGCAGGCCCAGGTCCAGCAACAGGGTTTGCTGGCCGCTCTCCTGCACCACCCGGGCCAGGTGGGTAGTGAGCAATGCCCCGTCGGCACTGCTTTGTACGCCGAACAGCACCGTCAGCCCGCCGAGGGCGGGGTTGCTGGCCACCGCCGGCATGCGCTTGCCCAGGCGGCGCACCAGCCCGGCCACTTCGCTTGCGCGCGAGCCATAGGCGACGAAGTCGCGGGCGCCAGCGCGCATGGCATGCAGCACCAGTTGGTTGTCCATGCCATCGCCGAGGGCGACGATCGCCAGCATCGGCTTGGCCTCCAGCACCCCCTCGATCAAGGCGCACTGGCTGACCAGTTGTTCGCGGTCCAGGCCGATGAACATCAGGTTGCTGAAGGTGGCGTTGACCAGCGCCAGCAGCTCGTCGAGGCTGCCGGCGCTGGCACCGATCACCTGGCCTTGCGGCGCCAGTGCGCCTTGCAGCCAGTGCAGGTCCTCCTCGTTGCGGGTGATGGCGAGGAAGGTGGGGTTCAGGCTCTCGTTCATTGGGATAACCCGCCTTGGCCATCGAAGTTGCCGTTCTCCAGGAAGAACAGGCGCCCCCAGCTGGGGTCGTAGGTGCGCAGGTTCTCGCCCGGCAGTTGCGGCAGCCGGGCGTTGGCGGCCAGCGGCTGGACCAGGTGCGGGGTGACGATCATCAGCAGTTCGGTTTCTTCGCGGCGCATGGCCGAGTTGCGGAAGAACGCGCCCAGTACCGGCAGGCTCCCCAGGCCAGGCAGGCGGTCTACGGCGGAACGGGTGTTGTTGCTGACCAGGCCGCTGATGATGAAGCTCTCGCCATCGGCCAGGGCAATGCTGGTGTCGGTGCGCCTTACCGTCAAACCCGGCACCTGCGTGCCGGCGATGGTCACCACGTTGCTGTAGTCCAGCTCGCTGACCTCCGGCGCCACCTTGAGGGTGATCCTGCCCTGGCTGATGACGGTCGGTGTCAGCGCCAGGCGTACGCCAAATTCCTTGTATTCGATCGACACGTTGTCGCTGCCCGCGCTGGGCACCGGGATCGGGATTTCACCGCCAGCCAGAAAGCTCGCAGTCTGGCCGCTGAGCACGGTCAGGCTGGGGCGGGCCAGGGTGTAGGCGAAGCCGCTGTTTTCCAGGGCGTTGATCATGGCCAGGAAGCGGCTGCTGCCGCCGCCCCAGACGATGTTGAAGACGGTGTCGTCGAGGGGGATCGACGGGGTTACGTTGGGGACCGAACCGGGGCTGACGGACGTGCCGGGCACGGTGCCCGGCGAGCCGATCAGGCTATTGTTGGAGCCTTTGAAGAACAACCGTGCACCGGCCTCCTTGTATTTGGTGCGGCGTACTTCCACGAAGCGGATGTCGGCCTGCACCTGGCTTATCAGTTGCGCATCCTGCGACGGCAAGAAGCTGTCTTCGGCCATGTCGGCACTGGCCCGGCCTTTGACGAACACCATGGCCCTGTGAGGTGACGGGGCGCATGTGGTCCACAGCATCAGGGTGGTATTGCCTTGGCCCACCGCGGTAATTACCACGCCGCGCTCGCCGCTGGACTGCACATCGGCCACCTTCGGCTCACCCACGGCAACCCGGCTGATCGCCAGCGGCAGGCGTAGCTCCTGCTGCAGGCCCTGGTCTATCTCGATGACCGAAGGCAGCTGACTGACCGCTTCGCAGCCTTTACCCGCCGCCTGCGCCTGGGGCAACAGCGCGGCCAGCAGCCCGGTACAACATGCTTGTCTCAAAAAGGAACTACGCATCGCTGCATCCTTGCCGGGTCAGGGGCTTTTATTCGTATCGTCAGCCTGTGCGCCACGGATGATGTGCATGGCGGGTGTGGGGTTACGGGTCGCCAGGCTGGCAGCGTTGACCACCGGCGACTGGGACAGCTGGCTGAAGCGGTAGAGTTCGCGGTTGGCGGCTTCTACCTGCGGTTTGACATCGGGTTCGTTCCAGTACCGAGCCAGGCGTTGTTCATCGGCACTGCGCACGGCCAGGCGCAACGTGCCGGCCTGTGCAGCCAGCATCAAGCGGCTGGCGAAGGCCTCGGGTACTGCCAGCGCTACCGTGCGGGTGCCGTTGCCGCTCATGCTGGCCTGTTCGCGCCGGGCCTTTTGCTCTTCGGCGGTCTGCGCCGGGCGGCCATCGTTGGCCAGGCCCGTCTGCTCGCCGACGCTGAGCACGCGCAAGGCCGGCAGTACCACCTGGGCGGAGGACTGCGGGTTGTTAGGCTCTTCACGCAGGAACAGCAACACGTCCACGTAGTCACCCGGGCGCACTTGGCCGGCAGCGCCGACCACTTCGTCCACACCGACTGCCACGGCGCGCTCGTTGGCGCGGATCATCCGCGCCAGCGGGCCGCCGGCCTGGAAGCTGGACTCATCCAGCCAGGTGCCCGCGGCAAGTGGCCTGGCGCTGGTTCGCCCGATCACCTGGGCGGTTTGCTGGTAGGCCCCGGCGGGGGCAACCTGCAGGCGCTCGATCAGCACATCGTCTTCAGTGACCGGCGTATTGGCGGGCAGTGCCTTGCGCAGGACGACGACGGCTGTACGCAGTGGTTCCGGTGGAGCGGTGGGGGGTGGGGCGACGGCGACAACCGGTTGTTCGCCCGTAGGGGTAACCGGTGCAGGCACAGCAGCAGGGCGGCTGAGCACAATGCCCCAGTAGCCTGCCAGCAGTGCTGCCAGCAGGAAGAATGCCGCCAGTATCAGGGTCAAGCGACTACTCATCTCAGCCTCCCTGCACGCGTCGACTGATGGCAAAAAGTCACTATTTCGCTATAGGACGGTAGCCCAGCCATCACCATTTGCCATGAGCTGGAGTGGTTTTTTTCGGGATCGTGATTAAGTCAAGGTAATACAGAGGGTTAGCATTTTTATGGGTGTTAATTCTCGGGAATTAATACTTTGTAATTAATCCTTTAATACATTTGCAGACCTTTCCAGCTTGACGATGCTGATGGCAAATAGGTGTCACTTTGATACCGCCATCGCCGGCATGCATGCCGCAAGGAGCTGAGCCATGAAACTGTTCATTCTGCACTGCATGAACTTCCTGCATCGCAAGGACGGAGCATCCGGTATCGAATACGCGGTCATCGCGACGATGGTTGCAGTGGTGTTGGCGGCATTCGTCGGGGACATCTCCACGGCGGTCAACGCCACCTTCACCACGATCAAAAATGCCCTTTGACCATTGAACAGGAGCCAACGCCATGCAGGACGCTTCCTCGCGCCAGCAGATCCTTTTGGTGGATGACGAGCAGGACGTTCTGCTGGAGCTGGCCGAACTTTTAGAGAACGAAGGCTTCGCCTGCCTGACCGCGACATCGGTACAGGCTGCCTTGCAACAGCTTACCCGTCATCCGGACGTTGCCCTGGTGATCACCGACCTGCGTATGCCCGAGGAAAGCGGCATCGGTTTGATCAGGCGCATGCGCGAGCATACGGCCCGCCTGCACCTGCCGGTGATTGTCATGTCCGGGCAGGCCGACCTGGATGATGTCAGCGAACTGCTGCACCTGCAGGTGGTGGATTTTTTCCGCAAGCCGCTTTATCACAAGCGTTTGCTGACAACCCTGGAGAACCTGTTCCCCGTGCCAAGGCTGAGGGTAGTGAATTGAGGGAGCCCTTGAATGGCCTTTAATGGCCTTTAATAAAAGCGCCCGGCACTTGGCCGGGCGTTTTCATTGCTGGGGTCAGGCGTCCGGGTCGCTCAGTTCCAGGGCGCCGCGCTTGCTGCGCAGCTTGCCGTAGAAGTGTTCCAGCGCGTGGTTGAGTTTGGTGGCGGCACCGTCGACTGCCTGGTCTACCGAAGTGGCAGTGTGGGTCACGGAAATCGGTTGGTGGCCTTTGGGGCGAGCCTCCATCTGGCAGCGTTTGTCATGCGGTCCGGGCTTGGCGCCGTTCTCGTCGCGCAGGTGAACCTCGATGCGGGTGAGGTCTTCTTCGTAACGTTCCAGAGAGCTCTGCAGGGTACTGCGGACCCACTGATCGAGACGGGCGTTGCTTTCGAAATGGTTGCTGCTGTTGACCTGGATTTGCATGATTCAATCCTTATTCAGCTTGCTCGCATGGAGACGCGCCTAGGCCCTTGAGACCCTTGGAATTTCTGCGCCTCTTGACTCTAAGGTCAGGCAACCGCGGACCGAATTCAAGCCCTTTTTGAAAATAAATTTCTTGTTGCAAATCCATCGATGCATGGCGGAGGGCAGGGCTGCATGGCCGTTCGACCGTGGATGTGAGCGCGCTGGGCACCGTGATACTCCGGCGCCAGGTAGCGCAACTGGTAGTAAGAATTGTTCGCATTGTATTGCAGGGCAGAATGCTCGGCAATCTCCACCGGCCCTATCGCCGGCAAGCCCGCTCCCACACAACCCCGCTGTCTTCAAGCCCTGTGCAATACCTATGGGAGCTGGCTTGCCGGCGATAGGGCCAGGACAGGCAACACATCGCTAACTCTTTGCCTATGAGAATTGAAATCATTATTATTGCAACCCCCAAAACACCCGGACTTTCGCCATGACGCGCAAAACCGCCGGCCTCTCGCTCAGCTATCGGCTGGCCGTTGCCTCACGCAGCCTGGCCGCGCTGTTGGGCGGCTACCTGCTGGCGTCCATGGCCAGCGTCTGCATTGCCTTGGTGGCGCCACTGCCTAAGGTCGATGCCACGCTGACCGGCCTGCTGTTGTCGTTCGTCTTCTACCTGCTGGCATTCATCTGGTGCTTCGCCTGTCGCAGCGCCTGGCGTGCCTGGCTGGGGGTGTTGGCGCCGAGCCTGTTGCTGGGCATGATCAGCGGCGTTGCCTACTGGATGAAAAACCCATGAAAGAAGGCTTCCGCCAGGCGATGGCCTGGCTGCACACCTGGACCGGCCTGATCTTTGGCTGGCTGTTGTTTGCCATCTTCCTCACCGGCACGCTGTCGTACTTCAAGGATGAAATCACCCACTGGGCGCAGCCCGAGGTGCGCCGTCATACCCTGGACCCGGCCCTCAGTCTGGACAAGGCCCAGCAATACCTGCAGGACAATGCCGGGCATTCCGCCTCCTGGTTCATCGACATGCCCAACGAGCGTGAGGCGGCCCTGAGCGTGGGCTATCGCGACCCCAACGGCGGGCCGCGTGGCTTCGTCAACAAAACCCTCGACACCCAGACCGGCCTGCCAGTGGAAGCACGCGACAGCCGGGGTGGCGAGTTCTTCTACCGGTTCCACTTCCAGCTGCAGATGCCGTACCCGTTTGGCCGCTGGCTGTCGACCTTCTGCGCCTTCATCATGCTGCTGGGGCTGGTCACCGGCATCATCACCCACAAGAAGATCTTCAAGGAGTTCTTCACCTTCCGCCCCGGCAAGGGCCAGCGCTCCTGGCTGGACGGGCACAACGCCATCGGCGTGCTGGTGCTGCCCTTCCACCTGATGATCAGTTACAGCAGCCTGGTGCTGTTCATGTACATGGTGATGCCGGCTGGCATCATGGCCAGCTATGGCAATGACACCGGTAAGTACTTCAACGACCTGTTCGGCCGCGACGATGCGCCCAAAGCGGCCCAGGTGCCCACGCCGCTGGTTGCGCTGCCAACCCTGTACGCCAAGGTCCAGGAACTGCAACCGGGCGCGCGTATCGGCTTCATCCAGGTGCAGAACCCCGGCGACAGCAATGCCCGCGTCACCTTCACCCAGTCGGCTGCCGACCACGTGGCTTATCGGCGCAGTGCCAACTGGACGTTCGACGGCGCCAGTGGTGCGCTGCTGAGCCAGGGCAAGCCAGAGAGCGGGGCGATGATGACTGCCTTCAGTTTTGCCGGGCTGCACATGGGCAATTTCGCCGGGCCGTGGCTGCGCTGGCTGTATTTCTTCTTTGGCGTCGCCGGGACTGCGGTGATCGGCACCGGGCTGGTGATGTGGCTGGGCAAGCGCCAGCTCAAGCATGCCAAGAGCGCGCACATGCCGGGTGAATTGCGCCTGGTCGAGGTGCTCAATATCGCCAGCATGAGCGGGCTGCTGCTGGCGGCGGCGGGCTTCTTCTGGGCCAACCGCCTGATCCCGGTGGGCGTCGAGGGCCGCGCTGGCTGGGAGGTCAATGCCTTCTTCATCGCCTGGGGCTTGTCACTGGTGCATGCCGTGCTGCGCAGCGGGCGCCGGGCGTGGGGCGAGCAACTGGCGCTGGGGGCGCTGGCCTTTGTTCTGCTGCCGCTGCTCAATGGCTTGAGCACCGACCGGGGATTGAACCATTCGTTGCAGGCAGGTGACTGGGCCATGGCCGGCTTCGACCTGACGGCCCTGGGTACTGGCCTGTTCCTGGCCTGGCTGGCCGGCAAGATGCTGCGCAGCCCCAAACCGGTTGCCAAGCGGCCACGCGCGGCAAAAAAAGCGGGCACTGAAACGGCGCAGGTGAGCTGATGCTGGGTAACGCACTGATTGCATTCGCAGGTTTTGTCGCCCTGTGCCTGGCCATGGAAAAGCACTTCAGCGATTTGCTCGGGCGCAAGCCGCGCCCCAGGCAGTTGCAGCTGCTGCACGTTGCCGGCTGGCTGCTGCTGATGCTGTCGCTGATCCTCAGCGTGCACCTGCGTGGCTGGGCCCATGGCCTGGTGGAATGGACGGCAGTGATGATGGCCGGGGTGACCGTGTGGGTGTTCGGCCTGCCGTACCAGCCACGTCTGCTGCTGGGCCTGGCCGCCGCCAGCGTGGTGCTGGGCCCATTGCTGGCCGTGTTTGCCGTGTGAACCTGTGAGCGAGCAGGGGGATATCATCGAGCCCGAAGCCGACAGCAGTGGAGGGCGCGCACGTTTCGTCCAGGTGTTCCTGGCCCAACGGGCGCGCATGGAGGCGCTGGTCAGCCGGCGCGTTGGCTGCCGCGCCACGGCTTCAGACCTGGTGCAGGAACTGTTCCTGCGTTTCTGGCGCCGCCCCGAGGTCAAGGTCGAGGCGCTGGACACCTACCTGTTGCGCTGTGCCGGCAACCTGGCCATCGACCACCTGCGCAGTGAAGGCAGCCGCGAACGGGTGGCAGAAGCCGCTTTGCCCATGGACGAGGCGGCAATGGCTCAGGCGCCGGAGCAGGCGCTGGAGGTCGACCACGACCTGCAGCGCATCGAAGCTGCCTTGCGCGCATTGCCCGAGCGCACCCGGCAGATCTTTCTGCTCAACCGCATCCATGGCTGCAAGTACGGCGAAATTGCCAAGGCCATGCAGCTGTCCCAGAGCGCCGTGGAAAAGCATATGATGCGCGCCCTTGAAGCGTGCAAGGCGAGTGTTGCCGAGCCCGCGTCCACCCCACGCCGGCCTGGGAGTGCCCGTCGATGAGCCGTTTGCCCCCGATCACCGAGGCGCAGTCCCAGGCCGCCCTGCAATGGCTCAGCCGCATCAATGAGCAGCCCGCGCAAGCCGAAGGGGCTGCGTTCAAGCGCTGGTTGCTGGCCGACCCCGTGCACCGTGACGCCTACCAACAGGCCCAGGCGCTGTGGCAGAAAAGCGCCGCCCCGGCGGCGCGCCTGGCGGACGAAGAACAGGACGCCCTGCAGCGCTACCTCGATGCCATGGCCAAGCCGCCGACCCGCGGCCCGTGGCGGCAGGTGGCAGCACTGGCGATGGCGGCCTGCCTGCTGCTGGCCGTGGGCGTTGCCGGTGGCTGGCACCCGGCGTACTGGTTGCAGGACCTGCAGGCCGACTACAGCAGTGCCGGGCTGGTTCGCCAGGTGACTTTGGCCGACCAGTCGCAGGTGACGCTTGATGCCGGCAGCGCCATTGCGGTCGATTTTGCCCAGGGAGAGCGCCGTGTGCGGTTGTTGCATGGCGCAGCGTTCTTCGAGGTCACGCATACCGGCGAGCCGTTCCTGGTCGAAGCCGGCGGTGGCGAAGTGCGGGTGCTCGGCACTCAGTTCGAGGTGCGTGAGCAAGGCGACGGCGCCCAGGTGACGGTGCGCAGCGGGCGTGTGGGCGTGAGCGCTGCGCAAGGCACTCTGGCGCGTGAGCTGACGGCCAATCAGCAGGTGGCCTTCAGCGCAGGCAGGGTAGGCGACACCCTGGGGGTGGACAGTGAAAACCGCCTGGCCTGGCGCCAGGGGTGGCTGAACTATTACCAGGTGCCGCTGGCGCAGGTGGTCGAAGACCTTGGGCGCTATTACCCGGGGCGCATCCTGTTGCTGGATGGCGAACTGGGGCAGCGCAAGGTCAGCGGCAGCTTCCCGGTGACCGAGCCGCTGCTGGCGCTGGATTCGCTGGGCAAGGTGATGGGTTTTTCGCGGCAGACCGTGTTGGGGCGTCTGACCCTGGTTCGGTAGCAGCCTGCACCGGCCATGCAGTACCTGTAGGAGCAGCCTTGTGCTGCGAAGAGGCCGGCACAGGAAAAATAATTTCAATCAACGGGTGAGGTAACAGGACGTGGCATCCGTGTAATGAGTGAAAGTGCGATTCATTCGCAATCGTCACCCTCTCACAGGTCAGCGTCCATGAAGTTCTCCTCGCGTTGCGTCCCTCTCTGGCTCGGCCTGGCTGCGGTCCCGGCCTTGGCTGTCGCCCCTCTGGCAAGCGCCGCCGAGCAGTTGCAGGCCTATGCCTTCGCCCAGCCGGCCCAACCCTTGGCCCAGGCCCTCGACGCTTTCAGCCGCACCACCGGCCAGAGTGTGGTTTACACCCTCGAACTGCCGGGCGTGCAAGCGCCCGCGTTGAATGGCCGTTTCAGCGCCGAGCAGGCGCTGCAACAGCTGCTGGGCAACACCGGGCTGGCTTGGCGGCGCGTCGACGCACGCACCCTGACCCTCGAACCCGCCGACACCTCAGGCGCCCTCAACCTGCAGGCCACCAACGTAACCTCGCAGCTGGACGACTACAGCTACCAGCCCCCGGCCAGCGCTTCGATCATGCGCGGGCAGGGGCCGAACCAGGACATCCCCCAGGCCATCAACGTGGTACCGGCCCAGGTCATTCACGACCAGGCACCGCGCAACCTCGACGATGCGCTGGCCAACGTCAGCGGCATTACCCAGGGCAACAACTTTGGCGGCACGTCCGACACGGTGATGAAGCGCGGCTTTGGCGACAACCGCGACGGCTCGATCATGCGCGATGGCATGCCCATCGTGCAGGGGCGTAGCCTCAACGCCAGCACCGAGCGGGTTGAAGTGCTCAAGGGCCCGGCCTCGCTGCTGTACGGCATCCAGGATCCGGGCGGGGTGATCAACGTGGTCAGCAAGCGCCCGCAACTGCAGCAGTACAACGCCCTGGACGTGCGCGGCTCGACCTACGGCAGCGGCAAGAATGGCAGTGGCGGCGGGCTCGACAGTACCGGTGCGCTGGGCGACAGCAACTTCGCCTACCGCTTGATCGTCGACCATGAAGACGAAGACTACTGGCGCAACTACGGCGTGCACCGCGAATCGCTGGTGGCGCCGTCGCTGGCCTGGCTGGGTGAAGACACCCAGGTGGTACTGGCCTACGAGCACCGCGAGTTTCTCTACCCCTTCGACCGGGGCACCGCGTTCGGCAGCGATGGCCACCCGCTGAACATCCCCGCCACGCGCCGCCTGGACGAGCCGTTCAACGACATGGAAGGGCGCTCCGACCTGTATCGCCTGGAGGTCGACCATCAGCTGGCCAATGACTGGAAGCTGCACTTTGGCTACAGCTTCAACCGCGAGACCTATGATGCCAGCCAGGTACGGGTGACCGGCGTCAATGAAGCCAAAGGCACGCTGACACGCAGCATCGATGGCACCCACAACGCCATGAGCCGTGACCAGTTCGCTACCCTGAGCCTGGCCGGTAATGTGGAGTTGGCCGGCCTGGAGAATGACCTGTTGTTCGGCGTCGACCATGAAGACCGCAAGGTGTATCGCGGCGACCTGATTCGCCAGACTGCCAAGTCCACTTTCAGCTATGTGGACCCGGTCTACGGCCAGGAAGTGGAAGGCAGCACGGTGCGTGCCAGCGACAGCGACCAGACCGACAAGCTGCGCACCGATGCACTGTTCGTGCAGGACGCATTGCACCTGGATGACCACTGGATCCTGGTGGCCGGCGCACGCTTCCAGCAGTTCGACCAGTACGCCGGCCGCGGCCGCCCGTTCACGGCCAATACCGATAACAGCGGCCAGGCCTGGGTGCCGCATGCCGGCATCGTCTACAAGCTTGATGAGCAGCTGTCGTTCTACGGCAGTTACAGCGAGTCGTTCAAGCCCAACTCCAGCATTGCGCCGCTGACTGGCGGTGTGGTGCTGGACGCGTCCGTTGCACCAGAGGAAGGCAAGTCGTGGGAGTTGGGCGCCAAGCTGGACATGCCCGGTCGCCTGACCGGTACGCTGGCGCTGTTCGATATCACCAAGCGTAATGTGCTGGTTGCCAATTTCGACAGCGGGACTGGCGAGACGGTCTACAGCAATGCCGGTGAGGTCAATTCAAGAGGTGTGGAGCTTGACCTGACCGGCCAGCTCAGCGATCACTGGAGCTTGATCGGCAGCTATGCCTTTACCGATGCCAAGGTTACAAAAGACCCGGACCTTGAGGGCAACCGCTTGCAGAACGTTGCCAAACACAGTGGTTCGCTGTCGGCTGTTTACGACTTCGGCAGCCTGTTCGGTGGCGACAAGCTACGTGTAGGTGCAGGCGCGCGTTACGTGGGTGAGCGGGCGGGCAATTCGACCAACACCTTCGACCTGCCGTCGTACACCGTGGCCGATGCGTTCGCCAGCTACGAGACCAAGCTGGATGAGCACAACGTGCGTTTGCAGCTGAACGTAAAGAACCTGTTCGACAAGGTTTACTACAGCTCGGCGGTGAACCAGTACTTCGTGGCTATCGGCGATGCGCGGCAGGTGAGCCTGTCCAGCACCTTCGAATTCTAGGTATTTGGGGCTGCCTTGCAGCCCTTTCGCGGCACAAGGAATCCATGATCCCTGTAGGAGCGGCCTTGTGCCGCGAAAGGGCCGCAAAGCGGCCCCATTTCACGCCTTGAATGCCGAACGGTATTCCCCAGGTGTTGCACCAAGCGCCTGCCTGAACCGGTTGCTGAAATGGCTGGCACTGGCAAACCCGCACAGCAGGGCAATCTCCCCCAGCGGCATCACGCCCAGCTGCAGCAGCTGGCAGGCCCGGTGCAGTCGCCGGGCCAGCAGGTACTGGTGCGGCGGTAGGCCGAAACTGCTGCGGAACATGCGCGCAAAGTGGTATTCGGACAGGTTGCAGCGCAAGGCCAGTTCGCCCAGGGTAATCGGCTGGTCCAGGTGCGCCTCGATGTAATCGACCAGTTGCCGGCGCAGGTTCGGCGCTAGCCCGCCTTTCAGGCGCAGGCCCTGGCGCAGCCCGACCTGGTTGAGCAGCGCATGGTCGACGATCTCGTGGGCCAGGCTGCTGGCCAGCAAGCGCTCGCCGGGCTCGTCCCAGTCCAGCTGGATCAGTTGGCGAAAGCGCACGGCCTGTTGCGGGTCGTCCAGAAAAGTCGCTTCCTGCAACTGCAGTTCACGCGGTTCCCGGTCGAGCAGGCGCACACAACCCAGGGCGAACTGCACCTCGCTGACATACAAGTGCGCCAGGCGGATTGCACCATTGACCACCCAGTTCGACTCCTGCCCGGCTGGCATCACGCACAGCTTGCCGGGCGCGCCCTTGTCGGCCGGGCGCTGGCGGCGAAAGGTGCCGGTGCCGTCGGCGATGTAGCACGACAGGGTGTGGTGGGTCGGGGCCTGATAGTCGCGGGCATCGTCGCGGTTGCTCCACAGCGCCGCCGCCAGCCCGTCGCCCAGGTGCGCGCTCAGCTCCAGCCTGGCGTGGGGCGAGGCATGCATGGCGTTGAACACTTGCAGTTGGGTGAGTGGCGTCATGGGGGGCTCCTCTTGCCAGCCATCCTACTGCGCCTTGCATCGAGTGACATCTACCGGCAAAGGAAAAGCGCAAGTTTGTGCAAGCGCCAGGCGCCGCACAGGGCGAACACTGGTGGCACTGGCGAGGGCTGCACCCTCGATCGCCGGCAAGCCAGCTCCCACAGGTACAGCATCTGCCTCAAGCCGGGCACTGTACCTGTGGGAGCTGGCTTGCCGGCGATGGGGCGCGAAGCGGCCCCGGTGTGAATGGACGACCGCTTGAGGAGCCCTACCCATGAACCTGTCACTCTACCTGCTTACCGTCCTGATCTGGGGCACCACCTGGATCGCCTTGAAGCTCCAGCTGGGCGTTGTCGCCATCCCGGTCTCGATCGTCTATCGCTTCGCCCTGGCCGGCCTCATCCTGTTCGCCATCCTGCTGCTCACCCGCCGCCTGCAACCCATGAACCGCCGCGGCCACCAGATCTGCCTGGCCCAAGGCTTGTGCCTGTTCTGCGTCAATTTCATGTGCTTCCTCACTGCCAGCCAGTGGATTGCCAGTGGCCTGATCGCCGTGGTGTTCTCCACTGCAACCCTGTGGAACGCACTTAACGCGCGGGTCTTCTTCGGCCAGAAGATCGCCGCCAATGTGCTGGGCGGCGGTGCCCTGGGCCTGATCGGCCTGGGGCTGCTGTTCTGGCCAGAGCTGTCCCACCATGCCGCCAGCCGCGAGACCCTGTTCGGGCTCGGCCTTGCCCTGCTCGGCACGCTGTGTTTCTCGGCAGGCAACATGCTGTCGAGCATGCAGCAGAAGGCGGGGCTCAAGCCCATGACTACCAATGCCTGGGGCATGGTCTACGGGGCCGCCATGCTGATGGTTTATTGCCTGTTCAGCGGCATTCCTTTCACCATGGAGTGGAACACCCGCTACATCGGTTCGCTGATGTACCTGGTGATTCCGGGTTCGGTGATCGGCTTCACTGCCTACCTGACCCTGGTCGGGCGCATGGGGCCGGAGCGGGCAGCCTATTGCACGGTGCTGTTCCCGTTGGTGGCGTTGAATGTGTCGGCGGTGGCCGAGGGGTATCAGTGGACGGCGCCGGCCTTGTTGGGGCTGGTGGCGGTGATGGCGGGGAATGTGCTGGTGTTTCGCAAGCCCAAGGCCAAGGTGGCTGACGGTATTTTGGTGGCCAAATAGATAATCTGTTGCCTGTACCGGCCTCTTCGCGGGCAAGCCCGCGAAGAGGCCGGTACAGGCAAAGTAAGGCTATCAGCCCTTCCACACCTGCGGGTTCACCAGGTCCCGCGGCCGTTCACCCAGCAGTGCCGCGCGCAGGTTCTCCATCGCGCGGTTGGCCATGGCCTCACGGGTTTCGGCAGTGGCCGAACCGATGTGCGGCAAGGTCAGCGCGTTGGGCAGTTTGAACAGCGGCGAATCGCTCAGCGGCTCTTTCTCGTACACATCCAGGCCTGCCCCACGAATGGTGCCGTTCTGCAGCGCTTCGATCAGCGCGGCTTCGTCCACCACCGGCCCGCGGGCGATGTTGATCAGGAACGCGCTTGGCTTCATCAGCTTCAGTTCACGCGCACTGATCAACTTGCGGGTGGCGTCGGACAATGGCACCACAATGACGACGAAGTCCGCTTCTGCCAGCAACTGCTCCAGGCTGCGGAACTGCGCGCCCAGCTCTTGCTCCAGCGCGGTCTTGCGGCTGTTGCCCGCGTAGATGACCGGCATGTTGAAGCCGAACCGGCCGCGACGGGCAATGGCGGCACCGATGTTGCCCATGCCGACGATACCCAGCGTCTTGCCATGCACATCGCTACCGAAGAGGGCCGGGCCCACGGTGGCCTGCCAGTTGCCGGCCTTGGTCCAGGCATCCAGTTCGGCAGTGCGGCGGGCGCAGCCCATGACCAGCGAGAAGCCCAGGTCGGCGGTGCTTTCGGTGAGCACGTCTGGGGTATTGGTCAGGGCGATGCCGCGTTCGTTGAAGTAGTCCAGGTCGTAGTTGTCGTAGCCGACCGACACGCTGGACACCACCTCCAGCCTGGCCGCGCCTTCAAGCTGCGCACGGCCCAGCTTGCGCCCGACACCGATCAGGCCGTGGGCCTCCGGCAGGGCTTCGTTGAACTGGGCGTTGATGTCGCCGAGCTTGGGGTTGGGCAAAATCACGTTGAAGTCTTGCTGCAGGCGCTCGGCCATGGCCGGGGTGATACGGCTGAAGGCCAGGACGGTCTTTTTCATCGGGCAACTTCTCTGCAAGGCGGTAGGACGAGGGTGGATTCTTCGCGGGTAAATCGGATCGCCGCACCGCCGCTCCCACAGGTTTTGCACAAGCCTCGTGAGCAGCGCTGTACCTGTGGGAGCGGGCGTGCCCGCGAATGGGCCGACAATGGTTAGCAACCTACCATTGTCCACCCCCGCAATGCAGCAGCTTTTTAGTTGGCGACCAGCACCTGATGGGTTTTCAGGTCGGCCTCATGGGCCGCGAGAATCTCCGGTAGCGAGTTGCGCAGGTACTCGACCCACGTCTTGATCTTGGCATCCAGGTACTGCCGCGACGGGTAGATGGCGTACAGGTTCAGCTCCTGCAGGCGGTACTCGGGCAGCACCCGCACCAGGCTGCCATCACGCAGGCCATCGATGGCCGAATAGATCGGTAGCACGCCTACGCCCATGCCGCTGCGGATCGCAGTCTTCATGGCATCGGCGGTATTGACCATGAACGGCGAGCTGGTGATGTTGACCATCTCCTGACCTTCCGGCCCGTCGAACAGCCATTTTTCCAGCGGTATCACCGGGCTGACCATGCGCAGGCAGGCGTGCTTGAGCAGGTCGGCGGGCTTTTGCGCACTGCCGTGGCGGGCGATGTAGTCGGGCGAGGCGCAGACGATGCTGTAGGTGATGCCCAGGCGCTGCGACACGAACCCCGAGTCGGGCAGTTCGGTGGCCAGCACGATGGACACGTCATAGCCCTCGTCAAGCAGGTCGGGTACGCGGTTGGCCATGGTCAGGTCGAAGGTGACGTCCGGGTGCGATTCGCGGTAGCGGGCAATGGCATCGACCACGAAGTGCTGGCCCACCCCGGTCATCGAGTGCACCTTCAGCTGCCCGGCCGGGCGGGCATGGGCATCGCTGGCTTCGGCTTCGGCTTCTTCCACATAGGTAAGAATCTGTTCGCAGCGCATCAGGTAGCGCTTGCCGGCCTCGGTCAGCGCAATGCGGCGGGTGGTACGGTTGAGCAGCCTTGTTTGCAGATGGGCTTCCAGGTTGGAGACCGCCCGCGACACGTTCGCGGTGGTCGTATCCAGTTGCGCGGCAGCAGCGGTAAAGCTGCCAAGCTGGGCTACGCAACTGAAAGCACGCATGTTTTGCAGGGTGTCCATGGGTCACTCTCGATGCAGAGGACAAAATTGTGTCACGAAGTAACGCAGAAAAGCTGAAAAGTTGCCTTCGACCAAAGGCGGATTATCGCTGTTTTGGTAACAAAGATTCGCAGGAATCTGCGCTTATCGCCAGTGCTGCCGCCCCCTAGAATTGCCCAGCCCCCTTCACCTCTTCCTCGGGAAATCGCAGCTGTGCCGCGTCGCATCATCAGAACGCTCAATGCGTTCAGTGCCTGTGCCCTTGCCCTCACCTTGAGTGGCTGTATCGGAACCTGGGGCATCGCCCCGCAAAGCAAGACGCTGCAAGCCCATACCTTGACCACCGACGCGGCCATACGCGAAGCCGCGACCGACGCCCATTGGCCCGACCAGCAGTGGTGGCACGCCTATGGCGACCCGCAGCTGGATCGCTGGCTCAACCTGGCCGTGGCCGGCAGCCCGAGCCTGGCCATGGCCGCAGCGCGGGTACGTGAGGCCAAGGCCATGGCCGGCGTGGTCGAGTCGGCCGAAAAGCTCCAGGCCAACGGCCAGGCCACCCTCAAGCGCCACAACTGGCCTGAGGACCAGTTCTACGGCCCGGGCGCGCTGTCGGGCGCCAACACCTGGGACAACAACGCCGCCATCGGCTTCAGCTACGCCCTCGACCTCTGGGGCCGCGAACGCAATGCCAGCGAGCAGGCCGTCGACCAGGCACACATGAGCGTGGCCGAAGCCCGCCAGGCGCAGCTGGAGCTGCAGAACAACGTGGTGCGCGCCTATATCCAGCTGAGCCTGCATTTTGCCCAGCGCGATATCGTCAAGGCCGAACTGGAGCAGCAGGAGCAGATCCTGGCCCTGGCCAAACGCCGCCTGGATGCCGGCATCGGTACCCATTTCGAAGTCAGCCAGGCCGAAGCGCCGCTGCCGGAAACCCACCGCCAGCTCGACAGCCTGAACGAAGAAATTGCCCTGACCCGCAACCAACTGGCCGCACTGGCCGGCAAGGGCCCGGGGGAGGGCGCGCAATTGCAGCGCCCGGCCCTGGCCTTGGCCGCGCCGTTGAAACTGCCATCGAACCTGCCTGCCGAACTGGTCGGCCAGCGTCCCGACGTGGTCGCCAGCCGCTGGCAGGTGGCCGCCCAGGCGCGAGGTATCGACGTCGCCCACGCCGGCTTTTTCCCCAACGTCGACCTGGTTGGCAGCCTCGGCTTCATGGCCACCGGCGGTGGCCCGCTGGAATTCTTGACCGGGCGCAAGTTCAACTACAACGTCGGGCCGGCCATCAGCTTGCCGATCTTCGACGGTGGCCGCCTGCGCTCGGAGCTGGGTGTGGCCTCGGCGGGGTATGACGTGGCTGTGGCCCGTTACAACCAGACCGTGGTGGGGGCACTGAAGAACATCTCCGACCAGTTGATCCGCCGCGAGTCGATGAAAGAACAGTCGCACTTCGCTGCCGAGTCGGTTGCCGCCGCGCAGAAAACCTATGACATCGCCATGGTCGCCTTCCAGCGCGGCCTTACCGACTACCTGAACGTGCTCAACGCGCAGACCTTGCTGTTCCGCCAGCAACAAGTGCAGCAGCAGGTGCAGGCCGCCCGCCTGATCGCCCATGCCGAGCTGGTCACCGCCCTGGGTGGTGGCCTGCAGGCCGGTCAGGATGCGCCGAAAGAGGAACGCCAGGCCGCGCCGAAAACCCCGGCCACCTTGGCCATTTTCGACAAGAAGCCGGATAACGCCGAATGAGCACTTCCAGTTTGCCCGTGCGCTGGCTGCAAAGCCTGGAGTGGCGCCGGGGCTTCTTTGCCTGGGCACGCACCGACGGCGTGACCTGGGTGTACATCTTCAAGGTGCTGGTCGCCGCGTTCATCACCCTGTGGCTGGCCATGCGCCTGGAGCTGCCGCAACCGCGCACAGCCATGATCACCGTGTTCATCGTCATGCAGCCGCAAAGCGGGCATGTGTTCGCCAAGAGCTTCTACCGGGTGCTCGGCACCCTGGCCGGCTCGGCGATGATGGTGGCGCTGATCGCCATCTTCCCGCAGAACACCGAGCTGTTCCTGCCCAGCCTGGCCTTGTGGGTGGGGCTGTGTTCGGCCGGCGCCATGCGCTACCGCACTTTCCGCGCATATGGCTTCGTGCTCGCCGGTTATACCGCTGCGATGATCGGCCTGCCGGTGCTGCAGCACCCCGACCAGGCCTTCATGGCCGCGGTATGGCGGGTGCTGGAAATTGCCCTGGGGATTCTGGTGTCGACCTTCGTCAGTGCCGCAATCCTGCCGCAGTCGGCCAGTGCCGCCATGCGCAACGCTTTGTACCAGCGCTTTGGCGTGTTCGCCGGGGTGGTGGTCGAGGCCCTGCGTGGCGATAGCCAGAAGGACCGTTTCGAGAGCAGCAACGTGCGCTTCGTTGCCGAGGCCGTGGGCCTTGAGAGCCTGCGCAACGTCACCGCCTTCGAAGACCCGCACATGCGTCGCCGCAGTGGTCGGCTGGTACGGATGAACAGCGAGTTCATGGCCATTACCACGCGCTTCAATGCCCTGCATCGCCTGCTCGAACGCCTGCGTGCCCGTGGCCCGCTGCAGATCGTCAGTGCCATCGAGCCGGGCCTGAACACCCTGGTGGAGCTGCTGCAGCCTTACGTGGGCCGGGCGTTGACCGACGCCGATGCACTGCGCCTGACCCTGGAGCTGGCGGCCTACAAGGAAGGCCTGCAAGCTCAGGTGCGCGGCCTGCGTGCCGAGTACCTGGCAACCGACCCCAGCGAATCCGACCTGCTCGACTTCCACACCGCATTCGAACTGCTGTACCGCTTCGTCGACGAGATGTACAGCTACGCCGAAACCCACGCCTCGCTGGCTGCGCACAAGCACGAACGCGAGCAGTGGGACGAGCCCTACGTGGCGCAGACCAGCTGGCTAGTGTCGTTGGCTGCAGGTATCCGCGCCTCGGCGGTGTTGTTGCTGCTGGGCAGCTACTGGCTGCTCAGTGACTGGCCCAGTGGCGCCATGATGACCCTGATCGCCACCGTCACCGTGGGCCTTTCGGCGGCCTCGCCGAACCCTAAGCGCATGTCGTTCCAGATGGCCTGCGGCACCGCCATCGGCGCTTTCATCGGCTTTTTCGAAACCTTCTTCGTGTTCCCCTGGATCGACGGCTTCCCGCTGCTGTGCATGGTGCTGGCGCCGGTGTTCGTGCTGGGCGCGTTTCTCTCGTCACGCCCGGCCTACGCCGGTTACGGCATCGGCCTGCTGGTGTTCTTTGCGATTGGCTCGGTGCCGAACAACCTCACTGTGTATGACCCGTACACCTTCATCAACGACTACATCGGCATGGTCATCGGCATGTTTGTCTGCGCCGCCGCCGGGGCGATCATCCTGCCGCCCAACAGCCGCTGGTTGTGGAGCCGCCTGGAGCAAGAACTGCGCGAGCAGGTGCTGTTTGCCATCAGCGGGCGCCTGCGCGGCATCGGCACGGCGTTCGAAAGCCGCACCCGCGACCTGTTGCACCAGGCCTATGGCCTGGCGGCCGGCAAGCCGCAAGTGCAGAGCCAGCTGATGGGCTGGATGTTCACCGTGCTGGAAATCGGCCACGCCGTGATCGAGCTGCGCAAGGAACAAGCCCGCGCACCGGTGCACCCGGCCTACGCCGAGTCACAGCCGTGGCGCCAGGCCATCCGCGTCATGGGTCGTGCCCTGACGCGGTTGTTCTTGCAGCCCAGTGCGAGCAACCACGAACGGGCCCTGGTCGCCGTGGACCATGCCATTGCCCGCGTGCAGGCCACCGACGAACCGTTCGCCCGGCACTTCGACACCTCGGTACTGCGCCGAGCGCAAAGCTACCTGCACTTCATCCGTTCCTCCTTGCTGGACCCACAGTCGCCACTGGCACCGGCGAAAGGATTGCACCATGCCCCGTGAAATCGCCTTCCATGGCGTGTACATGCCCACCATGACCTTGATGTTCCTGTTCGCCCTTGGCCTGGCCTGGGGCCTGGACCGGTTCATCGCCAGCCATGATGGCTACCGCTTCTTCTGGCACCCGGCGCTGTTGCGCCTGAGCCTGTTCGTCTGCCTGTTCGGCGCCATGGCGCTTACTGTCTACTGGTGAGAAACCTTCGATGAAAAAGTTCTTCAGCCTGATCGCCACCCTGCTGGTGCTGGTCGCTGCCGTGGCCATCGGTCGCCAGCTGTGGCTGCACTACATGACCACGCCATGGACCCGCGACGGCCGCGTGCGCGCCGACATCATCAACGTCGCCGCCGACGTACCGGGTTACGTGGTGGATGTGCCGGTCAAGGACAACCAGCGGGTGAAGAAGGGCGACCTGCTGATCCAGATCGACCCCGAGCACTACCAACTGGCGGTAGACCAGGCCAAAGCCATGGTCGCCTCGCGCAAGGCCACCTGGGAAATGCGCAAGGTCAACGCCAAGCGCCGTGCCGACATGGACAACCTGGTGATCTCCAAGGAAAACCGCGACGACGCCAGCAATATCGCCAACTCCGCCCAGGCCGATTACCAGCAAGCCCTTGCCGAACTGGCTGCAGCCGAGCTGAACCTCAAGCGCACCCATATTGTCGCCACGGTGGATGGCTACGTGACCAACCTGAACATCCACAAGGGCGACTATGCGCGCACGGGTGAGGCGGTGATGGCGGTGGTCGACGAAAATTCGTTCTGGGTCTACGGGTTCTTCGAGGAAACCAAGCTGCCCCACGTGAAGGTGGGTGACCAGGCCGAGTTGCAGATGATGAGCGGCGAGCGCATCAAGGGGCATGTGGAGAGCATTGCCCGCGGCATCTACGACCGCGACAACCCACAAAGTCGCGAGCTGATCGCCGACGTTAACCCCACCTTCAACTGGGTGCGCCTGGCGCAGCGGGTGCCGGTGCGGATCCACATTGATGAAGTGCCGGAAGGGTTTTTGCTGGCGGCGGGGACGACTTGTACGGTGGTAGTTAAGCCGAGCGAGGGGTAAGCCGGGGCTGGCACTGATCGCGCCTGGTATTTTTGCCAGTTACCCAGATGATGCAGATAGGCGATAGTGACCATACTTCCGATGGAGGGCGCCGACAATGAACACCGCGTCTGCTCAAGCTTCCGATTGGCGGTCCTATGACGCTTATGGTCATGTCCTGTTCCAAGGACACTTGATGGCCATGTCGGCGTTTAACGGTGCTGTCGTTGATTTGATCACCCGTACCTACATGCTCGGAAATGGCCATCGGGTTTATAACCCCAGGCTTATGCGGTTCCAGAGCGCCGACAAGCTAAGCCCCTTCAGCCGCGGTGGTTTGAACGCCTATTCCTATTGTTCGGGAGACCCTGTCAATCGGGTCGACCCTTCTGGGCGTTCTGGGCTGCGCCGCTTTTGGCAACAAGTCACCGGTGGGCCGAAGAAGGTGCAAAAGATGCAGCGCTTGGTCAATACGAATCAGGACCGTCTCAAATATGAAGTCTCGACCACTGACAAGAATATCAAGCGCCAACTGGCATGGCTGACAGTTGTAAACGACTCGGCAGATATGAGCACTCTCTTCAAGGAGGGTAACTCCGTGACGCACAAGTGGTTGATCACCGACAGAGGGGAGTTAATTGTCGGTAGCTTCCAGCATGCTGAGGTTTACTCGACTCACGCCAGCTTTGCCCAAATTGCGGCCCGTGATCATCGCACAAGTCCCAATGTCGTCGCAGCGGGGGAGTTTGCGATGAAGGACCGTCGCCTGATAATGACCAACTACAGTGGTCACTATAAGACGCCATACGACAGGTTATGGCCTGTCAAAATGCACATGGAGCAGCTCGGTATTGGGATAAAAATCACGCGGCAATCCTATTTGGCTGATCAATAGGAGAGCTGTCAGATGCTGCGATCTCTACTCCGCGGCTCCCACCATCACGGGCACTGTGACCCGGTCAATCACCTTCGCGCTGATTGACGGGTCCAGCAACCGCCCCAACCGCGACAGGTGGCGGTGGCCCATGATGATCAGTTCGCAGTTCAATTCCTGCGCTTTGGCCACAATCGCTTCAACCGGCTGGCCGGCCACCATGCAGCCCAGGCTGGTGAAGCCGGCTTGCTGCAGCTCGCGCACGGCCTCGGCTACGGCGTGGTCGGCATGCTGCTGTTCCTCGCAGGCGGCGGGGTATTCTTCCAGCTCCTCGGCGGTGTAGGGCGCAGGTGGCTCATGCACGGCGAAGGTGGAATCGATGGCCAGCAGCACGTGCATTTCGTGTTCACCGGGGCGGCAGTAGCGGCGGGCGAGGGTGAGCAGGGCGCTGGATGCGGGGGAGGCGTCGATAGCGATCAGGACGGGGCTGGGCATGTGGGATCCTTGGCAGAGGCTGGCTTGTGTGTCTGCAGGATCGGCCCTTTCGCGGGCATGCCCGCTCCCACAGCTGTGCCGCACAACATTCGGGCATTGTGGGGTTCCTGTGGGAGCGGGCGCGCCCGCGAAAAGGCCAGACCTGCCAATGCTTCATTTAAGGCCGAACATGCCCAGTGAATAAATGCCCCACCACGCAAGAGCGCATTGCGTCTGATGCAATCCACCAACCTGCTACCATCGCGTTTCCCACAGCTGTAACGGAAAACGGCCATGCAACTCCCGGACATGAACCTGCTCGTCGCCCTCGATGCCTTGCTCGACGAGGGCAGCGTGGTGGGCGCAGCGCAGCGCATGAACCTGAGCCCGGCGGCAATGAGCCGGACATTGGGGCGTATCCGCGATGCCTTGGGTGACCCGATCCTGGTGCGCGCTGGCCGTGGCCTGGTGCCTACGCCGCGTGCGTTGGCCCTGCGCGAGCAGGTGCATGGCCTGGTGGAGCAGGCCGGGCAGGTGTTCCGCAGCCGTGACGATGTCGACCTGGTCAACCTGGACCGTGCCTTCAACATCCGCACCAATGATTTGTTCATTGCCCTTTACGGCGCCCAGCTGCTGCGCATGATGCTGGCCCAGGCGCCGCGTACGGTGTTGCGGTTTGTCCCGGAGGGCAGTGGTGACGATGATGCAGTGCTGCGCAACGGGCATATCGACCTGATCATCAGCTCGGCCATTGAGCTGGGCCCGGAAATCAAGGTGCAGAGCCTGTTCAACACCTACTTCGTGGGCCTTGCGCGTGTGGGGCACCCGATCTTCGACGCCCCGATCACCCCTGAGCGTTTTGCCGCCTACCCGCAGATCAGCGTATCGCGGCGCGGCCGTGCCAACGGGCCGATCGATGTGGCGTTGGCCAACCACAAGGTGGAGCGGCGCGTGGCCCTGATCACCACCAGCTTCCACTCGGCGATGTTCTCGCTGCCGGATTCGGACCTGATCCTGCCGATACCCGCCAATATCCTCAACAGTGTGCAGCGGTTGAAGTTGCCATTGCGCTCGTTCGAGATCCCGGTGCCGTTGGAGAAGGTCAATGTGATGCAGGCGTGGCACCCGCGCTTCGACAACGACCCCGCGCACCGTTGGTTGCGCCAGACGTTGAAAGCGTGTGGCCGCATCGATCCGTGATTCAGGCATGGATTGCGTCTGACGCAATATAAAACTACCGACAAGTCAGTTTTCGTCAGCATTCGACCTTCTTAAACTTGCCCCAGCCCTGAAATTGTTGCTGGAGATGTATTCTCATGACTTCCCTGACGGCGCCCTCTGCGGCGCTGGCCGCCGCCCCTGCGCCGGCCGCGCCTGCGCAGACGGCGTTTGGCCTGCAGGTGGTGGTCGGGCTGTTCGGTGTGTTGCTGGCCGTGCTGTGTGCAGGTCTCAACGAGTCGGTCACCAAGATTTCCCTTGCCGATATCCGCGGTGCCATGGGCATCGGTGCCGACGAAGGCGCCTGGTTGCTGGCGGTGTACAGCGCCGCCTCGGTCTCGGCCATGGCCTTTGCGCCGTGGCTGGCCACCACCTTCTCGCTGCGGCGCTTCACCATGAGCGCCATCGCCCTGTTTGCCGTACTTGGCCTGCTGCAACCGTTCGCCCCCAACCTGCACAGCCTGATGTTGCTGCGGGTGCTGCAGGGCTTTGCCTCGGGGGCCTTGCCACCGATGCTGATGAGCGTGGCCCTGCGCTTTTTGCCGCCGGGTATAAAGGTTTACGGCCTGGCCTGCTATGCCCTGACCGCCACCTTCGGCCCCAACCTCGGCACGCCGCTGGCGGGGCTGTGGACCGAGTACGTCGGCTGGCAATGGGCGTTCTGGCAGATCATCCTGCCCTCGCTGCTGGCCATCGTCTGCGTCGGCTGGGGCCTGCCGCAGGACCCGCTGCGCCTGGAGCGTTTCAAGCAGTTTGACTGGCGTGGCGTACTGCTCGGGCTGCCGGCCATCAGTTGCATCGTGCTGGGCCTGTCGCTGGGCGACCGCTGGGGCTGGTTCGATTCGCCGCTGATCTGCTGGCTGCTGGGCGGTGGCCTGCTGTTGCTGGTGCTGTTCATGTACAACGAGTGGTCCGAGCCGCTGCCGTTCTTCCAGTTGCGCATGCTAAAGCGGCGCAACCTGAGTTTTGCCCTGGTGACCCTGGCCGGTGTGCTGATCGTACTGTCGGGTGTGGGCAGCATCCCCTCGGCCTACCTGGCGCAGATCCAGGGCTACCGCCCTGCGCAGACCAGCCCGCTGATGATGCTGGTGGCCATGCCGCAGCTGATCGCCCTGCCGCTGACGGCGGCGCTGTGCAACATCCGTGCGGTGGACTGCCGCTGGGTGCTGGGCATCGGCCTGGCGATGCTGGCGGTGTCCTGTGTCGGCAGCAGCCTGCTTACCAGCGAGTGGATCCGTGGCGACTTCTACCCGTTCTACCTGCTGCAGGTGTTCGGCCAGCCGATGGCGGTGCTGCCGTTGCTGATGCTGTCCACCAACGGCATGACCCCGCAGGAAGGCCCGTTCGCCTCCAGCTGGTTCAACACCGTGAAGGGCCTGGCCGCAGTGATCGCCGGTGGCCTGCTGGATGCCCTTGGCACCTTGCGCCGGCATTTCCATTCCAACCACCTGGTGGACAGCCTGGGCAATGCCCCGCTGGTCGACGACAGCGCTACCGGCCTGGCCAGGCGCATCCACGATCAGGCGCTGGTACTCACTTCCGCCGACCTGTACCTGGTCATGGCCTGCATTGCCGTGGCCCTGATCTGCCTGATTCCTTTCGTGCCTACCCGGGTCTATCCGCCGCGTGCGGTGGCCTGAACCCTGGATGAATTCGAGAACACCTGAAATGACCAACAACCGCAAAACCCTGTTCATCGGCTCGGTGCTGGCCGTGGCCGTGCTGGCTGGCATCGTCGGCCCCTGGATGTTTGGCAGCGACCATCGCCAGAGCACCAACGACGCCTATGTGATCGCCGACTACACCGTGGTCGCGCCCAAGGTGGCCGGCTTTATCAAGGACGTGCTGGTGGAGGACAACCAGCAGGTTACGGCCGGCCAGTTGCTGGCGACCATCGACCCCCGCGATTACCAGGCCGCCCTGGACGCCGCACAGGCGCAGTTGCTGGTAGCCCAGGCGCAAAGCGCCGATGCCCGCGCCACCCTTGAGCGCCAGGCATCGTTGATTGCCCAGGCCGAGGCTGCTGTCAAAGCCGCCCAGGCCGAAGCGGCGTTCGCCGACCACGAGGTCAACCGCTACAGCCGCCTGGCCGAGCAGGGCGCCGGTACCGTGCAGAACGCCCAGCAGGCGCGCAGCGGTGTAGACCAGGCACGCGCACGCTTGGCAAATGCCCAGGCAGCGTTAGTGGCGGCGCGCAAGCAGGTGGACATTCTCACGGCCCAAGTGGCCAGCGCCGATGGCCAGCTGAAACGTGCCGAAGCGGGCGTGGAAAAGGCCCAGCTCGACCTGTCCTACACACGCATTACTGCGCCGGTGGACGGCATGGTCGGCGAGCGTGCCCTGCGCATAGGCGCCTACGTCAACCCGGGTGCCCGCCTGCTGTCGGTGGTGCCGTTGCAACAGGCCTATGTGGTGGGCAACTTCCAGGAAACCCAGCTGACCCACGTGCAGCCTGGCCAGCCGGTGAGCATCAGCGTCGACACCTTCTCCGGCGAAAAGCTGCAAGGCCATGTGGAAAGCATCGCCCCGGCCACCGGCGTCACCTTCGCCGCCGTCAAACCGGACAACGCCACTGGCAACTTCACCAAGGTGGTGCAGCGCATTCCGGTGAAGATCGTCTTCGATGACGGCCAGCCACTGCTCACCCGCCTGCGTGTGGGCATGTCGGTAGAAGCGACCATCGATACCCGTGGCGACAAGCTGGACGGCAAAGAGGTGAGCGCACGATGAAACCGGCATTACGCTTTAGCGCGTTGCTGCTGGCCGTGTTGCTGGCCGGCTGCACCATGGGCCCGGACTTCTTGCGCCCCGACAGCCAGGCACCGCAGCAGTGGGCGCCGCTGCAAGGCGAAGCGGCGGCCAGCCAGCCGCAGGCCGAACCGCTGGAACTGCGCTGGTGGGAAACCTTCCATGACGCACAGCTCAGTGCCTTGATCCAGCGCGTTGCCGAGCGCAACCTCGACCTGCAAATGGCCAGTGCACGGTTGCTGCAAAGCCGCGCCTTGCGCAGTACCGTGGCCGCCGATGAAGTGCCGTCGGTGGATGCAAACGCCGGCTACAGCCGCGCCCGCAACAGCGCCGAAGGCCTGAGCGATCCGTCTGGCAAGGCGGGCAAAGCGGCGTACAACCTTTGGCAAGGCGACCTGGTGGCCGGTTGGGAGCTGGACCTGTGGGGGCGCGTGCGGCGCCAGGTCGAGGCTGCCGATGCCACCGTCGAAGTGGCCGAGAACGACCGCCGGGGAGTGCTGCTGGCCCTGCTTTCGGAAACCGCCGGCAATTACATCCAGCTGCGCGCCGTGCAGCACACCCTGGATGTGACGCAGGACAACCTGAAGGTTGCCCAGCACAGCCTGCAGCTTTCCCAGAATCGCCAGGCCGAAGGCGTTGCCACGCGCCTGGACGTGGCCCAGGCCAGCGCCCAGGTTGCTTCGATCGAATCGCGACTGCCAAGCCTTGAAGCCCGTCGTGATGACCTGATCAACGCGCTCAGCTTGCTTGCCGCCGAACCGCCGCGCAGCTTGCAGGCCGAATTGCTGCAGGGCGGCGAGCTGCCCGCGCCGCAGCAGAAGTTCGCCATCGGCGTGCCGTCCGAATTGGCCGAGCGCCGCCCTGACATCCGCCAGGCCGAAGCCCGCCTGCATGCCGCCACCGCCAGCATTGGCGTGGCCAAGGCGGATTTCTACCCGAGCATCCGGCTGTCGGGCAGTGTCGGCTTCCAGGCCATGCAGTTGTCTGATTTCGGTGGCTGGGATTCGCGCCGTTTTGCCTTCGGGCCGCAGCTGTCGCTGCCGATCTTCGAGGGCGGCCGGCTCAAGGGCACCCTGGAACTGCGCGAGGCGCAGCAGCAGGAAGCGGCGCTGAACTACCGCAAGGTGGTGCTGGGTGCCTGGCATGAAATTGACGATGTGCTTCGCCTGTACAACGCCAGCCAGTTGCGCCGTGACCACCTGGCCGAGGCCGTGCGGCAGAACCGCATCGCCCTGGAAACTGCCCAGCGCCAGTATGTGGAAGGGGCGGTGGACTTTCTCAATGTGCTGACGGTGCAGGGCGCATTGCTGGCCAGCGAGGAGCAGTGGATCGACAGCTCGGCGGCGGTGTCGCAGGCGTTGGTGGGGCTGTACAAGGCCTTGGGTGGTGGCTGGCAGGCGTTTGATGAGCAGCCCGCGAAGAAAGCGTAAAGGCAGGGGCCGCTTTGCGGCCCATCGCGGCACAAGCAGCCCCAAGGCAGCCGAGATCTCAGAGCGGGCGCAGCAGGCCAAAGCGCTTGCGCAGTGCCCAATCCAGCAACCGCCGAGGCAGCAACCTCGCCATCAATGGCAACGCCGTACTGCCATTCCCCAACCGCACCACCCCCGGTACCGGCGACTTGCCGACTGCCGCCAACACACCCTGGGCAAACACCGCCGCCGAAGTCGGCCTGTCCTGCGAAGCCCGCGCCCGCGCCTGGACATGTTCACGCAACGGCCACCATGGTGAGTCCGCCGCCAGTACCTGCTCGGCCTGGCGCTGGGCATTGTTGGCGAAATGCGTGTCTATCGCCCCCGGCTGCACTTCCATCACCTGCACACCGAACGGCGCCAGTTCAAGGCGCAAGGCATCGCTCAGCGCATGCACGGCCGCTTTCGAGGCGCAGTAGGCACCGGCGAATGGCGTGACCAGCACACCGGAAACGCTGCCGATGTTCACTACCGTTGCGCGTGAGCGGCGCAGCAGCGGGAACAGCGCGCGGGTCACGCCGACCACGGCGAACACGTTGGTTTCGAATTGTTGGCGCAGGGCCTCCACACCACCGTCCAGCAACGGGCCCATGGCGCCGTAGCCGGCGTTGTTGATCAGGATATCCAGGGTTTCGAGTTCTTCGGCCAGGCGGGCGAGTGCCTCGCTGTCGTTCACATCCAGTTGCCGGGCAGTGAAGCCGGCGGCGTTCAGCACTTCAACATCCTCTGCCTTGCGAGCAGTGGCCCAGACGTGGTGGCCGGCATCGCGAAAGGCGTCAGCGAGGGCGCGGCCGATGCCGCTGGAACAACCGGTGATCAGGACGGTGGGCATGGTTGGGGCCTGTTGTAAGGAGGATTGGCTTTCCTGTGCCGGCCTCTTCGCGGGTTCACCCGCGAAAGGGTCGGTACAGGCGATATATCAATTGGCAAATGTACCTTGCAGGTGCTCGGCACGAAATTCCAGGGTCTGTGGCCGGTACCCGGCGCGCAGGGGGGGCAGCGGCAGGCAGTCCTTCCACTCGGCCCCCGGCTGCAAATCACCCGGCCCCCGGTAGCGCGGGGCGTTGTAGGTGCTTTCGGCCAGGTTCACCGTGTCGCCTGGTGCGTATGCCGCCACTCGCCAGCGCAGTTCGGTCAGCGGGGCCTTGTTGCCGTTTTTCATGTGTATCTGCAACGCACGGTCGGCCGGGCATTGTTCGGGGGCATAGGCAAGGCGCAGGTCCAGCCGGGCCAGTTGCGAGGTTTCGCGGGTGTCTTGCCAGGCGACGAACAGCGCCACCAGGCCGAGGCCAAACACGGCGGCCAGCGAGATCGGCAGGGCCTTGGCCGGGTAGCGCAACAGTAGTACCAGCCAGGTAAGGATGAGGAAGGCACCGATGATCATGGGGCTTGCAGACCTAGGTTGCGCGGGGTCTGACCATCGTAGCCTGAAATGGGGGAGGGCTCAAAAGCGGGAGGGCTTTGCCCTCCTTTCGCGACACAAGGCCGCTCCCACAGGAGATCGCGTGACCTTTGTGGGAGCGGCCCCGGCGCCTACTTACTGCGCGATGGTCTTGACCGATACCCCACGCTCGACCGGCGTGGAGGTGCGACCATACACATCCTCGAAACGCTCGATATCATCCTCGCCCAGATAGCTGCCGGACTGCACTTCGATGATCTCCAGCGGGATCTTGCCCGGGTTGCGCAGGCGGTGCACCGAGGCGATCGGGATGTAGGTCGACTGGTTCTCGGTCAGCAGGAACACGTTCTCGTCACAGGTGACCTCGGCAGTACCAGACACCACAATCCAGTGCTCGGCACGGTGGTGGTGCATCTGCAGCGACAGGCTGGCACCCGGCTTGACGGTGATGTGCTTGACCTGGAAGCGGCCGCCCATGTCCACCGAGTCGTACGAGCCCCACGGGCGATACACTTCCAGGTGGTTCTGGGTTTCAGTACGGCCCTGCTCGTCGAGGGTCTTGACCATCTGCTTGACGCCCTGGACCTTGTCCTTGTGGGCAATCATCATGGCGTCCTTGGTCTCGACCACCACGATGTTTTCCAGGCCGATCACCGACACCAGCTTGCCGTTGCCGTGGATCATGCAGTTGCGGCTGTCCTGCACCACCACGTCGCCCTTGGTGACGTTGCCGTTGTCGTCCTTCTCATGCACATCCCACAGCGACGACCAGCAGCCCACGTCGCTCCAGCCGGCCGACATCGGCACCACGCAGGCGCGCTGGGTCTTTTCCATCACCGCGTAGTCGATGGAATTGTCCGGGCAGCAGGCGAAGGTGGCTTCGTCGATGCTCAGCACATCGCCCTCTTCCTCACTGCGCTCCAGGGCCAGCACGCAGGTGTCGTAGATATCGCCGTCGTGCTTTTTCAGCTCTTCGAGGAAGCGGCTGGCGCGGAACAGGAACATGCCGCTGTTCCAGAAGTAGCCACCGGCCTGGACAAACTCGGCGGCGCGTTTCTCATCGGGTTTTTCAACAAATTGCGCCACGCGCGCCACGCCCTCGGGCAGCAGGGCGTCCTGGCTGGAGCGGATGTAGCCGTAGCCGGTTTCCGGCTTGGTCGCCGGCACGCCGAACAGCACCATTTCGCCACGCTCGGCGGCGATGGTGGCCAGGGCCAGGGCGCGCTGCAGGGCCTTCTGGTCGTCGATCACGTGGTCGGCGGGCAGCACCAGCATCAGCTCGTCGCGGCCTTCGTTGATCAGTTTCATGGCGGCCATGGCCACGGCCGGCGCGGTGTTACGGCCGAACGGCTCCATCAGGATGCCTTGGGTTTCCAGCTTCAGCGCAGCCAGCTGTTCCTGGACGATGAATTTATGGTCCTTGTTGCAGACCACGATTGGCGTGTCCATGCCTTCGAACGCCAGGCGCTCGATGGTTTGCTGGAACAGGGTGTGTTCGCCGGTCAGGGCCAGGAACTGTTTGGGGAACTGCTTGCGCGACAGAGGCCACAGACGCGAACCGCTACCACCAGAAAGAATTACCGGGATCATCATGTTTCTCCAATAGTCGTTAAAGGCAGGGGGATCAGTTGCTAGCCACGGGGCGAGTTACCCACACCGGCGACAAGGCGTTGCCGGAACCGGTTACGTACAGCACGGCGGCTTCGCCGCGCTCCAGAGCGACGGGTTTCACGTCACCCACTTTCTTGTCACCTTGGTACAGCGCCAGGTTGACCTTGACCGGGTTGATTTCGCGTTCGCCTCGGCCGTTGGCGGCCACCGGCTTGACCACTTCGGTCTTGCCGTCGGCGGTTTTCAGGGTCAGCTGCTGGTCGCTCAGGTTCTGCACGCGCACCAGGGCTTTCTGCTTGTTCTTGAACGGTGGTTCTTCGATCAGCTGCGGGTTGCCGGTGCCGCTGTTGACCAGGGTGTAGTACTTGTCCGAGGCCAGCTTCACCGGCACGCTCTTGCCGCCGACCTGGGCGGTGTAGTCACCGCCTGGCAGGAAGCTGAAGTCGCTGCTGGCCTGGGCGCCAACCTGCTTGATCTGGGTGTTGCCGACCGACGCGGCGGCCGGTGCGCTAGCTGCGTTGTACAGGCGCACGAAGGTCGAGCCTTTCGGTGCGCTAGGGCCGTACAGGGCGGCGTCGGCACCGGCGAAGGCCTGCATCGAAGCAAGGGAAAGGCCGGCCGCGAGGGTGAGGGCTTTGGCAATGGAAGTCTTGGTAGTCATGTGCATTTCCTCTCTATCGTTCAGTGGTTCGTCCGGGTGGACGACAAGGCCAGGTTTTCTTCGGATTTACGGGAGTTTTTCAGCTGGGCGATCCACTGCGGATCGAAGCTGCTGAGGTCGTTTTTCATGGGCAGATAACGTTCGGGGAATTCCCACACCACCACTTGCGGTGCGGCGTTCTTGAAGGCATCGCTTTGCAGGTACTTGAGCATCGGCAGCAATGGGCCGTGGCCGTCTTCGGCGTAGTTGGCGACGTCGCTGCGCAGGGCCTGCTGCAGCGCGCCAAGGAAGTTCCAGTGCGGGTTGGCGCTGTAGCTGGTACCCACCAGTGCGACCGGGATCTCGTTGTTGGCGAACAGTGCATCGTCGCCTTCACCCTCGGCTTGCGCCGGGCGGGTGCTGCGTTGTTGCAGGTTGTCCGGGGCCGGCAGCAGGTTGCTGAACAGCGGGTCCAGTGGCAGGAAGTTGGTCAGGTCGCCTTTGTAGGGCGCCGTGCTGCCGGCTTCGGTGACGAAGGTTTGCGGGTCACCGTTGAGCAGGTTCTGCCGGCTTACAGCCTCGGCCAGCGCCTGGGCCGCGACTTCGGCGCCCATCGGTGTCCAGTGGGTGTCGGTGCGCAGGAATACCTGGCCGCGAGCTTTGGCTTGTTCCATGGCCGCTTGCAGGTCCGGGGCGAACACGTTGGCCTGGCGCACCTGGGCATGGAACTGGTTGTACAGGTCATCGTGCAGGCTGGCCGGCTGTTCCTTGCCCAGGTATTCCGAATACAGGCGAGCCTTGGCCGGGATGATCGCCAGCACCAGCTGGCTGCCGTGCTGCTGCAAGGTGTCGCGCACGCCACGGATCAGCGCCAGGTTTTCCTGCATCAGCTGTTCGGCGCCAGCCGTGGGCTTGAACTCTTCGTCACTGAACAGCCATTGGTCGCGGCCCAGCACCACGCCGGGGCGGCCCTCGTTGAACAGCTTGAAGTCCATGGCCGCCCAAAGGTTGGTGCCCAGGCGCTTGATCGGGAACTCGGCGTCGTAGTGGGTCTCGGCGGCCTTGGCCAGCTTGCCGTTGAGCAGGGTCATCTGCTCGGTGCGCTGAAAGCTTTGCAGGCCACCGGTGGACCACACGCCCATGCCCACCAGCAAGCCGAGGAACGACAGGGAGTAAGTAATGCGTAATGTGCGGTTCATGTCATCGGCCTCAGAACTGGAAGTACAGGAACGGCGAGTAGCTCTGCGCCGAAAGCTTGAGGATCGAGGCCACGAACAGCAGCAGCACCAGGGCGCGGGTCATCACCCGGGTCCAGTCCAGGCCGATCGAGCCGTCGTTGTTGACCTGCACCGGCGTGGCCTGGGGCGCTGGCTTGGCATTGCGGTAGAAATCACGCAGGCCGAAATACGCCAGGGAGATATAGGCGACTACCAGGGTGGCCACCTGCAGGCCGGTCAGCTGGGCGCTGTTGAGTTCGGACAACTGCCAGTCGCCGAAGCTGAACATGGCGCCATACATACGGCCGGCCACGTGCAGGTTTTCGGCGCGGAAGATCACCCAGCCGACCACCACCAGCAGGAAGGTGAAGGCCCATTTGACCGGGTTGAAGCGCTGCGGGTTGGTGTCGAGGCCAAGCGCACGCTCGATGGCCAGCCACATGCCGTGCCAGGCGCCCCAGATGATGTAGGTGAAGTTGGCACCGTGCCAAAGGCCGCCCAGCAGCATGGTCAGGAACAGGTTGCGGTAGGTGTTGAAGGTGCCTTTGCGGTTACCGCCCAGGGTGATGTACAGGTAGTCGCGCAGCCAGGTCGACAGGCTGATGTGCCAGCGCCGCCAGAACTCGGTGATTGACTGGCTGATGTACGGCTGCTTGAAGTTCTCCATGAAGCGGAAGCCCATCATCAGGCCCAGGCCGATGGCCATGTCGCTGTAGCCGCTGAAGTCGAAGTACAGCTGCGCGGTGTAGGCCAGCGCGCCCAGCCAGGCGTCACCCGTGGTCGGGTTTTGCAGGGCGAAGCAGTGGTCGGCGACCACGGCCAGGGTGTCGGCGATGAACACTTTCTTGATGAAGCCCTGCATGAAGCGGGTGCAGCCTTCGGAGAACTTGTCCAGGGTATGGGTGCGGTTGTTGAACTGGTCGACCAGGTCCTTGAAGCGCAGTACGGGGCCGGCGATCAGGTGCGGGAAGATCGCCACGAATGCTGCGAAGTCGATCAGGTTGCGGGTAGCCGGGGTGTCGCCGCGGTACACGTCGATGATGTAGCTGATCGACTCGAAGATGTAGAACGAGATACCGATCGGCAGCAGCACGTGGGTGAGGATGAACGGCTCCAGGCCGAACGAGGTCATGATCGCGTTCAGGCTGTCGACGCCGAAGTTGGCGTACTTGAAGTAGCCAAGAATTGCCAGGTCGACGCCCACGCCGAGCAGCAGCCAGCGCTGGGCGGGTTTGGTGCGTACGCCGGCGGCACCCACTTTCAGGCCGATCCAGTAGTTCCACAGGGTGACCCCGGCGAACAGGGCCAGGAAGTCCACCCGCCACCAGGCATAGAAGATGTAGCTGGCGACCAGCAGCAGCAGATTGCGATAGCGTTGCCCGCTCAAGTAATACAGGCCGAGGAAGATCGGCAAGAACAGGAACAGGAACACGTTGGACGAGAAGACCATCCCGGTTCTCCTAATTTGTTCACAGCATCCAGGGCAAAGCGCCCCCCAAACCCCCCAGTGCAAGACTGGAAGGCAACTTAGATCCCTGTGGGAGCGGGCAAGCCCGCGAACAAGGGCGAAGCCCTTGCCATGCACCGCGGTGGCTTCTTCGCGGGCATGCCCGCTCCCACAGGTTCCGCCCCCGCAATGGGGGTCAATTCATTTCTTGCTCTCTGCACTCGGGTCGTAGACCCGGGTCACATCGCCCCCCAGCCGGAAGCTGTTGAATGGCTGCATGTCGTGCTTGCGCTCAAGCGTGTCGCCAACGCAGTGGTACAGCGCACACCAGGGCTCGAGCCAGGCGTACTTGCCGTCGACCTTGAGGTCGGTCATGTCCTGTTTCTCACCGGCACGCGCCTTGAAGTGGCTGGGATCGCGGGCACCGGCCAGCACGCCTTCACCCAGGCGCTGCAAGGCGAAGTTGTTCTCGGCGCGCAGGTCGACGCCATTGGCCTGGGCGAAGCTGGCAATCATCGCCAGCGGCGGCAGGGCGTAGTTGTGGTAAGCCAGCGCACGCTGCTTGCGCTTGATTTCGTTGGGCAGGAAGCCTTGGTCATCGATCTGGTTGGCGCCGACCTTGTATTCCTTCACGGCCCAGTCGAACAGGTCGTGGCGGTCGGTGGCGACGGCGGTAGCCATGACCGACCAGGCGGCCCAGTAGCTGTGGTTGTTGATCTTCTCCAGCGGCAGGTCGCTCCAGTCGCGCACGGTCTGTTCGGCCAGGCGGGCGAACCATTTTTCGATCAGCTCGGCCTCGGCCCGGTGTGCGGCCAGTGGCTGCGAATTGGAGAACTTCAGGCGCAGCCACGAACCGCTCATGCTGCCCAGCGCCCATTTGCGCATCGACTTGCCGGTGTGGTTGTAGTCGGTGGACAGCAGCGCATCGGCGCGGGCCCAGGTGCCCAGCCACTCAAGGGTGCAGTCGAGCTGCGCCGGGCGGCCGTCGCGCATGTACTGGCCAACCATCTTGCTCACGCCTTTCTCAAGGGTGGTGATGTCTTCGGTCGACTTGCGGAAGGCCTTTTCCGAGGCTGCGTTGAGCGTCGCCCGTGCCTTGTCCGAGCCTTCATACTTGCTGCGGAACTGCAGTGCGCCGGTGTAGGGCTTGGGCGCCGCTTCACAGCGGAAGTTGCCGTCACCGGTCTTGAGCTTTTCGATCCCCTCGTAGTAACCCTGGGGCGGTACCAGCGCGGCGTGCGCGGCACCGCCGAACAGGGCCAACGCGAGGAGGGCGGGGCGAAAGATGTGCTTCAGATGGGTCATGGGTCGCCTCACTGGCCGGCCTGCGCGGTTTGCGCAGGCACGGCGAAGTTGTTGCGTTTGCAGAGCTTGGCCTCGACCTTCTGGGTGCCGTTTTCCGGCCCCTGTACCTCGAACGCCAGCAGGCTCTGGCTGGCCCAGTCTTCGTCTTCGCGCATCTGGAAGACAAAGCGGCCGTCGGTGTCGGAGGTTTCCGGTTTTTCCAGCTTGATGTCCTCATGGCGCCCGTTGAGGTACCACAGGGTGGCTTGCAACACCTTCACCGACGGGTCTTCGAACTTGACGTCCATCTGCAGGTTGCGGTTGATCAGGTCTTTGATCACGCCGCCCTTGCCGTTGACCATCAGTTCGTTCTTGCCGGGCTTGAGGGTGGTGCTGGCGCTCATCAGGGCCGGGCGGTCGTCGCAGCCGTCATCAAGCAGGCCAAGGATTTGCCGCCAGATGGTTTCCTGGTCCAGGCGGTACAGCGGGGAGAATTCCCACACCAGGATCTTCGGCGGGTTCTTCTGGAATTCCTCGCTGCCCAGGTACTGGATCATCGAGCCTTCCAGACCGCCGCCAGGGAAGGCGACGTTGAGCACGTCGGCGCCGATGTATTGCTCGAGGAAGCCCGAGAAGTTGTAGTTCTTGCCACTGTGGCTGGTGCCGACCAGGGTGATCTGCGCGTTGCCGCTGTCACCGAACAGGTCGTCGCCGCCGCTGGAACCTTTCGGCTCGGTGGCGAACTGGTCCATGTACTGCACCGCGTAGCTGGTGCCGCACAGTTGGCCGGCGACGTTGTGCAGGGTGCCGGTCTTGCCCATGCGCCCGGATTTCTTCGTCTCGAATTCCTTGCGCGGGATGCCTTCGAAGGCCGGCATCTTGTGCACGGTGTCGGCCACGATTTTGGCAGCGCGCTCGGCGCCATATGGCGTCCAGTGCTGGTCGCCACGGAAGTAGAAATCCTTGCCCTGGTCGGCGGCGGCCAGTTGCTCGTTGGTCAGCGGCGACAGGTCGGGCACGTTGTAGCCCATGCTGGCGAAGCGCTTGAGCATGGCCTGGTAGTTGCCCAAGGCCTTCTGGTAGTCGAAGGCGGCTTTCTCGGCCGGGTTGAGCATGTTGCGGTTCACCAGGCCACGGGTCGGCTGGTACACCACCACCAGTTCCACGCCGCGCTTCTTGAAGGCGTCATGCACTTGTTGCAGGCGCTTGTAGCCGGCCGGGGTGGTGTTGAACTCGGTGCGCAGGTCTTCGCGGGTACGGAACAGCCAGTCGCCCTTGGCCTGCACCAGCGTAGTGAAGTTCTGCTGGTAACGGGTGGTGTAGCGGCTGGCGTCGTGCGCTTCGGGGCACAGCTGGCAGCAGGGCTCGGCGCTGAAAGTGGGGGCCTTCACTTCTTCGGCGCGCACGCCTTGGCTGATCGTCAGGAGGGCAGCGGACAGGCCCAGCAGTTTCATCAGGTGTGGAGTCATGGTCTGGGCTTCCTTAATCGATCATTTCGGTCTGGCGTTCGACCGGGTCGATCAGCACAGCCTTTTGCTGGCGCACCAGCAGGTCGAGGATTTCGTCCTGGCGCTCGCCGAGGATGCCGTTGAGGCTGATGCCGCTGGCCTTGCGCGGGGCGAGCATCGACACCTTGTACAGCTCGACCGACAGCGGCGAGTCGATCGACAGTGGGCCGGAGCCATTGGCCGCCAGCTCGCCACCCACCACGATCAGCGACACCTTGGTGTCGAACGGGTCAAGGGCGATGTCGCGGTCGGTGTCGGACAAGTCCTTGATGTGTCCGTACACGCCCACCAGGCCGTTGGCCATGGCGACGTTTTCGTACAGGCGAATGTTCACGCTGTTGCGCACGCGGATGCCGTGGCGGCGATTGTTGATCAGCTTGTTGCCCCAGATCAGGTTGTCGCCGCTTTCGTACAGGGTGATGCCGTCGGTGTGGTTGCGGTAGATCTGGTTGTAGGCGATCAGGTTGTTGACGCTGTTACGGTCGATCACCACGCCCGAGAGCTTGTTGTCGTAGCTCTTGTTGTTGATGATCCAGCTGTCGTTCACCTCACGCGAAACGATGATGCCGTGCTTCTTCTTGGTGCCGTACACGGTGTTGCCGGCGATGATCAGGCGGTGCGAACGGTCGTGCGGGTCGATGCCGTAGACGATGTTGTCGCGGTAGGTGCTGTCCTTGACCACGAAGTCCTGCGTCTCGTAGCAGTAGAAGCCGTACCACATGTCGCTGAACTCCGAGCCGATGATCCAGCCGGTAGGTTCCGGGCGGCCCATGCGCTTGGCCATGTTCGGCGTGTACTGCGAAATGCTCACGCCATACGACTTGGACTTGGCATAGCCGAAGCTGGCCATCTTCGTGTTGACGATGTAGGTCTCGGTACCGCCCCACGACAACAGGAACGGGCGGAATTCCTTGGGTGAGCGGAAGGTCGCCGGGCCGTTGTCCTTTTCCCGCCAGCCGGTCACCTGGGTGTCGGTGACGAACAGCTTGCCGTCATTGACCAGGAACGAACCGCCCTCCTGGGACAGGCGCAGCTGCTTGACCTTACCGTCGATCTCAAGGATGCCCTTTTGCCCGACCACGATCGGCAGACGTGCCAGGTAAACCCCTGGCTCGACCTCGCTGAGGTATTGCTTGGGCACCTTCTTGCTCAGCTCGACCAGGTCGATATGGCCGTCATCGACGAAGATCGCCTGCGGGATGCCGTGCTGGCGCTGCACCCACTCGGCTGCCTTGTTGTCGCCGCCGACGAACTCCTTGAGGGTGTCCTCCTGGAACATGCGGCGCAGGCTGACCTTGCCTTTGTGGCGGCGGTCGATTTTCTTCTGCACCGCTTCGGCGGTGAAGCCGGTCAGGTCGGGCAGCTTTGGCGGGTCCATCTGCAGCGGCTCGATCGGTGCGCTGGCCACGGTATAGGTCTTGGCCTGCTGCAGCTCCTTGGCGATCACCTTAGGTTCTGCGGCAGCGACCAGGCCACTGGCCAGCAGCAAGGCGCTGGCCAACAGGCTGTGACGTAAGTGCGGGTGAAGGTTCATAACGGTCAGTCCCCTACCGGCCTCAGAAGCGCCAGATCACATCGACGAAGGCGCGGTGCATGTACGAGTCCGCTTCCTTGCCGTAGGCGTCGCCCGGCTTGAACACACCGGCACGCAAGCGCACCAGGGCGGACGGTTCGTCGATGGCCTGGCTCATGGAAGCTGGCAGCAGGCCTTGCTTGAAGTACTTGGTCACGACTACGTCCATCTCTTGGCCAAGGTCTTTTTCGCCATCGACCAGCGGGCGGTTCACGCCGTTGTCGTTGACCACCGCGTTGATGCCGCTGGAGCCGATGTTCTGGTTGCCGTCGACACGCCAGAACTTGTGGTAGATCAGGCTGGCGTCGTAGTCGTCGCGCAGCTGCCACGAGGCGAACAGGGTGGCCGCCTGCAGGTTGCCCAGCTCGCCGCGGAAGGCTTCGCCGAAGCGGTGCACGCGCGAGCGGGTGCCGGTGAAGTTGGAGCGGTTGCTTTCAAGGCCGGTCTGCTCGAAGTTGTTCGAGCCGTCGTCGCCACCGCCGCCGCTGCCACGGGCGTAGGCCGCACCGACCTGCCATTGCGGGTCCAGGCGCAGGCGGATGCCGAGGTCGGTGGCCCAGGCATTCACGTCGCCGCTTTGCTTGCCGGTGGCAACCTGCTCGTTGCCTACGGCCTGGCTGCTGAGGGTGTCGCGGTCACCGGTCAGCCAGGTGACGCTGCCCCAGTAGTTGACGGTGTGGTCGTTGCGCCAGTTGTAGGCGTCACTGTTGGCCTCAAGGCCCAGCCAGGTCAGGTCACCGGTACGGGTCTTGTCCAGCGCATCGACGGTTTCGCCCGGGTTCTTCAGGCTGCCGCTGTCATGGGTGTGGTGGGCGCGTACGCCTACCCAGTGGCCGGGGGTCCACTGCGTGGCTACGTTGCCGTAGATGTGCGTGCGGTCCTTGTCTTCCGGGGCCAGTTCGGTGAGGTCGGTGCGGTACTCGCTGAAGCGCTGGGCCACACCCAGGTCGGCCTTGAGCAGGGTGGTGTCGAAGGTCCAGTTCAGCGCTTCGATGTTGGTGTCGCGCCACATGCCATCGTCGCTGCGCAGGCGTTGGCGACCCAGGCGCAGTTGCTCGCCTGGGTAGGCGGTGAGGCCGCTGTAGCCGACCCAGAACTCGCGCATGGCCAGGTAGTTCTTGTCAGGTTGGCGGCTGTCGTCACCGGTTTCGGTGCTGGTGCCGTCGTCGTTCTGGCGCAGGGTGTCGGTTTCGATGGTATCGGTGGCGGCGACTGCCTGGCCCATTGCATAGGCACTCCAGTTACCGCGCTCGCCGTACACCCAGGGGCGCAGGTCCAGGCCCAGGCCGTTGACGTCGCCGCCAGAACGGGTGCCCAGGTCACGGTCGTCCTCCGACTGGCCGGTGATTTTCACATCCAGGCCGAAGTTTTTCTCGGCGGTCATTTCCGCCAGGGTCGGGCAGGACCACAGCAGGGCGAAGCTCAGGCCGATGCCAGCTTTCACGAAGGGATTAAGCGTCATAGCGAGTCCTCACCGTCTACTTCTTTTTCGTCGTCTTGCAGGGCTTCGATGGCCAGGGTGCTGTTGCCCCCCTGCGCCATGCTGCCGCGCGCCTGTTTCTCTTGCGCCAGCAGTTGCTGGGCCTGGCTGCGCTGGTCAGGGGTCAGTTGCTGGTCGAGCTGCTGGAGCATTTCTGTCGATTGCGGCGTCGGGTTGGCCTGGGACAATTGCGCGAACACCCAGGCGTTGCCTGGTTGCGGGCGGATGCCATGACCTTCGCTGAACAACTGGGCCAGCGCATAGTCGGCGCTGTTCTGCCCGCCACGCGCGGCGGCCAGCAGGTTGTCGACGGCCTTCTGCGGCTCGACATTGCCCAGGTAGCCGCGGCGGTACAGCTGGCCCAGGTAGTAATGGGCGCTGATTTCACCGGCGTCGGCGGCGGCTTGCAGGTGCTGCTCGGCTTTTTTGGCGTCGGCCGGCAGGGTCTTGCCTTCGTAGTACAGGCGGCCCAGCAACAGTTCGGCGCGTGGCTGTTCGGCCTCGCGGCCCTTGTCGATGTAAGCCAGCAACTGGTCGGTGTCGCCCAGTTCGGGGAAGTCGTACAACAGTTGCGCCAGGCTGACCCAGGATGCCGGGTTGGCCGGGGCTACCTGTTCGAGCAGTTCCTTGGCGGTTTTCTCGTCGGTCTGGCCCAGGCTGCGGTCGGCCAGTACCCGGGCAACGCTGTCGACCCGGGTGGCCGGTACGGCGCCACGGGCGTAGGCGGATTTCAGCTGGCCGAGCAGGGCGGCTTGCTGGTCGGCCTGGCCACGTTTCTGGTAAACGGTGGCCAGTTCGACGTAGCAGATGTCGGTGGTGCTCAGCGCGGCCTTGCAGATCTTTTCCACGTCGCCCAAGTGCTGATCGTAGGTGCCCTGGGTGCGGTACAGCAGCACCTGGGCCAGGCCCGCTTCGGGGTTGCCGGCGGCGCGCCACTGGTCGATCTGCTGCTGTGCATTGACCTTGGGGAAGCTTTGCGGGTAGCTGAGGTAGAGCATGGCCAGCGGAATCAGGGTGTTGCTTTCGCCCTGTTTCGCGGCCTGCTTGAGCAGGGTTTCGGCTTCCTCGCGTTCGGCCTGGGTGCTGTCGGGCTTGGCCACCAGCAGGCGGCCAAGGCGCGCCTGGGCACGGGGCGAGGTGGCGGCCGCGGCGCGGTAGGTGGCCTCGGCTTCCTTGATTTGCGACGGGTCGCGGGTGGCCACCTTGATGTCCGCCAGGCCCACCTGCGCTTCGCTGTAGCCCAGGTCGGCCAGGGCCTTGTAGTTGCGCTCGGCCAATGCTGTGTCGCCGCGCTTCAGGGCTTCGTTGGCCAGGCGCTGGTCGGGCAGGCCGGCACAGCCGGCCAGGGTGATGGCCGCAGCCAGGGCACACAGGCCCAGGTTTGCGCGCTTCTTGTAGGGAATCATGCGGTGATCCTCTTACAGCCCACGGGCCACGGCTTTGTCGATCAGCCAGTTCATTGACGGGCCACGGTCGCTGTTGACCGCTGCCGGGCGGCCGGCGAGTTCGGCGGGCATGCCACTGTCAGGCTTGATCTGCACGCGGATGTCGGAGGACAGGTCTTCGCTGTTGAGGCTGGTGCTGCTGACGATCTGGCCGGTGCGCACTTCGTCTTCGCCGGCGACCTGGAAGTTGACCCGGGTACCTGGCTTGACCTCGTCGAACTGGCGGTAGCTGAAGCGCGCCTCGACCATCGGCGTGGTGGTGCGCGGGATCAGCTGGAAGATCGCCTGACCCTTGGCTGCGTACTGGCCATCGTCCACCAGCTGGCGGGCGACCACGCAATCGCAGGGGCTGGTGAGGGTGCCTGACAGCTGCTTGCCGAACAGTTCCTCGATCTTCGCCGGTTCCAGCTGCGCGTCGTCCAGGTTGCCCTTGAGCATGTCCAGCATGCTGGTGGTGAAGCTGGCCAGTGGTGCGCCCTTGGCGATCTGCCCACCGCTTTCGACCAGGCTGCTCACAGTGCCGTCGCGCGGCATGGTGATAGTGGTGGTCGGTACCGCGACCACACCGGCTTCGGCGTGGCTGACGAAGTACATGCCGTACAGCGACTTGGCGACGAAGCCGAACGCCGCAACGCCAACCACGAACACGCCGAGGGTGACGGTAACCGCCTTGAGTCGGCCGAAGGCGCTCAGGCCCGAACCACCGTCCTTCTGCTTGCGTGCCTTGGTGAAGTTGTCGCGCTGCAAGGTGCTGAGCACATCGCCGATGCTGATCAGCTCACCCGACAGGTGGCTGGTGATGATGTGTCGCAGCGTGGCGATGTCGCGTGGTTCAAGGTTCTGGAACTGCGCACCGGTACGGCCATTGTCCGGATTGTACGAGCGCACCTGGAACTCGATGTCGATCGATAGGCCCAGGTTGTCGACCACGAACTGCAGGCGCCCGCGCAGCACATCGCCCACCGACAGTGGCTGCTTGGTGTGGAAGCTCAGGCCACCGGCGGAAAGGTCGTCGACCTTCACTTCGTGGGTTTGGCGCTGGGCGTCCAGGAAACGCAGTTTGGCGGGAATGCGTACCCGGGCGTGTTGGCGCTGGGCTTCGGACTCATGCACGACATTGACGTTCACGGCGGTATTCATGGTGGTTTGTTCCTGTTAGATCCGATCCGGGTTTGGCTCACACGACCATGAACAGCACAGCAACGAAGATGCTGGCAGCCGAGAAGGTCATGGTCCGCGAGGACCAGGTGTTGAACCATTGTTGAAAGCTGGCGAGGTCACGCTTGAGGGCAGTGGGCTGACGCGTCCACGACTGCTTGTCGAGGCGGAAGAACACGTAGATCTTCATCAGCGCGCCGATGATCTGGTTGTAATAGAGAATCAGCGGGTAGGCCGGGCCTACGTTGTGGCCGGAGCACAGCAGCATGATGGTGAGGATCAGGCGGGTGATGCCGATCCACAGCAGGTACACCAGCAAGAAGGCCAGGCCGAACTTGAGGCTGGCGATCACCGCCACGGTCAGGCCCAGCAGGCTGGTCCACATCGACACGCGCTGGTCGAACAACACGATGCTGGTGAACAGCCCCAGACGGCCCAGGCCCAGGCCCAGCGCACGGGAGTTCTGCCGCAGGTTGTTGCCGTACCAGCGGTACATCAGCTTGCGGCTGGCCTTGAAGAAGCTCTTTTCTGGCGGGTGCTCGACCGTGTTGATGGCGGCGTCCGGCACGTAGAAGGTGTCGTAACCCAGGCGCATCAAGCTGAACCAGCTGGATTTGTCGTCACCGGTAAGGAACTTGAAGCGGCCCAGGCGCCAGTGCATCAGCGAGTCGCTTTCGACGTCGGCGATGAATTCGGGGTTGGTCACTACGCTTGCGCGGAACATCGACATGCGCCCGGTCATGGTCAGCACGCGCTTGGACAGGGCCATAGAGCACATGTTGATGTGGCGCTGGGCGAAGCGCAGCTTGTGCCACTCGCTCATGATGTAGCCGCCACGTACTTCGCAGAACTCGTTGGTGGTCAGGCCGCCAACGTTGGGGAATAGCTTGAACCACGGCACGGTCTTGCGGACCACGCCATCGGCCAGCACGGTGTCGCCGTCGATCACGGCCACCACGGCGTTCTCGTCCGGCAGCATGCGCGAGATGGCGCGGAAGCCGTAGGCCAGGCCATCGCGCTTGCCGGTACCGGCAATGCGCACGATGTCCAGCTTCACGTGGGCCGGCGGGTTGTACTTGGCCCACAGGCTCTTCACCAGCAGTTCATCCGACATTTCCACCAGCGAGCAGACCACGGTGGTGGGGAAGCCGCAGTTGATCGCCTCGCGGATCACCGAGCTGTACACCTGGGCGGTGGTCAACGCCTCGATACGGAAGCTGGTGACCATCAGGTATACGTGCGACGGGTCGGTGGCATCGCCCATTTTCTGCACCTTGCGGCGCAGGTACGGGTACACGCCGTAGAGGAAGATCATGCCGCGGATGAAATGGGTGGCGCCCATGGAATAGCGCCAGATGCCGACTGCGCCGACCAGGAAGATGAAGTGCTTCGACTGCGAGTCGAAGATATCGGCTGGCAGGGCCAGGGCGATCAGCATGAGCAGGCTCATGTAGAGCAGCCACCCGGCGCACTGCAACAGCACGGTCTGGAGCCTTTGCATGTTCAGCATCCGTCGAGAATTCGGGAAAGGGTGGGCGACGCAGGCTGTGAGGCCTGCACCGCCCGGCCGAGGGCTTACCAGCAGATGCCTTCGGTACGGCTGGTGGTGCAGGTCGGTTTGCTCATGAAGCCGACCAGGTCGATCACCTGCTTGCCGGCTGGCGCTTGCTGGGCCAGCGCGCGGAACTGCTCGTCACGGTTGCCGAGGACGATGATGTCGGCGTTGTCGATCACCTGCTGGAAGTCGGCATTGAGCAGCGACGACACGTGCGGGATCTTCGACTCGATGTAGTCCTTGTTGGCGCCGTGTACACGGGCGTACTGGACGTTCTCGTCGTAGATGTCCAGCTGGTAGCCCTTGCCGATCAGGCGCTCGGCCAGCTCTACCAGGGGGCTTTCGCGCAGGTCGTCGGTACCGGCCTTGAAGCTCAGGCCGAGCAGGGCGACCTTGCGCTTGTCATGGGCTTCAATCAGCTCGAAGGCGTTCTGCACCTGCGATTCGTTGCTGCGCATCAGCGAGTCGAGCAGCGGTGCACGCACGTCGAGGCTGGCGGCACGGTAGGTGAGGGCGCGCACATCCTTTGGCAGGCACGAACCGCCGAAGGCGAAGCCAGGGCGCATGTAGTACTGGGACAGGTTCAGCACCGTGTCCTGGCAGACCACGTCCATCACTTCACGCCCATCAACGCCTACCGCCTTGGCGATGTTGCCGATCTCGTTGGCGAAGGTGACCTTGGTGGCGTGCCACACGTTGCAGGTGTACTTGATCATCTCGGCCACTTCGATCGGCTTGCGGATGACCGGTGCGTCGAGTTCTTCGTACAGGGCTTGCAGGATGTCGCCGCTGGCAGTGTCCAGTTCGCCGATGACGGTCATCGGTGGCTGGTCGTAGTCCTTGATTGCGGTGCTTTCACGCAGGAATTCCGGGTTGACTGCGACACCGAAGTCGACGCCGGCTTTTTTGCCCGAGCAGTCTTCGAGGATCGGGATGACCACGTTCTTGACGGTGCCCGGCAGCACGGTGCTGCGCACCACGATGGTGTGACGGCGAGTGGTGTCACGCAGTACGTAGCCGATTTCACGGCATACCGACTCGATGTACTCCAGGCCCAGGTCGCCGTTCTTCTTGCTGGGCGTGCCCACGCAGATCATCGACACGTCGCTGGCACGGATGGCTTCAGCGAAGTCGGTGGTGCCACGCAGTCGGCCGTTGGCGATGCCCTGTTGCAGCAGTGCTTCCAGGCCAGGTTCGACGATGGGCGACTTGCCCTGGTTGATCAGGTCGATCTTGGTGCTGGACACGTCCACACCGATCACTTCATGGCCACGCGCCGTCAGGCAGCCTGCACAGACTGCACCTACATAACCCAAACCAAAGATGCTGATACGCATCGCTATCACCTCATGTGTTTATCACGCCGACGCCTCCGCAGAGAGCCGGGCTGGATTGATTAACATCAGTTTTCGGGCGCACGGGTCCATGGCGAATGCACACTTCGCCGAGCGCAGGCAAAATAAATCTGGAGCGCAAAAAGTTATGCACTCAAAGTTGGCAGTAAAAAGCCATTAATTAAAAAACGTGCCCTGAAATGCAGCCGTCTTTATTGCAATGCGCTACTTGGCGCGTTGCTGTGCTTGTTTTTTCAAGTGGATAAATCCTTTGAAATCAACCACTAGGACGATGTGTAAGGGACGCTTCTCCTGCATGGGACAAGGTTCTCGGGGGATCCCGTGCTACCTGTCGAAGTTACCAGGGCGGGTAGTAGATACCTGCCGTTGTCATCTGTAAGTCATCTCTCACAGCCCGTAGGCAGGAAAATCGTTACGGCACTATGAGCGATCTCCCGCAGGAGAAGTTCCTGAGCGGGTTTCGCCCGAATGAAAGATTTCTAAATATTTATTCAGTTATGGGCAGTTTCAAATTGATAGCACACGGGTGTTTCACCCCCGTGTATCAAGGGTGAAACTGTTACGAGATATTTTTATGCCAGCATCCGAAAAAAATTTTCAGAATTCGTCAAAAAAGGTATGAACGGTCTTATGGCGTTTGGCGATAAATGTATGCATGGTGGTTTTTTGGCGCCGAAATAGTGACATGGTGGCGATTTGCAGCGAGCCCCATTGCAGGGCGGGGGGGACGTTTCATGGCAGCAGGCTCTTCGCAGTTAAAGAAGCTTCCACAGGTGTGGCGCTGGCCGGTAGCTCATCGCGCATCCTGTGGGAGCGGCTTTAGCCGCGAAGAGGGCGTCACAGGGTCAGTCCGAGGGATGATCCCGCAAAAACACCAGATGGTCCGGCTTGGACTGCTCGGCACTGTAGTAGTACCCCTGCACGTCGAACTGCTTGAGCTGTTCCGGGTCGCTGATGCGCTGCTGGATGACGAAGCGGCTCATCATGCCGCGGGCTTTCTTGGCGTAGAAGCTGATGATCTTGTACTGGCCGTTCTTCAGGTCCTTGAAGTCGACATTGATCACCCGGGCCTTCAGCGCGCTGCGTTTCACTGCACTGAAGTACTCGTTGCTGGCCAGGTTCAGCAGCACGTCATCGCCTTGTTCGGCCAGGGCCTGGTTCAGCCATTCGCTAATGCGTGTACCCCAGAAGGCATACAGGTCCTTGCCGCGGGCGTTGGCCAGCTTGGTGCCCATTTCCAGGCGGTAGGGCTGCATCAGGTCGAGCGGGCGCAGCAGGCCGTACAGGCCCGAAAGCATGCGCAGGTGGTCTTGCGCGTAACTGAAGTCGTCCTCGCCCAGGCTCTCTGCGTCGAGGCCGGTGTACACGTCACCCTTGAACGCCAGCAGGGCCTGCTTGGCATTGGCCGGGGTAAAGTCCGGAGTCCAGCTGCCGAAGCGGGCGGCGTTCAGGCCTGCGAGCTTGTCGGACAGGTGCATCAGTTCGCTGATCTGCGCCGGCGACAGTTCGCGCAGTTGCTGGATCAGTTCCTGGGAGTCGTCCAGGTACTCGGGCAGGGTGAAACGCTCGGTTACAGGCTTGGTGTCGTAGTCGAGGGTCTTGGCGGGGGAAATCACCGTCAGCATCGGGTCGGCTCCTGGCATCGTTGGCCACAGATTCTACGGGCTGGGCGGTGCAAGTCCAAACTATGGCGACGATAGTCACAGACCATGGCCGGTGCAGGCGCTATAGTTCGCGTTTTGCCGTTACGGAGCCTTCCACCGTGCGCATTGCCTTTGCCTTGCTGGCCGCTCTGCTGAGCCTGGCCGTGCAAGCCGCCCCTTTACCCCAGGTGAGCCTGGACCGCAGCCTGTGGCCCGAGCAACTGAACAGCCCGGCGTTGTTCGATGTAGCCTCGCGGGCAGAGATCCTGTCGTTTGCTCAGGTACTGCACGAAAGCGAGTTGCTAGACGACGCAGCGCTGGCGGCGCGGCTTGGGTTACGGCAGATCAACCTGCAGAAGGTACGCCTTGTGCGTGCGCGCATGTGGCAGCGGCTGTGGCAAGGGTATGAACAGGCGCAGCGCAGCTGCGAGCAGGATGCCTCATTCTGCTACCCGGTGACATCAATGGCGGATCTGCGCACGCAAGCCGCGACGTTCGCTGCCGATGTCGGCACGTTCTATACAAACTGGATCGAGCCGAGCCACCAGTTCCATGTGCGTTACCTGGACGAACAACTGCGCAAGGCTGCCTTGCTGCCGCAGACTACCAGTGAGGTGGAGCGGCTTTCTGCGCGGGAGCGCAATGGTGATGAATTGAACGACCGTATGTTCCTGCTGACCTTCGTCGGCGGCCCCGGGCCAGAGGGTGGCAACACCGATCTGCTTGCCGACTACCTGCGCCGGCAGAAGCTTGAAGGCACATTCTTCGTGTTGGGGAACCGCTTACAGCAACGCCGTGACGCCGGGGCGGCAAATGCCTTGCGCCAGGTCTACCGCGGCCAGTGTGTGGGCATTCAGGGTTGGGAATACCGTTCCCATGCCCAGTGGACGGACTGGCAGGACTCGTTGCGGCGCAGCCAGGCACGGGTGCAGGCCGACCTGCCGGCAGAGTATGTGCCGTTGTTCCGGCCACCCTACGGGCAGCGTCGTGCCGATGGCGAGGCGTTCATGGCCAGCCAGCAGCTGCGGGTATCGTTGTGGGATATCGATGCCCTGGACGATGGCGCACTGAGCGCAGAGGCCTCTGCGCAGCGGGTGCTGACCCTGATGCTGCTGTGGCGCAAGGGCGTGATCCAGCTCCATGACAGCCTGCCCAAGGCGCAGCCAGCGGTGGAGTGGTTGCTGCGCAACACCGCCCAGAGCGGCATTGGCTGGGCGGATTGCCGGGATTATGCTTATCGCGAAGAGGGGGTATGACTTCTGAGCGTAGTCCCCTCTGGCTTCGCCGCCAAGGCTTCTTCATCAATCAGAAAAATAAACTTCAAAACACATAAAAATACTTTTTTCGTTCATCGGTTTTGCGGTATGAAGAAACCAGACAGCCGATTCCTGCAGCACAGGTGGCGTCATCCAGGCCCACCTAGCCAGGTTCGCTTCCCGCCCGTAACAACGCGGTGCAGGGGAGACCGGTAGTCACTCTGCGGCGCAACAGACCGCGCCGTGTGGCTTCGACATAAGGTGACCGAGTATGGATGACCAAGGACGCAACCCTTCCTCCAGCAAGCCAATCCTGTATGTGCTCGATACCAACGTCCTGATTCACGACCCCAACGCGTTACTGAACTTCGAGGAGCACCATGTCGCCATCCCGATGACGGTGCTGGAGGAACTCGACAAGCTCAAGACCGGCAAACAGACCATCGCCGCCGAATGCCGCCAGGCCATCCGCCTGATCGACCAGACCCTGGGCGACGCCTCGCCCAACGATGTCGAGCAGGGCGTGCCGATCCAGCGCAACAAGAGCGGGCCCAAAGGCTTCCTGTCCATCCTGATGACCCCGCGCAACGAGCCGAACAAGCTGCTGCCGGAAAACCTCAACGACAACATCATCATCAACCAGCTGCTTGAAGTACGGGCGCGGCGCACCGACCTGGACGTGGTGCTGGTTACCAAAGACATCAACATGCGCTTGAAAGCGCGCGCCTGTGGCATTGCGGCCGAGGACTACAGCACCGACCAGCTGGTGGATGACGTGTCCTTGCTGTCCAAGGGCTACCACTCGGTCACCGGCTCGTTCTGGGACCGGGTCAGCAAGGTTGATACCCGTCAGGAGCGCGGCCGCACCTGGCATCGGGTGCAGATGATCGACAACCTGCCCGCGGTTCACATCAACGAGTTCATCATCGACGAACAGGGCTTCGTCGGCTGGATCAAGGGTATCCGCAACGATGAACTGCTGCTGCTCGACCTGCACCAGGAGCCGCTGCTGCACCAGGAGGCCTGGGGGCTGAAGCCACGCGATATCCACCAGAGCCTGGCGCTGTTCGCGTTGCTCGATCCGGATATCCATCTGGTCAACCTGACTGGCGCGGCCGGTTCCGGCAAGACCATCCTGGCCCTGGCCGCGGCCATCGAGCAGACCATGGTCAGCAAGCGCTACCGGCGCATCATCGCCACCCGCAGCGTGCAGGGGCTGGACCAGGAAATCGGCTTCCTGCCGGGCACCGAGGCCGAGAAGATGGAGCCTTGGCTGGGCGCCATCACCGACAACCTCGAAGCCTTGCACATGGATGACGAAAGCACCCATGGCAGCGTCGAGTACATCCTTGAGCGCGTGCCGTTGCAGTTCAAGTCGCTGAACTACATCCGAGGCCGTAGCTTCCAGCAAAGCCTGATCCTGATCGACGAGTGCCAGAACCTGACGCCGCACCAGATGAAAACCATCATCACCCGTGCCGGCTCCGGTTCCAAGGTGGTCTGCCTGGGCAACCTGGCGCAGATTGACACCCCCTACCTGTCCGCGACCAGCTCGGGCCTGACCTACCTGACCGAGCGCTTCAAGGACTTCCCCCATGGCGTGCACATCACCCTGCAGGGCGTGCCACGCTCGGTGCTGGCCGAGTACGCCGAGTCGCATCTGTAACCTTCACCGCCGGGCGGTTCGCCGCCCGGCCTTCCCTTGTAGGAGCAGCCTTGTGCTGCGAAGAGGCCATTACAGGCATAGCTATTTTCCAGTCATGCCGGCCCTTTCGCAGCACAAGGTTGCTCCTGCAGGTGATGTGCATGCCTCATACCTCTGCTCAAACCTGACCCACAGGTTTACACTGGCTGTTCCCTTCACAGGAGCAGAGCAGTGCTGACACATCTTGATTCCCAGGGGCGGGCCAACATGGTCGACGTCACTGAAAAGGCCGTGACCGAGCGTGAGGCCATCGCCGAGGCGCGGGTGCGCATGTTGCCGCAGACCCTGCAGATGATCGTCGACGGCGAACATCCCAAGGGCGACGTGTTCGCCGTGGCACGCATTGCCGGGATCCAGGCGGCGAAGAAGACCAGCGACCTGATCCCGCTGTGCCACCCGCTGATGCTGACTAGCGTCAAGGTCGAGCTCAGCGCCGAGGGCGAGGACGCCGTGCGTATTGTCGCCCGTTGCAAGCTGGCTGGGCAGACCGGCGTGGAGATGGAAGCACTGACCGCTGCCAGCGTTGCCGCGCTGACGATCTACGACATGTGCAAGGCTGTGGACAAGGGCATGGTCATCGAACAGGTGCGCCTGCTGGAAAAGCTCGGCGGCAAGAGTGGCCACTACAAGGTGCAGGCATGATGAAGGTCAAGGTGATGTACTTCGCCCGCTACCGCGAACTGCTGGGTGTGGATGGCGAGCGTGTAGAAGGCGCGTTCAAGGTGCTGGACGATGTGCGCCAGGCCCTGGTGGGCAAGGGTGGGCACTATGCGGTGCTGGCTGAGCAGAACCTGATGTGCGCGCGCAACGAAGAGCTGTGCAAGCTTGATGAGCCACTGGAAGAGGGTGATGAAGTGGCGTTCTTCCCGCCGGTGACCGGAGGCTGAACATGGCAGTGCGAGTGCAGCAAGGCGCGTTCGACCCGGGCGCCGAGGTTAATGCCATGCATGCGGCCAATGTTGGCGTGGGCGCGGTGGTTGGTTTTGTCGGCTATGTGCGGGATTTCAACGATGGCCGCGAAGTGGCGGGGATGTTCCTTGAACACTACCCGGGCATGACCGAAAAGGCGCTGGCCAAGATCGTTGTCGAGGCCGAGCAGCGCTGGCCGTTGCTCAAGGTGGAGGTGTTGCACCGCATCGGGGCGCTGGAGCCGGGCGAGCCGATCGTGTTTGTCGGTGTGGCCAGTGCCCATCGGCAGGCCGCGTTCGATGCCTGCAACTTCATCATGGACTACCTGAAGACCCGGGCGCCGTTCTGGAAGAAGGAGAATACCGAGGAAGGGCCGCGGTGGGTTGAAGGCAAGCAGAGTGACCAGGATGCGGCGGGGCGCTGGTAGATTTCTGTCTGATGGCCGGGGCTTGCCCCGGTTCGCGGGGCAAGCCCGCTCTCACAGGTAATCCGCAGCTGCCGAAGCCTGTGCAGTACATGTGGGAGCCGGCTTGCCGGCGATTGGGCTGCAAAGCAGCCCCAGCATCAGTGGTGTTTGCGCGGCACTGGCTTTAGCAGTTCATCGGGCGGCATTTCGCACTTGATCTTGCGCCCCAGCAGTTCTTCGATGGCCGGCAACTGATACGAGTCATCCTCCCCGGCAAAACTGATCGACACGCCACTGGCCCCCGCCCGGCCGGTACGGCCAATGCGGTGCACGTAGTCGTCCGGGTCTTCTGGCAGGGTGAAGTTGATCACGTGGCTGATACCATCGATATGGATGCCACGCCCGGCCACGTCGGTGGCCACCAGCACGGTGATGCGCCCCTCGCGGAAGTTTTCCAGGGTGCGGATGCGCTTGTGCTGCGGCACGTCGCCCGACAGCTGGGCGGCATTGATGCCGTCGCGCACCAGTTTTTCCTCGATGCGCCGCACTTCGTCCTTGCGGTTGGCAAACACCATCACCCGTTCCCAGTTGTTCTGGGTCACCAGGTTGTACAGCAGCTTGTACTTGTCGCTGCCAGCCACCGCATACACGTGCTGCTCGACCGTTTCGCTGGCCACGTTTTCCGGTTCGATCTCGACGATGGCCGGGTTGGTGGTCCATTGCTTCGCCAGGTTCATCACGTCGTCGGTGAAGGTGGCGGAGAACAGCAGGGTCTGGCGCTCGCTTTTCGGCGGCGTCTGGCGAATGATCTGGCGTACCTGGGGGATAAAGCCCATGTCGAGCATGCGGTCGGCTTCGTCCAGCACCATCACCTCGACCATGTCCAGGTGCACCTCGCCGCGCTGGTTGAAGTCCAGCAGGCGGCCTGGGGTAGCTACGAGGATGTCGCAGTGGCGTGCTTCAAGGGCCTTCAGTTGCTTGTCGAAGTCCATGCCGCCGACGAAGCTCATGACGTTCAGCCCGGTGTACTTGGTCAGCGCAGCGGCGTCCTTGGCAATCTGCACCACCAGCTCGCGGGTAGGCGCGATGATCAGCGCACGCGGTTCGCCCATGTAGCGTTCCTTGGGCGGTGGCGTCTGCTGCAGCTGGGAAATGATCGAAATCAAAAACGCCGCAGTCTTGCCGGTACCGGTCTGTGCCCGGCCGATGGCGTCCTGGCCACGCAGGGTATAACCCAGCACCTGCGCCTGGATCGGCGTGCAGTACGGGAAGCCCAGGTCGTGGATGGCGTGCATCAGCTCGTTGGACAGTTTGAAGTCGTGGAAGCGGGTCTTGCCTTCCTGCGGCTCGACCACGAAGTCTTCCGGCTTCCACAGGCTGGCCTGCGGCTTGGGCTTGCGCTCGCGACGCGGTTTGTCCTTGCCCGCTTTGTCGGCAGGTGGCGTAGCGGTAGCGGTTGCGGTTTGTTCAGCCTCGGGGGCGGTGTTGGCATGCGGTACGGCCGGTTTTGCTGCGGGCCGGGCCTCTCTGGCGGGTGCGGGCGCAGGCGGCGTCACGCTGGCAGCAGGAGCGACGGCCTGTGGCGCGGCGTCTCCCTTGCCGAATATTTTCTTGAGTGCTTTGAGCACGATCGTCTCATCAACTGATTAAGGAATGTACGCCGGGCAGTGTAATGCAAGATCCGGGCGCGGCGTAGCGGAATACTCCCACAACTACAAGAGAGCCAGCCTATTGCAGTTGCTCGCTGAGCCAGTTGTGGATGTCGTTCAGTTCTTCGACTACCACTTCGTGTTCCATCGGGTATTCGTACCAGCGGGCGGCGACGCCCCAGGTGTTCAGGTACTCGAAGGCGGTGCGGCCCATGGACGGGATCACCACCGGGTCATGCACACCATGCAGGCACAGGGCCGGGGTGCGCTGCTGACAGGCACTCAACTGGTGCGCGTCATTGAAGGTGGGGGCATAGGTGGACAGGGCAATTACCCCGCCCAGTGCTTCTTGCCACTTTATATAGGCAGTGTGCAGCACCACCGCGCCACCCTGGGAGAAGCCGGCCAGGAAGATCCGCGACAGGTTGATGCCTTTGGCCTGCTCAGCCTTGATCAGGGCAACCACTTGCTCGGCCGACGCTTCCAGCTGCGCTTCGTCAATGGCGCGGGCCGGGGTCATGGCCTTGATGTCATACCAGCTGGGCATGGCATACCCGCCATTTATGGTAACTGGACGGGTCGGGGCCTGGGGCATGATGAAGCGGGTGCCGAGCAGACGCTCCTGCATGAATTCGGCCACAGGTAGGAAGTCGTAACGGTCGGCCCCCAGACCGTGCAACCAGATCACACAGGCGTCAGCGGTTTTCTGTGGTTCGAGAATCAGCGGGTTGGTCATGACTGCTCCGAAAGTGTGCGGGTCTTGTTATGGCGTGCGTGAAAAGAAGGCGCTGGAAATGATTGTCGGAAAAAGAATGTCGCAACGATACAACTTTCCCTACTTGACGAGCGCTTAAACGCTACAGCCACAGAATCTGGTACGCGCTTTGCAATTCAATCTGTGATGCAAAGGGCAGGCCGAGACGGTAACACCCTTTGTACGCGAAGGCTGTCACAGAACAGTCCATTGCGCCAATTGACCCAATAACAAGCCAATACGGGTCGGATACGCCTCAAAAGGGTGCGGTGCAATTCCGGCTCGATACAACAAGAGCGATTTGGAGGTTGTGAATGAAGATGTTGAAAACCACCCTGGCAGTCCTGACCGCTGCCGCCGCACTGGGCGCCGTGAGCACTGCCCAGGCCGGCGCCACCCTCGATGCGGTAAAGAAGAAGGGCTTCGTCCAGTGTGGCGTGAGCGACGGTCTTCCGGGCTTCTCGGTACCTGATGCGCAGGGCAAGATCGTCGGTATCGACGCCGATGTCTGTCGCGCCGTGGCCGCCGCCGTGTTCGGCGACGCGACCAAGGTCAAGTTCAGCCAGCTCAACGCCAAGGAACGCTTCACCGCCCTGCAGTCGGGCGAGGTCGACGTGCTATCGCGCAACACCACCTGGACCAGTTCGCGCGATGCCGGCATGGGCCTGGTGTTTGCCGGTGTCACCTACTACGACGGCGTTGGCTTCCTGGTCAACAAGAAGCTGGGTGTATCCAGTGCCAAGGAGCTTGATGGCGCAACCATCTGTATCCAGGCCGGTACCACCACCGAGCTGAACGTGTCGGACTTCTTCCGCGCCAATAACCTCAAGTACACCCCGATCACCTTCGACACCTCGGACGAAAGCGCCAAGTCGCTGGAGTCGGGCCGTTGCGACGTGCTGACCTCGGACAAGTCGCAGCTGTTCGCCCAGCGTTCCAAGCTGGCAGCGCCGACCGACTACGTGGTGCTGCCGGAAACCATCTCCAAGGAGCCGCTGGGCCCGGTGGTGCGTAAAGGCGACGAGGAGTGGTTCAGCATCGTCAAGTGGACCCTGTTCGCCATGCTCAACGCCGAAGAGGCGGGCGTCACCTCGAAGAATGTCGAGGCCGAAGCCAAAGGCACCAAAAACCCTGACGTCGCCCGCCTGCTGGGTGCGGATGGTGAGTACGGCAAGGACCTCAAGCTGCCCAAAGACTGGGTAGTTCAGATCGTCAAGCAAGTCGGCAACTACGGCGAAGTGTTCGAGAAGAACCTGGGCCAGAGCACCGACCTGAAGATCGACCGTGGCATGAACGCCCTGTGGAACAACGGCGGCATCCAGTACGCGCCACCTGTGCGCTGATGGTTGCATCCTGCGGCGGCATCCCGCCGCCGCAGGCTGTTCGAATCCCTACTGTCCGGGGCACTTCATGCAAAATCAAATCGGCGCACCCAAGGGCTTGTCCCTTAACGATCCGCGTGTGCGCGCGTGGCTGTTCCAGATCCTCACGATCGTCTTCGTGGTCGGCCTGGGCTGGTACCTGTTCCACAACACACAAACCAACCTGCAACACCGGGGTATCACCTCGGGCTTCGATTTCCTCGACCGCAGTGCAGGCTTCGGCATCGCCCAGCACCTGATCCCCTATGTGGAATCCGACAGCTATGCGCGGGTGTTCGTCATCGGCCTGCTCAATACCCTGCTGGTGACCTTCATCGGCGTCATCCTGGCGACCATTCTGGGCTTCATCATCGGTGTGGCTCGCCTGTCACCCAACTGGATGATCAACAAACTGGCGACCGTGTATGTGGAAACCTTCCGCAACATCCCGCCGTTGCTGCAGATCCTGTTCTGGTACTTCGCCGTGTTCCTGACGCTGCCGGGACCGCGGGGCAGCATCAACATCGACGATATGTTCTTCATCAGCAACCGTGGCCTGAACATGCCTGGCGCATCCATGGCTGATGGCTTCTGGCCATTCATCATTGCCCTGGTGGTGGCAATTGCCGCCATTGTCGTGATGGTGCGCCTGGCCAACAAGCGCTTCGACGAGACTGGCGTGCCGTTCCACAAGTTCTGGGTGGGGCTGGCGCTGCTGCTGGTCATCCCGGGCCTGAGCGTGCTGTTGTTCGGCAGCCCGGTCAGCTGGGAAGTGCCGCAGCTCAAGGGCTTCAACTTCGTCGGTGGCTGGGTGCTGATCCCCGAGCTGCTGGCGCTGACCTTGGCGCTGACTATCTATACGGCAGCCTTCATTGCTGAAATCGTGCGTTCCGGCATCCGTTCGGTCAGCCATGGTCAGACCGAAGCCGCGCGCTCGCTGGGCCTGCGCGAGGGGCCGACCCTGCGCAAGGTGATCATTCCCCAGGCACTGCGGGTGATCATTCCGCCGCTGACCAGCCAGTACCTGAACCTGGCGAAGAACTCCTCGCTGGCGGCCGGTATCGGTTACCCGGAGATGGTCTCGCTGTTCGCCGGCACCGTGCTCAATCAGACCGGCCAGGCCATTGAGGTGATTGCGATCACCATGAGTGTCTATCTCGCCATCAGCATCAGCATTTCGCTGCTGATGAACTGGTACAACAAGCGCATAGCGCTGATCGAGCGGTGAGGATACGCCCGTGAATGCCCATGTTTTCAAACCCGATATGCCGCCACCGGTGAAAACCGTCGGCGTGCTCGCATGGATGCGTGCCAATCTGTTCTCCAGCTGGCACAACACGCTGTTGACCCTGCTCGCCATCTACCTGGTATGGCTGATCGTGCCACCGCTGCTGCAGTGGGCGTTGATCGACGCCAACTGGGTCGGCACCACCCGCGCCGACTGCACCAAGGAGGGCGCCTGCTGGGTGTTCGTGCAGCAGCGCTTTGGCCAGTTCATGTACGGCTACTACCCGGCCGAGCTGCGCTGGCGGGTGGACCTGACGGTGTGGCTTGCCGTCATCGGCGCTGCGCCGCTGTTCATCAAGCGCTTCCCGCGCAAGGCCTTCTACGGCCTGGGCTTCCTGGTGCTGTACCCGATACTGGCCTACACCCTGCTGCACGGTGGGTACCTGGGCCTGGAAAGCGTACCGACAAGCCAGTGGGGCGGGTTGATGCTGACCCTGGTGATCGCCACCGTGGGTATTGTCGGCGCCTTGCCGCTGGGCATCCTGCTGGCCCTGGGCCGGCGTTCGAGGATGCCGGCCGTGAAGGTGGTGTGCGTGACCTTCATCGAGTTCTGGCGCGGCGTGCCGTTGATTACCGTGCTGTTCATGTCGTCGGTGATGCTGCCGTTGTTCCTGCCCGAAGGCATGAGCTTCGACAAGCTGCTGCGGGCAATGATCGGCGTGATCCTGTTCCAGTCGGCGTATATCGCCGAGGTGGTGCGCGGCGGTCTGCAGGCCATCCCCAAGGGCCAGTACGAAGCCGCTGCGGCCATGGGCCTGGGCTACTGGCGCTCGATGGGCCTGGTGATTCTGCCGCAGGCGCTCAAGCTGGTGATCCCCGGCATCGTCAACACCTTCATTGCCTTGTTCAAGGACACCAGCCTGGTGATCATCATCGGCCTGTTCGACCTGCTGAACAGCGTCAAGCAAGCTGCCGCCGACCCGGCCTGGCTGGGCATGGCTACCGAGGGCTATGTGTTCGCCGCCCTGGTGTTCTGGATTTTCTGTTTCGGTATGTCCCGCTACTCCATGCACCTGGAGCGCAAGCTGGACACTGGCCACAAGCGTTAGGAGTTTCGAAATGAGTGAAGCGATCAAGCAGCCTGCCGGCCCCGAAGGCATCATCCAGATGCAGGGTGTGAACAAGTGGTACGGCCAGTTCCATGTGCTCAAGGACATCAACCTGAACGTGCGCCAGGGCGAGCGCATCGTGCTGTGCGGGCCGTCCGGCTCGGGCAAGTCCACCACCATCCGTTGCCTCAACCGCCTGGAAGAGCACCAGCAGGGGCGTATCGTGGTCGATGGCGTCGAGCTGACCAACGACCTCAAGCAGATCGAGGCCATCCGCCGCGAAGTGGGCATGGTGTTCCAGCACTTCAACCTGTTCCCGCACCTGAGCATTCTGGAAAACTGCACCCTGGCGCCCATGTGGGTGCGCAAGATGCCGCGGCGCAAGGCCGAGGAAATTGCCATGCATTATCTGGAGCGTGTGCGTATTCCCGAGCAGGCACACAAGTACCCGGGGCAGTTGTCGGGTGGCCAGCAGCAGCGTGTGGCCATTGCCCGTGCGCTGTGCATGAAGCCGAAGATCATGCTGTTCGACGAGCCGACCTCGGCGCTGGACCCGGAAATGGTCAAGGAAGTGCTCGATACCATGGTGGGCCTGGCCGAAGACGGCATGACCATGCTCTGCGTGACCCACGAGATGGGCTTTGCCCGCACCGTGGCGAACCGGGTGATCTTCATGGACAAGGGGGAGATCGTGGAGCAGGCGGCGCCGGATGACTTCTTCGACCGGCCGCGCAGTGACCGGACCAGGTTGTTCCTGAGCCAGATCCTGCATTGAGGCAACTGGTGCTGCACTATTGAGGGGGCTGTCGCGATCCCTGTAGGAGCGGCCTTGTGCCGCGAAAGGGCCGCGCAGCGGCCCCAGGGTTTCAGCTTCGCCGCTGATATGGCTGGGGCCGCCATGCGGCCCTTTCGCGGCACAAGGCCGCTTCTACACGGGAGGGTTACTTTTCTTCTTGCGTTGCAGCCGGCGCCGGTGGCGGCCGCAGCCCCACCTCGGCAATCAGCTTCAGCTGCTGCCCATTGCGCATCACCTCGATGGTGATCTTGTCGGTGGGCTTGATCCGCGCCACCTGGTTCATCGACTTGCGCCCGTCACCGGCCGGTTCGCCGTTGATGCTCAGGATCACGTCACCCAGTTGCAACCCGGCCTTGGCCGCCGGCCCTTCGCGGAAGATACCGGCCACCACGATACCCGGGCGGTCCTTCATGCCGAACGATTCGGCCAGCTCCTGGCTCAGCGGCTGCACCTCGATGCCCAGCCAGCCACGGATCACCTGGCCGTGCTCGACGATCGACTTCATCACCTCCAGTGCCAGTTTCACCGGGATGGCGAAGCCGATGCCCTGCGAACCGCCGGACTTGGAGAAGATCGCGGTGTTGATGCCGACCAGGTTGCCACTGGCATCGACCAGTGCGCCGCCCGAGTTGCCGGGGTTGATCGCTGCGTCGGTCTGGATGAAGTCTTCGTAGTTGTTCAGGCCCAGCTGGTTACGGCCGGTGGCACTGATGATGCCCATGGTCACGGTTTGGCCGACCCCGAACGGGTTGCCGATGGCCAGCGACACGTCGCCGATGTGGATGGTGTCGGAACGGCCGATGGTGATCGCCGGCAGGTTCTTCAGGTCGATCTTCAGCACCGCCAGGTCGGTTTCCGGGTCGCTGCCGATCACGCGGGCCAGGGTTTCGCGGCCATCTTTCAGGGCCACGACGATCTGGTCGGCGCCGCTGGTGACATGGTTGTTGGTCAGCAGGTAGCCCTCGGGGCTCATGATCACCGCCGAGCCCAGGCTCGATTCCCAACGGCGTTGCTTGGGCAGGTTGTCGCCGAAGAAACGGCGGAACTGCGGGTCTTCGAACAGCGGATGGGCGCTTTTGTTCACCACTTTGGTGGTGTACAGGTTGACCACGGCGGGGGCGGCCAGTGTCACGGCGTCGGCATACGACACCGGGCCCTGCATGATCCGCGTGGTCTGCGGTGCCTGTTGCAGGTTGACGTCCTGGCTGGGCAGGCCTACCCACTCCGGGAAGCGCTGGATGATCAGCATGGCGATCAGTACGCCGGTTAGCAGGGGCCAGCCAAAGTAACGCAAAGCCTTGAACATGAACGAATCCTGGAAAGAGCGAGGGCCAGTGGCCGCGCAGTGGGGCATGAGCGCGCGCGATCATACACCGGTTCCCCCAGTGCCGGCGACGGCCCATAATGGCCGGCATTATACGGGCGTTCCATTGGCGTTGCGCCCGAGAAAAGCGAAGTTTTCGAGGAGATTTTCATGGCCGTCGCTCTAAACATCCTGGTCGAGGAAGCCGAGCGTTACCTGGGCAGCGCGAAGATCCAGGATTATTGCCCCAATGGCCTGCAAGTGGAGGGCCGGCCGCAGGTCAGTCGTATCGTCAGCGGCGTTACTGCCAGCCAGGCGTTGCTGGATGCTGCGGTCGAGGCCCAGGCCGACCTGGTGCTGGTGCACCATGGTTACTTCTGGAAGGGTGAGAACCCGTGCATTACCGGTATCCGCCAGCGTCGCCTGAAAACCTTGCTGAACAACGACATCAGCCTGCTGGCGTTTCACCTGCCGCTGGATGTGCATCCGGAGGTAGGCAACAACGTGCAGTTGGCGCGGCAACTGGACATCACCGTCGAAGGCCCGCTGGACCCGGAGAACCCCAAGGTGGTGGGGTTGGTCGGCTCACTGGCTGAACCTGTGACTGCGCGCGATTTTGCCCGGCGGGTTCAGGAAGTGCTGGGGCGTGAGCCGTTGCTGGTGGACGGCGAGCAGATGATCCGCAGGGTCGGCTGGTGCACCGGTGGCGGGCAGGGTTACATCGACACGGCGATTGCCGCCGGGGTGGACCTGTACCTGACCGGCGAGGCGTCGGAGCAGACCTACCACAGCGCGCGCGAGAATGGCGTCAGCTTCATTGCTGCCGGGCACCATGCCACCGAGCGTTACGGGGTGCAGGCGCTGGGCGATTACCTTGCGCGGCGGTTTGCCGTGGAGCACCTGTTCATCGATTGCCCCAATCCCATCTGAGGCTTTCGGAGTTGCATGCGGTTCGTTGTAGGAGCAGCCTTGTGCTGCGAAGGGTCGACGCAAGCAATAGATCCCTATCTGCTGTACCGGCCTCTTCGCAGCACAAGGCTGCTCCTGCAGGGCTCGGTGCTGGGCAGGCAGAGCCCAAACCCGCAGTCATATCGTTAGACCTTTTCGATCTAGCCCGCCTCCTAAATAGAAGCAGCCGCTGTGATAAAGTGGCTCGCTCGAACACGGCCCGCAGGCCGTCCATAAGATCGTTTTTCGTGAGTAGCCATGGTCGACAAACTGACGCACTTGAAACAGCTGGAGGCGGAAAGCATCCACATTATCCGCGAGGTGGCCGCCGAGTTCGACAACCCGGTGATGCTGTACTCGATCGGCAAGGATTCCGCCGTGATGCTGCACCTGGCGCGCAAGGCCTTCTTCCCGGGCAAGCTGCCGTTCCCGGTGATGCACGTCGACACCCAGTGGAAATTCCAGGAGATGTACAGCTTCCGCGACAAGATGGTCGAGGAAATGGGCCTGGAACTGATCACCCACGTCAACCCTGAGGGTGTGGCGCAGGGCATCAACCCGTTCACCCATGGCAGCTCCAAGCACACCGACATCATGAAGACCCAGGGCTTGAAGCAGGCACTGGACAAGCATGGTTTCGACGCCGCCTTCGGTGGCGCGCGCCGCGACGAAGAGAAGTCGCGGGCCAAAGAGCGTGTGTATTCGTTCCGCGACAGCAAGCACCGCTGGGACCCGAAAAACCAGCGCCCCGAGCTGTGGAACGTTTACAACGGCAAGGTCAACAAGGGCGAGTCGATCCGCGTCTTCCCGCTGTCGAACTGGACCGAGCTGGACATCTGGCAGTACATCTACCTTGAAGGCATCCCGATCGTGCCGCTGTACTTCGCCGCCGAGCGTGAAGTCATCGAGAAGAACGGCACCCTGATCATGATCGACGACGAGCGCATCCTCGAGCACCTTTCCGAGGAAGAGAAGGCCCGTATCGTCAAGAAGAAGGTGCGTTTCCGTACCCTCGGTTGCTACCCGTTGACGGGTGCTGTCGAGTCGGAAGCAGAAACGCTGACCGACATCATTCAGGAAATGCTCCTGACGCGCACTTCCGAGCGCCAGGGCCGGGTCATCGACCACGATGGCGCCGGTTCCATGGAAGACAAAAAACGTCAGGGCTACTTCTAATTTTCAGGGTTACTCCATGTCGCACCAATCCGATTTGATCAGCGAAGACATCCTCGCTTATCTGGCTCAGCACGAGCGCAAAGAACTGCTGCGTTTCCTCACCTGCGGCAACGTGGATGACGGCAAGAGCACCCTGATCGGGCGCCTGCTGCACGATTCGAAGATGATCTACGAGGACCACCTCGAAGCCATCACCCGTGATTCGAAGAAAGTCGGCACCACCGGCGAAGAAATCGACCTGGCATTGCTGGTCGACGGCCTGCAGGCCGAGCGTGAGCAGGGCATCACCATCGATGTCGCCTACCGCTACTTCTCCACCGCCAAGCGCAAGTTCATCATCGCCGACACCCCGGGCCACGAGCAGTACACCCGCAACATGGCCACCGGTGCGTCCACCTGCGACCTGGCGATCATCCTGGTCGATGCCCGCTACGGCGTGCAGACCCAGACCCGTCGCCACAGCTACATTGCCTCGCTGCTGGGCATCAAGCACATCGTGGTCGCAATCAACAAGATGGACCTGAAGGGCTTCGATGAAGGCGTATTCGAGTCGATCAAGGCCGACTACCTGAAGTTTGCCGAAGCCATCAACCTGACCCCGAGCAGCCTGCACTTCGTTCCAATGTCGGCGCTCAAGGGCGACAACGTGGTCAACCATAGCGAGCGTTCGCCGTGGTACACCGGCCCGACGCTGATGGAAATCCTCGAAACTGTCGAGGTTGCGGCCGACCGCAACTTCACCGACCTGCGCTTCCCGGTGCAGTACGTGAACCGCCCGAACCTGAACTTCCGCGGCTTCGCCGGCACCATTGCCAGCGGCGTGGTGCACAAGGGCGACGAAATCGTCGTGCTGCCGTCGGGCAAGAGCAGCCGCGTCAAGTCCATCGTCACCTACGAAGGTGAACTGGAAAACGCCGGCCCAGGCCAGGCCGTGACCCTGACCATGGAAGACGAGATCGACATCTCCCGTGGCGACCTGCTGGTACATGCCGACAACGTACCGCCGGTGACCGACCAGTTCGATGCCATGCTGGTGTGGATGGCCGAAGAGCCAATGCTCCCGGGCAAGAAGTACGACATCAAGCGCGCCACCAGCTACGTGCCGGGCTCGATTGCCAGCATCACCCACAAGGTCGATGTGAACACCCTGGAGCAGGGCGCTGCCAGCGCACTGCAACTGAACGAGATCGGCCGCGTGAAAGTTGCGCTGGACGCCTCGATCGCCCTGGACGGCTACGACAGCAACCGCACCACCGGTGCGTTCATCGTGATCGACCGCCTGACCAACGGCACCGTCGGCGCCGGCATGATCATCGCTCCGCCTGTTCTGCCACACGGCAGCACCGGCCAGCATGGCAAGCAGGCCCACGTGTCTACCGAAGAGCGCGCCCTGCGCTTCGGCCAGCAGCCAGCCACCGTGCTGTTCAGCGGCCTGTCCGGCGCTGGCAAGAGCACCTTGGCCTATGCCGTGGAGCGCAAGCTGTTCGACATGGGCCGTGCGGTATACGTGCTCGACGGCCAGAACCTGCGCCACGACCTGAACAAGGGTTTGCCGCAAGACCGCGCCGGTCGCACCGAAAACTGGCGCCGCGCCGCCCATGTGGCGCGCCAGTTCAACGAAGCCGGCCTGCTGACCCTGGCTGCGTTCGTGGCCCCGGATGCCGAAGGCCGCGAACAGGCCAAGGCCCTGATCGGCAAAGAGCGCCTGGTGACCGTTTACGTCCAGGCCTCGCCGCTGGCTTGCCGCGAGCGCGACCCGCAAGGCCTGTACGCTGCCGGTGGCGAAAACATCCCGGGCGAAAGCTTCCCGTTCGATGTGCCGCTGGATGCAGACCTTGTGATCGACACCCAGGCCACTAGCGTGGACGAAGGTGTGAAACTGGTGCTGGACGTACTGCGCCAGCGTGGCGCTATCTAAGCGCTGGCCAGCAGGAAAAACCCCGCTTCGGCGGGGTTTTTTTATTTCTCGCTCCCGCAGGTGCTGCGTATCCGGTTCAGATATGTTTTTCCGACACCGGAATCACCCGCCGCTCCTTCACCGCCTTGTAGGAAAAACTCGAATAGATCTCCTTCACCCCCGGCAGCCGCTGCAGCACTTCGCGGGTGAACTCCCCGAACGACTCCAGGTCCCGGGCCAGGATCTCCAGCAAAAAGTCATAGCGCCCGGAGATGTTGTGGCAGGCCACGATTTCGGGGATTTCCATAAGCCGCTGCTCAAACGCCAGCGCCATGTCCTTGGTGTGCGAGTCCATCATGATGCTGACGAACGCGGTCACGCCAAACCCCAGCGACTTGGGCGAGAGGATGGCCTGGTAGCCAGTGATATAGCCGTTGTCTTCCAGCAGCTTGACCCGGCGCCAGCAGGGCGAGGTGGTCAATGCCACCTGGTCGGCAAGTTCGGCGACGGTGAGGCGGGCGTTGTCCTGCAAGGCGGCGAGCAGGGCGCGGTCGGTGCGGTCGAGGCTTGAAGGCATGTTTTGCCCTCCTGGTCCGTTAATTGTTGTTTTTGTTCCAGCAAGCACGCAGATGCGTGGGCTATTTTGGAAAAAATCGGGCAGCTCGGTGGCATAAGCTTATAACAAACCACAAGAGGCTGTTGCCATGCGCGGCTCCCCTAACAACACCGGTTTTTCCACACGGGCCATTCACCATGGCTACGACCCGCTTTCCCACGGTGGTGCCCTGGTGCCGCCGGTGTACCAGACCGCTACCTATGCCTTCCCGACTGTCGAATACGGCGCTGCGTGCTTCGCCGGGGAGGAGGCGGGGCACTTCTATAGCCGCATCTCCAACCCCACCTTGGCCTTGCTCGAGCAACGCATGGCCTCGCTGGAGGGTGGTGAGGCGGGATTGGCGCTGGCGTCGGGGATGGGGGCCATTACTTCGACGCTCTGGACCCTGCTGCGGCCTGGTGATGAGCTGATCGTGGGGCGCACCTTGTATGGCTGCACCTTCGCGTTCCTGCACCATGGCATTGGCGAGTTCGGGGTCAAGATCCACCATGTCGACCTTAACGATGCCAAGGCACTGAAAGCGGCGATCAACAGCAAAACGCGGATGATCTACTTCGAAACACCGGCCAACCCCAACATGCAACTGGTGGATATAGCGGCGGTCGTCGAGGCGGTGCGGGGGAGTGATGTGCTTGTGGTGGTCGACAACACCTACTGCACGCCCTACCTGCAGCGGCCACTGGAACTGGGGGCGGACCTGGTGGTGCATTCGGCGACCAAGTACCTCAGTGGCCATGGGGACATCACCGCAGGCCTGGTGGTGGGGCGCAAGGCGCTGGTCGACCGGATTCGCCTTGAAGGGCTCAAAGACATGACCGGGGCTGTGCTGTCGCCGCATGACGCCTCGCTATTGATGCGCGGTATCAAGACCTTGGCTCTGCGCATGGACCGCCACTGCGCCAATGCGTTGCAGGTTGCGCAGTTTCTGGCTCGGCAGCCGCAGGTGGAGCTGATTCACTACCCAGGGTTGCCGTCGTTTGCCCAGTACGAACTGGCACAGCGGCAGATGCGTCTGCCGGGCGGGATGATTGCCTTTGAGCTCAAGGGGGGGATAGAGGCAGGGCGGCGTTTCATGAATGCGCTGCAGCTTTTTGCCCGGGCAGTGAGCCTGGGGGATGCGGAGTCGCTGGCTCAGCACCCGGCGAGCATGACGCACTCCAGTTACACGCCACAAGAGCGGGCGCATCACGGGATATCAGAGGGGCTGGTGAGGTTGTCAGTGGGGCTGGAGGATGTGGAGGACCTGCTGGCAGATATCGAGGTGGCGTTGAAGGCGTGTGCATGACCTTGCCTTGCAGGATCGGGAATACTTGCCCAATGCCTTACGGGATCAGGCGATGGCACTTTGGATGAGCTGGTGAATTGGCCGGCTTATCCAAGAGGAGTTTGACAATGAGCGTATTCCCGAAATACATCGACCTGTTCATTTGCCGCAGTGGCGGTGACGATGATGAAGGTGGCCAGTCCTGGCGCAAGCCTTGATCTGAACTGGGAACCCCGCACTGGCGGGGTTCTCTTGGCGATTCAAAGCACAAAAAAGGCCTCTTGCGAGGCCTTTTTCATGTTCAGCAGATCAACGCTTGAGCCCGTAGCTCTCATCGAGCATGCCCGGCGAATTTGGCGCTTTTGGCGCATAGTCGCGCGGCACTTCGGCGGTGTCTTTCGGTGGGGTCAGGCGGTCACGCGGGCCTTGCGGCGCTTCGGAATGCAGTGCAGCCAGCAGGCGCTGGCGAGTGACTTCATCGAGGGCCAGGCTGTTGGCGCCTTCGGCCAGGTGATCCTGTACGTCCTGGTAGCTCTGGGTCAGTTTCTTGACCAGCATGGCGGTGCTGTTGAAGTGGGTGACCACTTCGTTCTGGTAGCTGTCGAAGCGCTTCTGGATGTCATCCAGTTGGCGCTGGGTGTTGCTCGGCGCCGCGTTGGGCAGCAGGCGGGCAACAATGAAACCGACCGCCACACCGATGACCAGGGCCAGGGTTGGCAACAACCAAACAAGGAGCGAGAGTTCCACGAGTCCTTCCTCTATAAACGGCTTTGCTTTACGTTAACGGCTCAGACCTGCGCTGTATACCGCGAGCGATCGCAAATCAGAACAGAATTCCTCACCTAGACGAATCGACCCTTCCCGAGGTCACGGAGTAGTGCCTTGCTTGTCCGCGAAACCCCCTTGTTCATCGATGGCCCCAGCGGCCAGCTGGAAGCCTTGTACCTGGACGTGGCCGATGCCCGTGGCGCGGTGCTGATCTGCCACCCCAACCCGGTCCAGGGCGGCACCATGCTCAACAAGGTGGTCTCGACCCTGCAACGCACCGCCCGCGATGCCGGCTATGTGACCCTGCGTTTCAACTACCGTGGCGTCGGCCAGAGCGCCGGTAGCCATGACATGGGGGCCGGCGAAGTGGCCGATGCCGAGGCCGCCGCCGCCTGGCTGCGTGCCAGGCACCCCGACCTGCCACTGGTGCTGATGGGCTTCTCGTTCGGCGGTTTCGTTGCCACCAGCCTGGCCGGCCGCCTGGAAGCCGCCGGGGTAACGCTGCAACAATTGTTCATGATTGCCCCGGCAGTCATGCGCCTGACGGCCGAATTCCCGCTGCCACAGCACTGCCCGATCACCGTGGTGCAGCCAGATGCCGACGAAGTGGTCGCGCCGCAGTTGGTTTACGAATGGTCCGATAGCCTGTCGCGCCCCCATGAGCTGCTGAAAGTGGCAGAATGCGGACACTTCTTCCATGGCAAGCTGACCGATCTGAAGGATCTGCTGCTGCCGCGCCTTTCGAACTGAGCCAAGCCTGAATAAGCGAACACCCATGACCACGCGCATTCTTACCGGTATCACCACCACCGGCACTCCGCACCTGGGCAACTACGCCGGCGCCATTCGCCCTGCGATCCGTGCCAGCCAGCAGCCCGGTGCCGACTCGTTCTACTTCCTGGCCGACTACCACGCCTTGATCAAGTGCGACGACCCGCTGCGTATCCAGCGTTCGCGCCTGGAGATAGCCGCCACCTGGCTGGCTGGTGGCCTGGACCCGGACAAGGTGACCTTCTACCGCCAGTCCGACATCCCGGAAATCCCCGAGCTGACCTGGCTGCTGACCTGCGTTGCCGCCAAGGGCCTGCTGAACCGCGCGCATGCCTACAAGGCCTCGGTGGACAAGAACGTCGAGAACGGCGAAGACCCGGACGCCGGCGTGACCATGGGCCTGTTCAGCTACCCGGTACTGATGGCCGCCGACATCCTGATGTTCAACGCCCACAAGGTGCCGGTCGGCCGTGACCAGATCCAGCACGTGGAAATGGCCCGCGACATCGGCCAGCGCTTCAACCACCTGTTCGGCCAGGGCCGGGACTTCTTCGCCCTGCCGGAGGCTGTGATCGAGGAAAGCGTGGCCACGTTGCCAGGCCTGGACGGGCGCAAGATGTCCAAGAGCTATGACAACACCATCCCGTTGTTTACCAGCGCCAAGGACATGAAGGACGCCATCTCGCGCATCGTCACTGACTCGCGCGCGCCAGGCGAAGCGAAAGATCCGGACAATTCGCACCTGTTCACCCTGTACCAGGCCTTCTCGACGCCGCAGCAATGCGCCGAATTCCGCGAAGAGCTGCTGCAGGGCCTGGGCTGGGGCGATGCCAAGCAGCGCCTGTTCCAGCTGCTGGATGGCCAATTGGCCGAAAAACGCGAGTACTACCACCAGTTGATCGCCCGCCCGGCGGACCTGGAAGACATCCTGCTGGCCGGCGCCGCCAAGGCACGCAAGATTGCCACGCCGTTCCTCGAGCAACTGCGCGAAGCCGTTGGCCTGCGTTCGTTCCGTAGCGGTGTGCAAGCCGGCACCGAGGTGAAGAAGAAGGCCGCCAAGAGCGCACGCTTCGTCAGCTTCCGCGACGAAGACGGCAGCTTCCGCTTCCGCCTGCTGGCCGCTGACGGCGAGCAACTGCTGCTGTCGCGCAGCTTCGCCGACGGCAAGAGCGCCGGCGCCGTGAGCAAGCAGCTTCAGCAGGGTGGCGAGGCTGATGTACGGGTCGAAGGCTTGAGCTTCGGCCTGTGGCTCAATGGCGAGCAGGTTGCCGACGGGCCGCAGTTCGACAGCGCCCAAGCCCGTGATGCGGCCATTCAAAGCCTGCGTGATGCCCTGGCACCACAGCAGGACTGAGGCATATTGACGCAAGTCTGATTGCCATTAAGCGGGCCTGTCGCTACAGTGACGGCCCGTTTTTTGTTGCCTCGCTAACGAATCATGACTCCCTTAGAACGCTATCAAGCAGATCTGAAACGTCCCGACTTCTTCCATGACGCGGCGCAGGAAACTGCGGTGCGTCACCTGCAGCGCCTGTACGACGACCTGGTACAGGCGCAGAACAACAAGCCGGGCGTGTTTGGCAAGCTGTTCGGCAAGAAGGAGCAGACCCCGGTCAAGGGCCTGTACTTCTGGGGTGGGGTAGGGCGAGGCAAGACCTACCTGGTCGATACCTTCTACGAAGCGCTGCCGTTCAAGCAGAAGATGCGTACGCACTTCCACCGCTTCATGAAGCGTGTGCACGAGGAAATGAAAACCCTCAAGGGCGAGAAGAACCCGCTGACCATCATCGCCAAGCGCTTCAGCGACGAAGCCAGGGTGATCTGCTTCGACGAATTCTTCGTGTCGGACATTACCGACGCCATGATCCTCGGCACCCTGATGGAAGAGCTGTTCAAGAACGGCGTGTCGCTTGTAGCCACCTCCAACATCGTGCCGGACGGCCTGTACAAGGACGGCCTGCAACGCGCACGCTTCCTGCCTGCCATTGCCATGATCAAGCAGTTCACCGACGTGGTGAACGTTGACAGTGGGGTCGACTACCGCCTGCGTCACCTGGAGCAGGCCGAACTGTTCCACTACCCGCTCAACGATGCGGCGCACCAGAGCATGCGCGCCAGCTTCAAGGCGCTGACGCCTGAGTGCACCCAGGCGGTCGAGAACGATGTGCTGATGATCGAGAACCGTCCGATCAATGCCCTGCGCACCTGTGACGATGTCGCCTGGTTCGACTTCCGCGCCCTGTGCGATGGGCCGCGCAGCCAGAACGACTACATCGAACTGGGCAAGATCTTCCACGCCGTGCTGTTGAGCAATGTGGAGCAGATGGGTGTCGCCACCGACGACATCGCCCGTCGTTTCATCAACATGGTGGACGAGTTCTACGACCGCAACGTCAAGCTGATCATCTCGGCCGAGGTGGAGCTCAAAGACCTGTACACCGGCGGGCGCCTGAGCTTCGAGTTCCAGCGCACCCTGAGCCGGTTGCTGGAGATGCAGTCGCACGAATTCCTGTCGCGCGCGCACAAGCCATAAGAACCTGGGGCTGCAAAGCAGCCCCATGGCGCTCAAGCCTCTTGCATGAACTGCTGCCGATACTGGTTCGGCGACAGCTCGGTGTGCTGACGGAAAAGCCGCGCAAAGAAACTGGCATCGTCATAGCCAACTTCGTAGCTGATGGTCTTGATGCTCTTGCGCGTGCTCGACAGCAACCCCTTGGCGGTCTCGATCCGCAGCCGTTGCAGGTAGTGCAGCGGCTTGTCACCTGTCGCGCCCTGGAAGCGGCGCATGAAGTTGCGGATGCTCATGCCGTGGTTGCGGGCCACATCCTCGAAGCGGAACTTGTCGGCGAAGTGTTCCTCCAGCCAATGCTGGATCTGCAGAATGATCAGGTCCTGATGCAGCTTCTGCCCGCCAAAGCCCATGCGCCCCGGGGTGTAGTTGCGCTGCACTTCGTAGAGGATGTCGCGGGCCGCGGCGCGGGCCACATTGGCGCCGCAGAAGCGCTCGATCAGGTAGATGTACAGGTCGCAGGCCGAAGTGGCGCCGCCGGCGCAATAGATATTGTCGGCGTCGGTCAGGTGCTTGTCCTGGTTCAGCCGGATCTTCGGAAAGCGTTCGGCAAAGCTGGTGAAGAAGCGCCAGTAGGTCGTCGCCTCCTTGCCATCGAGCAGGCCGGATTCGGCGAGCCAGAACACACCACTGGCCTCGGCGCACAGCACCGCACCGCGGGCATGCTGTTCACGCAGCCATGGCAGCACCTGTGGGTAACGTTGCAGGAGGTTGTCGAAATCGTCCCAGTAGGCCGGGAGGATGATCACATCGGCGTCGTCCAGGCCGCCGTCGACCGGTAGCTGAACATTACTGAAGCTGTCCACGGGCTGGCCGTCGGGGCTCACCAGGTGGATCTCGAACATGGGCTGCAAGCCCAGGCCCAGCTGCTTGCTGTAACGCAGGCTGGCGAGATGGAAGAAATCCTTGGCCTGCATCAAGGTCGAAGCAAACACCTTGTCAATGGCCAGGATGCTGACGCGCCGCAGCGACGCGGAGGGTTGGGTAAACATCATTGTCATTGTTCTTATAGGGTAGAGTGGTCAATCACCGGCTGGATCGTCTTATTTTTTGGCGATTGTGTCTACCCCGTGTAACAGCGGGGCCGCGAAGCGGCCCCTTTCAGCTCAAGGCGCCGGGTTCGGCTGCTCCTGGTGAATCGCCTCGATTGCTGCCAGCAACTCATCGCTCAGGCTCAGGTCAAGGCTCGCCAGGTTGCTGTCCAGCTGCTGCAGGCTGGTCGCGCCAATGATGTTGCTGGTCACGAACGGCTGCCGGGTGACGAACGCCAGGGCCATCTGCGCCGGGTCCAGGCCGTGCTCGCGGGCCAGTTGCACGTACCGGCTGCAGGCTGCCACGGTCTGCGGGTTTGAATAGCGGGCAAAGCGGCTGAACAGGGTCAGGCGCGCGTTGCCCGGCCGTGCGCCGTTCTCGTACTTGCCCGAGAGCATGCCGAACGCCAGCGGCGAATAGGCCAGCAGGCCGCACTGCTCACGGATGGCCACTTCCGCCAGGCCCACCTCGAAGCTGCGGTTTAGCAGGTTGTACGGGTTCTGGATCGATACCGCCCGCGGCCAGCCTCGGCTTTCGGCCAGTTGCAGGAACTTCATGGTGCCCCACGGCGTTTCGTTGGACAGGCCGATGTGGCGGATCTTGCCCGCCCGCACCTGCTCGTCGAGTACTTCGAGGGTTTCTTCCAGCGGAGTGAAGTGGTCCTGGGGCAGGTGCTGGTAGCCCAGCTTGCCGAAGAAGTTGGTGCTGCGTTCCGGCCAGTGCAGCTGGTACAGGTCGATACGGTCGGTCTGCAGGCGCTTCAGGCTCTCCTCCAGGGCCGCGACGATGTGCTGGCGGTTGTGCTTGAGCTGGCCGTCGCGGATGTGGCTGATGCCGTTGCCAGGGCCTGCAACCTTGCTGGCCAGCACCCAGTCGTCGCGATCACCGTTGTCACGGAACCAGTTGCCGATGATGCGCTCGGTGGCTGCGTAGGTTTCCGGGCGGGGCGGCACCGGGTACATCTCGGCGGTGTCGATGAAGTTGATCCCGGCGGCCTTGGCCCGGGCAATCTGTTCGAAGGCTTCGGCCTGAACGTTCTGTTCGCCCCAGGTCATGGTGCCCAGGCACAGGGCGCTGACATTGAGGTCGGTACGGCCGAGCTGGCGGTATTCCATCGGTTAGACACTCCTTGGCAATAGATACCTATCAAAGCAGGTTGAAATTTTTCTCGCAATCTGGATAATTCAGCCCCTCTCCGCGTGGCGGAAGTGATGCACCATCACGCAGGAAGAACCCCGTCGAACATTGGCGTGCCCGACCCGAGCCCCCAAAAGCGTCTGTGTTCGGCTGCGCGCTTGCTCTTGGCAACGTGTGCACTATCCAGTAAGATTCGCCGTCTATTTTTCGCTGGGCGGCCTCTGAGGCTTTAGAGAATGAAAACTTTTACTGCTAAACCGGAAACAGTAAAGCGCGAGTGGTTCGTAGTCGACGCCGCTGGCCAGACCCTGGGTCGTCTGGCTACTGAAATCGCTACCCGTCTGCGTGGCAAACACAAACCAGAATACACCCCTCACGTTGACACCGGCGACTACATCGTCGTTATCAACGCCGAGCAGGTTCGTGTGACTGGTGCCAAGTCTTCCGACAAAATGTACTACTCCCACTCCGGCTTCCCGGGCGGTATCAAGGAAATCAACTTCGAGAAGTTGATCGCCAAGGCCCCTGAGCGTGTTATCGAAACCGCGGTCAAAGGCATGCTGCCTAAGAACCCGCTGGGTCGCGACATGTACCGCAAGCTGAAAGTGTACGCGGGTGCTGCTCACCCACACACTGCTCAGCAGCCTCAAGAACTGAAGATCTAACGGGATAGTTCATTATGTCGGCGACTCAAAATTACGGCACTGGCCGTCGCAAGACCGCAACCGCTCGCGTATTCCTGCGTCCGGGTACTGGTAACATCTCCATCAACAACCGTTCTCTGGACGTGTTCTTCGGTCGCGAAACCGCTCGCATGGTTGTTCGCCAGCCACTCGAGCTGACCGAAACCGTTGAGAAGTTCGACATCTACGTCACCGTTTCCGGTGGTGGTGTCAGCGGTCAAGCCGGTGCGATCCGTCACGGTATCACCCGCGCTCTGATGGAATACGACGAAACCCTGCGTGGCGCTCTGCGTCGTGCTGGCTACGTCACCCGCGACGCTCGTGAAGTCGAGCGTAAGAAAGTGGGTCTGCGTAAAGCGCGTAAGCGTCCTCAGTACTCCAAGCGTTAATACCGCTTCGGCAGTCGAAAAAAGCCCGGTTCCTTGGAACCGGGCTTTTTTTTTGGCTTGAACTAACCTGTCAGCATGTCAGTGGCCGCTTGTCGCATAGACGCAGATCAAGCAAAGCGCGGGTTGTCGCCCATGTCGGGGTAATCACCTTGTCAGTGTGTGGATTTGTTTCTTACCATGACGGCCAAATTTTAGTGCCATTGACACAACCTAAGTACGAGCCTGATTCAACAGGCCAAGCAAGCTGATGGGAGAGGACTGAATGAGCAATGACGGCGTCAACGCAGGCCGGCGCCGCTTCCTCGTAGCCGCGACATCCGTGGTCGGGGCGGCGGGGGCAGTGGGGGCTGCGGTACCGTTCGTGGGGTCATGGTTTCCCAGTGCCAAGGCGAAAGCCGCGGGTGCACCGGTGAAGGTCAATATCGCCAAGGTCGAGGCCGGGCAGCAGATGGTGGCCGAATGGCGTGGTCAGCCGGTATTCATCGTGCGGCGAACGCAGGAAATCCTCGGCAACCTGAAAAAAATCACGGGTGACCTGTCTGATCCCGAGTCCAAGGCCTCGGTGCAGCCGACCTACGTCGACCCTGAGGTTCGCTCGATCAAGCCGGAAATCCTCATTCTCGTCGGCCTGTGCACGCATCTGGGCTGTTCGCCCACCTTCCGCCCGGAAGTTGCGCCTGCTGACCTTGGTCCGAAGTGGGTGGGTGGCTATTTCTGCCCGTGCCACGGTTCCCACTACGACCTGGCTGGCCGTGTCTACAAGTCGCAGCCGGCACCTCTCAACCTGCCAGTGCCGCCGCACTCTTACGAGACGGACGACATCATTGTCATCGGCGTCGATCAGGAGAACGCATGATGAGCAAGTTCATGGACTGGATTGATGCTCGCTTCCCCGCCACCAAGATGTGGGAAGACCACCTGAGCAAGTATTACGCGCCCAAGAACTTCAACTTCCTGTACTTCTTCGGCTCCCTGGCATTGTTGGTGCTGGTCAATCAGATCGTCACCGGTGTGTGGCTGACCATGAGCTTCACGCCCTCGGCGGAAGAGGCGTTCGCCTCGGTCGAGTACATCATGCGTGACGTGGAATACGGCTGGATCCTGCGCTACCTGCACTCCACCGGTGCGTCTGCGTTCTTCATCGTGGTCTACCTGCACATGTTCCGCGGCCTGCTCTATGGCTCCTACCAGAAGCCGCGCGAGCTGGTCTGGCTTTTCGGCATGCTGATCTACCTGGCGCTGATGGCCGAAGCCTTCATGGGCTACCTGCTGCCGTGGGGCCAGATGTCGTACTGGGGTGCCCAGGTGATCATCTCGCTGTTCGGTGCCATTCCGGTGATCGGTGACGATCTCACCCAGTGGATCCGTGGTGACTACCTGATTTCGGGCATCACCCTGAACCGCTTCTTCGCCCTGCATGTGGTCGCCCTGCCAATCGTGATTCTTGGCCTGGTAGTGCTGCACATTCTTGCCCTGCACGAAGTGGGTTCGAACAACCCCGATGGTGTCGATATCAAGAAGAAAAAGGACGAAAACGGCATTCCGCTGGACGGCATTCCGTTCCACCCGTACTACACCGTCAAGGATATCGTCGGCGTGGTGGTGTTCCTCTTCGTGTTCTGCGCCGTGGTGTTCTTCTTCCCGGAAATGGGCGGTTACTTCCTGGAAAAACCGAACTTTGAGCAGGCCAACGCCTTCAAGACGCCTGAGCACATCGCACCGGTGTGGTACTTCACACCGTTCTACGCAATCTTGCGGGCGGTGCCTGACAAGCTGATGGGCGTCATTGCCATGGGCGCGGCCATCGCCGTGCTGTTCGTACTGCCCTGGCTCGACCGCAGCCCGGTGCGTTCCATGCGTTACAAGGGCTGGATCAGCAAGGTCTTCCTGCTGGTGTTCTGCGTGGCCTTCGTCATCCTCGGCGTGCTGGGCGTACTGGCGCCGACACCTGGGCGTACCTTGCTGTCGCAGGTGTGCACGGTGTTGTACTTCGCCTACTTCCTGCTAATGCCGTTCTACACAAGGCTTGAGAAGACCAAACCGGTTCCGGAAAGGGTGACTGGCTGATGAAAAAGTTTATTGCAGTATTTTTGCTGGCAGTGATGCCTGCCTTTTCCTTCGCTGCCGAACACGGCCTGGAGCTGGACAAGGCCGATATCGACCTGACCGACAAGGCCGCCATGCAGGACGGTGCGCGCACCTTTGCCAACTATTGCATGGGCTGCCACAGTGCCAAGTTCCAGCGTTACGAGCGGGTGGCCGATGACCTGGGTATCCCCCACGAGCTGATGCTCGAAAAGCTGGTGTTCACCGGTGCCAAGATCGGTGACCACATGCAGATCGGCATGAAGCCCAGTGACGCCAAGACCTGGTTCGGTGCCGCGCCGCCCGACCTGACCCTGGTCGCCCGTGTGCGGGGTACCGACTGGCTGTACACCTATCTGCGCAGCTTCTACGAGGACCCATCGCGGCCTTACGGGGTGAACAACAAGGTGTTCCCGAACGTGGGCATGCCTAACGTGCTGGTTGGCTTGCAGGGTAACCAGGTGATTGGCTGCAAGCAGGTGCAGACGGTAATCGATGGCAAGAAGCAATTCGACCCGTTGACCGGCAGCCCGATCACCCACGAAGCCTGTGACCAGCTGACCATCACGCCGAAATCCGGTACCCTGACCACCGAGCAGTTCGACGAGAAGGTCAAGAACCTGGTGACCTTCCTGGCCTATTCGGCCAACCCGGTCAAACTGGAAAGCCAGCGCATTGGTACCTACGTGTTGCTGTACCTGGCTTTCTTCTTCGTATTCGCCTATTTGCTCAAGCGTGAATACTGGAAGGACGTGCACTGATCACGCAGTAGTTTCTGGTTGTTGAACGCGCCTGGGGCGCCCTGGCAGTTTTGCCAGGGGGCCCCAGGCGCGTTTTCATTTACAGTTGTACAAGCATCCCGTGCGAGGAGCCGCTACATGGGCGCAACCAACAGGTTAGCCTGCTATTCCGATCCCGCTGATCACTATTCTCATCGGGTACGCCTTGTGCTGGCCGAGAAGGGTGTCAGCGTGCAGGTCATCGATGTCGACCCCAGTCGCCTGCCGGCCAAGCTGGCCGAGGTAAATCCTTACGGCAGTGTGCCGACCTTGGTCGACCGTGACCTGGCGTTGTATGAGTCGACCGTGGTGATGGAATACCTCGAGGAGCGTTACCCGCACCCGCCGCTGATGCCGGTGTACCCGGTTGCACGGGGTAACAGCCGTTTGCTGATGCACCGCATCCAGCGCGACTGGTGTGCCCTGGCCGACACCGTGCTGGACTCGCGCAGCACCGAGGCAGCCCGTGTCGAGGCGCGCAAGGCCCTGCGCGAAAGCCTCACCGGCGTCTCGCCATTGTTCGGTGAGTACGCCTGTTTCATGAGTGAGGATCAAAGCCTGGTCGATTGTTGTCTATTGCCCATACTCTGGCGCTTGCCAGTGTTGGGTATCGAATTGCCGCGGCAAGCCAAGCCGCTGCTGGATTACATGGAGCGGCAGTTTGCCCGCGAGCCTTTCCTGGCGAGCCTGTCCTCCGTAGAACGTGAAATGCGCAAGCTTTAAGGAGCTGTTGATGAACTCCAGTCGCCCCTATCTGGTTCGAGCACTGTATGAGTGGATCGTCGACAACGATTGCACGCCCCATATGCTGGTCAATGCCGAATACCCGAAAGTGCAGGTGCCGGATGGTTTCGCCAGTGATGGCCAGATCGTCCTGAATATTTCGCCAAGTGCCGTGCGCAGTCTGCACATGGATAACGACGCGGTCAGCTTCGAGGGCCGCTTCAGTGGCGTGGCCCATTCGCTGTTTGTGCCGGTTGGCGCCATCCTGGGTATTTATGCCCGCGAAAATGGCCAGGGCATGGTCTTCGAACTGGAGTCATCGATGGATGGCGACGAGCTGGAAGACGATGATGTACAGCCGGACGACGATGGCCCGCCAGAAGGTGGGGGCCAACCGCCGCGCCCAAGTGGTCGGCCAAGCCTGAAAGTGGTCAAGTAACAAAAAAGGCGATCCAACCGGATCGCCTTTTTCTTTGCCGACTTCGGGTTACAGGTCGCTGATAGTGCGTACCTGGTCCTTGTTGATGCGGGTGCGCTTGCCATCGAGTTGCTGGAACTCGTAGAAGCCTGCGTCGCGGTCGTACTTCGGTGCGTCGACAGCCTGGATTTCACGGCCATCGTTGAGGGTGATCAGGCTTGGGGTGGAGCAGCCGGCCAGGGTGGCGAAGGTGCCGATCAGCAGGGCAGGCAGCAGAAGCTTTTTCATGCGGTGTTTCCTGGGTTTCTGAAAGGTGGGGCATTGTTGTTGCTTGTACTGGCCCTTTCGCGGGTAAACCCGCGAAGAGGCCGGTGCAGACAGCAATGAATCAGTCGATGTACTCGAACAGCTTGACGATCTTCTGCACGCCCGACACGCCCTGCACCACTGCGGTGGCCGAGTTGGCCTCCTTTTGTGTTACCAGGCCGAGCAGGTAGACGATACCGTTCTCGGTGATCACCTTGATGCGCGAGCTTGGCACGGCACTGTCACCCAGCATCTGGGTCTTGATCTTGGTGGTCAGCCAGGCGTCGTTGTTGCGTGCCAGGATGGAGGAGGGCTGCATCACCTGCAGCTCGTTGTGCACTTTCTTGACGCGCTGTACCTGGCCGGCGGTCTGCTCGGCGAGGCTCTTGAGGTCGGCGCGTGGGGTTTGGCCGGCCAGCAGGACGATGCCGTTGTAGCTGCTGACAACAATGTGCGAGCCCTTGTCCAGGTCAGGGCTGGCCTTGGAAATGTTCACCGAGGCCTTGGTCTCGATCAGCGAATCGTCGATCTTGCTGCCAATGGTGCGCGTACCGCGATCGTCTTCGATCGGCGAATTGCGGGTAGAGGTGAGTACCGAGCTGCAACCGGTGACGCTCAGGCACAGGGTCAGGGCCATCAGGCCGAGGCGCATAGGGGTCATTCTTCACTCCCGAACAGTTGGCTGTCGATCAGATCGCACAGGCAGTGGATCGCCAGCAGGTGGACTTCCTGGATGCGTGCGGTAACCGTCGAAGGTACGCGGATTTCCACGTCTTCGGGCAGCAGCAGTGAAGCCATGCCGCCGCCGTCGCGGCCAGTCAATGCTACGACAATCATTTCGCGGTCGTGTGCAGCCTGGATCGCCTGGATCACGTTGGCCGAATTGCCGCTGGTAGAGATCGCCAGCAGAACGTCGCCGGGCTGGCCCAGGGCGCGAATCTGCTTGGAAAAGACTTCGTTGTAGCTGTAGTCGTTGGCGATCGAGGTCAGGGTCGAGCTGTCGGTGGTCAGCGCGATGGCTGGCAGGCTCGGGCGCTCGCGCTCGAAACGGTTGAGCAGTTCCGACGAAAAGTGCTGGGCATCACCGGCCGAGCCGCCGTTGCCACAGGCGAGCATCTTGCCCTCGTTGAGCAGCGCATTGACCATGACCAGGCTGGCCTGCTCGATGTGCGGTGCCAGGATGTCCATTGCCTGTTGCTTGGTATCGATGCTGGCCTGGAACAGCCGGCGAATTCGGGATTGCATGTCCATCTGGTGACCTTAAGTGGGGCGGTGGCCTTTGCTGCGCGCATCAACGACCAGCCCGCGAAACATAGAGCAAAAAAAACGAAGTGGGTTCAGCATTCGAAGGCGTTTTTCAGCCATTGAAGCGGTTTGCCTGCATGGTGGCTGCCCTGCAGGGCGACTACGTCGAAGCGGCAGGGGTGGTTGCCCCAGTGGGGCGCCTTCTGCAGGTACAGGCTGGCGGCGAGCACCAGCCGTTTCTGCTTGCGCCCGTCGATGCTTTCGAGGGCGCCACCGAAGCACGCGTGCAACCGGTAGCGGACTTCGACGAATACTACTGTATCGGCGTCAAGCATGACCAGATCAAGCTCACCGCCTTTGCATCGCCAATTGCGCGCCAGCAGCTGCAGGCCCTGCCCTTGAAGGTACTCAAGGGCCTGGGTTTCTGCTGCTTGCCCGGCGCTGGTGGGCGACGCTGTTGCCATCAGCGTGCGGTGTCAGGCAGGCGCTTGACCTGGCCGCCGGCGAACTCGGCCCATGGCAGCTGGCGCTCGATACGCTGGTTGGCGTTGATGCTCAGGCTGCCCGAAAGGCCCTGGACGCGGTTGTCCGGCAGCGCTTTCAGCTGGCCCAGGCGCGGCGCCAGGCTGTAGGCATCGACGCCCATGGCGTACAGGCGGCCAAGGCTGCCAGCGGCCTGCGGCCATTGCTGTACCACCTGCTGGCGCAGGCTGTTGCTGGTGTCGAGCAGCCACGGCGTTTCGCAGAAGCGGATGCCGTTCATGTCGTTGTACTGGTTGACGTCACCGCTGGCGCTGTACAGGTTCGAGGTGGCGTATACCGGTACGTCACCGGCGTACTGGAAGTTCAGGGTCGGCTTGATCTGCTGGGCCTGTTGCGGGGTCGAGGCCAGGAAGATGAAATCGATATCCTGGCGGCGCGACGGTTGTGCGGCAATGCTGCCGCCTACCGTGCTTTGCAGGCTCTTGGCGCGGCCTTCGCTCTGGCGCAGCTGGAACAGGTCGGCGATCTGCTGGGCCAGGGCAACCGGCTGGGCGATGCGCTCGGCGGCGAGCAGGGTGCCGCCATTGCCTTCCCAGTCCTGGCGGAAGGCGGCCAGCACGCGGTCACCCCATTCGCCACTCGGCACCAGAGCCACGGCGCGGACCATGCCGTCGGCGCGGGCGCGGCGGGCTACTTCGCGCGCTTCGTCTTCGGCAGCCAGGCCGAACTGGAACAGTTGCGGCGGGGCCTTTTGACCGGCGTCGGCGTAATTCAGGGCCAGGGTGGTGATCGGCAGTTGTGGTTTGGCGGCGAGTTGTTTGACCAGTGGCTTTTCAAGCGGGCCGATGACCAGTTGCACGCCGGCGGCCTGGGCCTGGCTGTAGAAATCGTCGAGCGAGCCGATGCGCGAGCTGTCGAACACCTGCACCGCAGGCGCTGGCTGACCGGCTTGCTGGGCCTGGAAGTGGGCGGCCATGAAGCCGTCACGCAGGGCGCGGGCAACACCGGCCAGCGGGCCTTCCTGGGGCAGCAGCAGGGCAATTTTGGTCAGTGGCTGGCTGGCCAGTTCCTTGAGCTTGGTCAGTGCCTGCGGCAGTTGCTGGGCAGCAGGGTGGTCCGGGTGCTGTTTGACCCAGGTGTCGATGGCCGCTTGCTGCTGTTCCAGGGTGCCGGCGCTTTTCACGGCGAAGGCCAGGCTGGTCCAGCCGGCCAGGGTCTGGTCGTTGGCGGGCTGCTGCAGTTGTTCTGCCGGCAACGAGGCGACCAAGGCCCAGATAGCGTCATTGTTGGCGCTGGCAGCCTGGCCGCTGAGCAGCGGGGCCAGCAGCACGCGCTGTTGCGCGGCAGCCAGGGCCTGGCCGTCGGCTTCCAGGGCGGCGGCGTGCACGTTGTAGGTGCGCGCTTGCTGCTCTGCCGGCAGCTCGGGTACTCGTTGCAGGCTGGGGTGAGCCAGGGCGGTGAGGGCCGCCTTGGGCTGGTTGCGGCTCATGGCCAGCTCAGCCGCGAGGGTGCTGGCGAACACTTGCTGGGCCGGCTTGAGCGTGTCCAGCGGGACTTGCTCAAGAATGCGTGCGGCGCGTGGGAAATCCTTCTGCTTGTAGGCCAGGTCGGCCGCGCTCAGGCGCAGCAGTGCGGCGTCTTCCGCAGACTTGCTGGAAGCGGCCTTTTCGAGCAGTTGCTCGATGCTGGCGTCCGGGGTGCGCGGCAGTTCGCCCAGGCTGGATGAGGGCGAGCTGGCGCAAGCTGCCAGCAGGGCAGCGAGGCAGAGGGCTGTGAGCAGCCGCAGGCAAGCGATCATGTAAAGGTCCTGTTACTCGATCAAGTTGGCCGGCAATTGTACCCAAGCACTGGCCGGGGCGCGATGTTGCTGTGCTGATCCTTCACTATAGGTGGCTTGCAGCTGATCGCCGGCGAAGTTCTTTGCGCCCTGTTGCAGGCGCTCGGGCTACAATGGCGCCTTTGATCCGAATGACAGGTGTGCGCAGTGACTGATGTGGCAGGGGCTTCGAAATCCACGGTGGGGACGCTGTATGTGGTGGCAACCCCCATCGGCAACCTCGACGACATGAGCGCCCGGGCGCTGAAGGTGCTGGCGGATGTGGCGCTGATCGCTGCCGAAGACACCCGCCATTCGATCCGCCTGCTGCAACACTTTGGCATCGACACGCCGCTGGCGGCCTGTCATGAACACAACGAGCGTGACGAGGGCGGGCGTTTTCTCACCAAGCTGCTGGCTGGCGAGAACGTGGCGCTGGTTTCCGATGCCGGCACACCGCTGATTTCCGACCCGGGCTACCACCTGGTGCGCCAGGCGCGGGCTGCGGGGGTGAGCGTGGTGCCGGTGCCGGGCGCCTGCGCCTTGATCGCTGCACTGTCGGCGGCCGGCTTGCCGTCGGACCGCTTCATCTTCGAAGGCTTCCTGCCGGCCAAGCAGGCAGGGCGCCGGGCGCGCCTCGAGCAGGTGAAGGAAGAGCCGCGTACGCTGATCTTCTATGAAGCCCCGCACCGTATCCTCGAATGCCTTGAAGACATGGAGCTGGTATTTGGTGGCGAACGCCCGGCACTGCTGGCCCGTGAACTGACCAAGACCTTCGAGACCCTCAAGGGCCTGCCGCTGGCCGAACTGCGCGCGTTCGTTGCTGGCGACAGCAACCAGCAGCGCGGTGAATGCGTAGTACTGGTGGGCGGCTGGAGCGCGCCGGAAGGCGAGCAGGCCATCAGTGGCGAGGCCCAGCGAGTGCTCGACCTGCTATTGGCCGAGTTGCCACTGAAGCGGGCGGCGGCGCTGGCGGCGGAAATTACCGGGGTGCGCAAGAACCTTTTGTATCAACTTGCCCTGGAAAAGCAGAAAGCCGAATAGTGGCAGTTTGATATAAATGCCGGTATTGCTTGTTCTTGTGCGCGCGTGCCGGTAACCTTGGCGGCGGAGAGTCGATCGGACAGTCGCTGCCTGTTTTCGTTCCGCAACTTTTTGTTGTGTGAGCAGCAGGGGGAGGAAAGTCCGGGCTCCATAGGGCAGAGTGCCAGGTAACGCCTGGGAGGCGCGAGCCTACGGAAAGTGCCACAGAAAATAACCGCCTAAGCACTTCGGTGCCGGTAAGGGTGAAAAGGTGCGGTAAGAGCGCACCGCACGGCTGGCAACAGTTCGTGGCTAGGTAAACCCCACTCGGAGCAAGACCAAATAGGGTTCCATCAGGCGTGGCCCGCGTCGGAACCGGGTAGGTTGCTAGAGGCGTCCAGTGATGGCCGTCGTAGAGGAATGACTGTCCTCGACAAAACCCGGCTTACAGATCGACTCTCCACCTTTTCCTCCCCTGCTTGATTCGATAGCAGATCCTCTCTGGTAATACCGAAAAAATCTTACTCTTCATAAATCACTTTAACTTCGAACTCCATTTGCTTGCGTGGGTTTGATTTTTCTCGTGTTTTCTTCTCCTTGGTAATCGTTCCACATTCCCTTATCGCGCTAAATCTCGGTCCTGTAAGGCTTTTCCTTATGAACGTGCCTTGACGGTGCTGCGGGCGGATTCCTATAGTGTGCGCAAGTGGCAGAAAGTGGGATGAAGTGGGTTTTCTGGCACAAAAAAGCTAATATTGTGGGGAATCGCAGCCGTGTTCCGCGGAGCCAACGCCGTCAGCCTCGATGCCAAGGGACGTCTCGCCATGCCGAGCCGGTACCGTGACGAGCTCGATTCGCGTTGCAATGGCCAGCTGATCGTGACCATTGACGCCGTTGACCCCTGCTTGTGCGTATACCCCCTCGATGAGTGGGAACAGATAGAAGCCAAGTTGCGAGCCTTGCCATCGTTGCGTGAGGAAAACCGCCGTCTGCAGCGTTTGCTGATCGGTAATGCGGTTGACCTGGAGCTCGATGGCAGTGGGCGTTTCCTGGTGCCGCCCCGCCTGCGTGAGTACGCCAAGCTCGACAAGAAGGCGATGCTGGTGGGGCAACTGAACAAATTCCAGCTGTGGGATGAAGATGCCTGGAACACGGTTTCGGCAGCCGACCTTGCAGCTATTCAACAACCGGGCGCCATGCCCGACGAATTGCGTGACCTGATCCTGTGACCATAGATAGCGGCTTCAACCACATTACCGTCCTGCTCGACGAAGCTGTCGAGGCATTGGCCCTGCGCGCCGACGGTTGCTATCTGGACGGCACCTTCGGCCGTGGCGGACACAGCCGGCTGATTCTCAGCAAGCTCGGGCCGCAAGGGCGGCTGCTGGGCTTCGACAAAGATCCACAGGCGATTGCCACGGGGCAAGCGCTGGCGGCCGAAGACGGCCGCTTTGTCATTGTGCAGCGCAGCTTTGCCGAGCTGGGCGCGGAAGTGGCCGAGCGCGGCCTGCACGGCAAGGTCAGCGGTGTGCTGCTGGACCTGGGCGTGTCCTCGCCGCAACTGGATGACCCCGAGCGTGGCTTCAGCTTCCTCAATGATGGCCCGCTGGACATGCGCATGAACCCGGACCAGGGCATCAGTGCCGCCGAGTTCATCGCCACGGCGCCTGTCGAAGAAATTGCCCGCGTCTTCAAGGAGTACGGTGAAGAGCGCTTCTCCGGCCGCATGGCGCGTGCCGTGGTCGAGCGCCGCGAAAAGGAGCCGTTCACCCGCACTGCCGACCTGGCTGAAGTGCTGAAGGTTGCCAACCCTGCCTGGGAAAAAGGCAAGAACCCGGCTACCCGTGCCTTCCAGGGGCTGCGGATCCATGTCAACAACGAACTGGGTGACCTGGAGGCTGGCCTTGAGGCCGCACTCGATGCGCTCGAGGTCGGTGGTCGCCTGGCAGTGATCAGTTTCCACTCTCTCGAGGACCGTATCGTCAAGCTGTTCATGCGCAAGCTGGTCAAGGGCGAGGCCGACAACCTGCCCCGTAACCTGCCGGTACAGCACAAGGTCTTCGAGCCGAAAATCAAGCTCATCGGCAAGGCCCAGTTCGCCTCCGAAGCCGAGCTCAAGGCCAACCCGCGGTCGCGTAGCGCCGTGATGCGTGTGGCGGAGAAGCTGCGGTGAGCAGGCTTTTCGCCAAGCCATTGCCAGGCGGAAGCTTCCTGATGCTTCTGCTGTTTGTCGGCGTGCTGGTTTCGGCCGTCGCCGTGTCCTACAGCGCGCACTGGAACCGTCAGTTGCTCAACACCCTTTACGGGGAGTTGAACGAGCGTGACAAGGCCCAGGCCGAGTGGGGCCGGCTGATTCTGGAACAGAGCACCTGGACCGCCGCCAGCCGTATCGAAAACCTGGCTTCCGAGCAGTTGAAGATGCGCGTGCCTTCGGCTGACGAAGTGCGGATGGTGGCGCCATGATGAAGCTCGAAGGCGCACTCTACCCGTGGCGCTTCCGCGTGGTGATCGGCTTGCTGGCAATCATGGTGGGTGCCATCTGCTGGCGCATCATCGACCTGCAGGTGGTCGACCGTGACTTCCTCAAGGGGCAGGGCGATGCGCGCAGCCTGCGTCATATTCCTATCCCGGCGCACCGCGGCCTGATTACCGACCGCAACGGTGAGCCATTGGCCGTGAGTACCCCGGTCACTACCCTGTGGGCCAACCCCAAAGAAATGCAGGCGTCCAAAGACCGCTGGCCACAGCTGGCTGCAGCGTTGGGGCAAAACCCGCAGCAACTGGTCGAGCGCCTGACCGCGCAGGCCAGCAAGGAGTTCATCTACCTGGTCCGCGGCCTGACCCCGGAGCAGGGCCAGCACGTACTCGACCTGAAGGTGCCAGGTGTATACGGCCTGGAAGAATTCCGCCGCTTCTATCCGGCCGGTGATGTCACTGCGCACATGGTTGGTTTCACCGACCTCGACGACCACGGTCGTGAAGGGGTGGAACTGGCCTATGACGAGTGGCTGGCCGGCGTGCCCGGCAAGCGCCAGGTGATCAAGGACCGGCGTGGCAGGCTGATCAAGGACATCCAGGTAACCAAGAACGCCAAGGCCGGCAAGACCTTGGCGTTGTCGATAGACCTGCGCCTGCAATACCTGGCTACCCGCGAGCTGCGCAACGCCATTGCCGAACAGGACGCCAAGGCCGGCAGCCTGGTGATCATGGACGTCAAGACCGGTGAAGTTCTGGCCATGGTCAACCAGCCAACCTACAACCCGAACAACCGCCGCAGCATGTTCCCGGCAGCGATGCGCAACCGGGCGATCATCGACGTGTTCGAGCCCGGTTCCACGGTCAAGCCGATTTCCATGAGTGCGGCACTGCAAAGCGGCCGCTGGAAGCCGACCGACAAGGTCGAGGTTTACCCGGGCAGCCTGCAGATCGGCCGCTACACCATCAAGGATGTGTCGCGCAGCGAGGGCCCGATCCTCGACCTGACCGGCATCCTGATCAACTCCAGTAACGTCGGCATGAGCAAGATCGCCTTCGACATCGGCGGCGAGGCCATCTACCGGGTTATGTCCCAAGTCGGCCTGGGCCAGTACACCGGCCTTGGTTTCCCGGGGGAGCGTGTCGGTAACCTGCCTAACCACCGCGAGTGGCGCAAGGCCGAGACCGCGACCCTTTCCTATGGCTACGGCCTGTCGGTGACTGCCCTGCAACTGGTGCATGCCTACGCGGCGCTGGCCAACGACGGCAAGATGGTGCCGCTGTCGATCATCAAGGTGGACAAGGCGCCGGAAGCCGTGCAGGCCATTCCGAAAGAAACCGCCGAAACCGTTCAGGGCATGCTGCAGCAGGTGATTGAAGCGCCGCGTGGCGTGTTCCGTGCCCAGGTGCCGTTCTATCACGTGGCCGGCAAGTCCGGTACCGCGCGTAAAGCCACCGTGGGTTCCAAGGGTTACACCGAAAACGCCTACCGCTCGCTGTTTGCAGGCTTCGGGCCAATGAGTGACCCGCGCTACGCCATCGTCGTGGTCATCGACGAGCCGGGCAAGGGTGGTTATTTCGGTGGCCTGGTTTCGGCGCCGGTCTTCAGCAAGGTCATGTCCGGCACCCTGCGTTTGATGAACGTGCCGCCAGACAACCTGCCGCCACCAGCACCCGCCGAACAGTCGCAAGTCAATGCAGCAGCCGCCAAGGGAGGGCGTGGATGATGACAATGCCATTAAGCAAACTTTTCGCTCACGCCAGCCGCGACCCGCTGATTCGTGAACTGACCCTGGACAGCCGCAATGTGCGCCCGGGCGATCTGTTCCTGGCCGTGCCGGGTGCCAAGGTCGATGGCCGCGAGCATATCGCCGATGCCTTGGCCCGTGGCGCTGCCGCCGTGGCCTATGAAGAGCATGGCGCCAACGTTCTGCCGTTGACCGATGTGCCGCTGATTCCGGTCAAGGGCCTGATCGCGCAGCTGTCGGACATCGCCGGGCGCTTCTATGGCGAGCCCAGCCGCCAGCTGAACCTGGTGGGCGTGACCGGTACCAACGGCAAGACCAGCGTCACCCAGTTGGTAGCCCAGGCGCTTGATGTGCTCGGCCAGCGCTGCGGCCTTATTGGCACTTTGGGTACCGGTTTCTACGGTGACCTGCAAAGTGGTCGGCTGACCACGCCAGACCCGATTGCCGTGCAGTCGACCCTTTACGACCTGAAAAAGCAGGGCGCCAAGGCCGTGGCCATGGAGGTTTCCTCCCACGCCCTGGAGCAGGGGCGTGTCGCCGCATTGGCGTTCGACATCGCGGTCATGACCAACCTGTCCCGTGATCACCTGGACTACCACGGCAGCATGCAAGCCTATGAGGCGGCCAAGGCCAAGCTGTTCGCCTGGCCGAACCTGCGTTGCCAGGTGGTCAACCTGGATGACGACTTTGGTCGTCGCCTGGCCGAAGACTTTGCTTGCCGCCCGAGTGTCGACCTTGTCGAGACCCGGCTGCTCAGCTACAGCCTGGAAAACCCGGAAGCCTCGCTGTTCTGCCGCGAAGCCGTGTTCACTGACGATGGCGTGCGCGCCACGCTGGTCACCGCCCAGGGTGAGCGCACCCTGCGCAGCCAGCTGCTGGGCCGCTTCAACCTGAGCAACATGCTGGCCGCCGTGGCAACCCTGCTGGCGCTGGATTACGCGCTGGACGAAATCCTGGAGGTCACCCCGCGACTGCAAGGGCCGGTAGGCCGCATGCAGCGCTTGGGTGGCGGCCAAAAGCCGCTGGTGGTGGTCGACTACGCACACACCCCGGACGCCCTGGAAAAAGTCCTTGAAGCCCTGCGCCCGCATGCTCACGGCAAGCTGTTGTGCCTGTTCGGCTGCGGCGGCGACCGTGACCGCGGCAAGCGCCCTTTGATGGCTGAAGTCGCCGAGCGCCTGGCCGACCGCGTGTTGGTCACCGACGACAACCCGCGCACGGAAGACCCGCTGCGCATCTTCGATGACATCCGCCCCGGTTTCACCAAGCCTGACGACGTCGAGTTCGTCGCCGGCCGTGGCGAAGCCATTGCGCACCTGATCGCCTCAGCCGCTGCCAACGATGTGATCGTGCTGGCCGGGAAGGGGCATGAGGATTACCAGGAGATCAATGGCGAGCGCCATGACTTCTCCGACCTGATCGAAGCCGAGAAGGCCCTTGAAGCCTGGGAGGCTCCACATGCTTAAGCCGATGACACTCAGCCAGCTGACCACAGCACTGAGTGGTCAACAAGTCGGTGCCGACGCCACCTTCACCGGCGTCAGCATCGACAGCCGCAGCGTCAGCACCGGGCAGCTGTTCGTCGCCTTGGCCGGCCCACGTTTCGATGGCCATGACTACCTGGCTGACGTTAAAGCCAAGGGCGCGGTTGCTGCGCTGGTCGAGCGTGAAGTGGCCGGTGTCGACCTGCCCCAACTGCTGGTCAAGGATTGCCGGGTAGCACTGGGTCAGCTCGGTGCCCTGAACCGCGCTGCTTTCGACAAGCCCGTAGTGGCCATTACCGGTTCCAGTGGCAAGACCACGGTGAAGGAAATGCTTGCCAGCATCCTGCGCACCCGTGGCCTGGTGCACGCCACCCGCGGCAACCTGAACAATGACCTCGGCGCACCGCTGACCCTGCTGGAAATCGCCCCGGAGCACAGCGTTGCGGTGATCGAGCTGGGTGCGTCGCGCATTGGTGAAATTCGCTACACCGTCGGCCTTACCCGGCCACAGGTGGTCATTATCAACAACGCCGGTACCGCCCATGTCGGCGAGTTCGGCGGCCCAGAAAAAATCGTCGAAGCCAAGGGCGAAATCCTCGAAGGCCTGGGCGAGGGCGGTACGGCCATTCTGAATCTGGACGACAAGGCTTTCGATACCTGGAAAGCCCGTGCCGGTGCGCACAAGGTCATCAGTTTCGCCCGCAGCGATATCAAGGCTGACTTCTACGCCAGCGACATTGGTCGCGATGCCCGTGGCTGCCCGTCGTTCACGCTGCATGGCGCCGGTGACTCGGTGGCTGTGCAACTCAACGTGCTGGGTGAGCACAACGTCAGCAACGCCCTGGCCGCCGCAGCCGCGGCCCATGCCGTTGGTCTGAGCCTGAGCGGCATCGCCGCCGGCCTGAATGCCGTGCAGCCGGTCAAGGGCCGCACCGTGGCGCAGATCGCGCCTAACGGCGTGCGGGTGATCGATGACAGTTACAACGCAAATCCCACCTCCATGTGCGCAGCCATTGATATACTCGCCGGCTTTTCCGGACGCACCGTCCTGGTGCTTGGGGATATCGGCGAATTAGGGCAATGGGCGGAAGAAGGCCACCGTCAGGTGGGTGACTACGCGCGTGGCAAGGTCGACGCCCTGTACGCAGTGGGTTCCAACATGACACATGCGGTCAAGGCGTTCGGCGCCAATGGCCGTCATTTCGCTACTCAAGCTGAGCTGATCGACGCGGTTAGCGCCGAAAATGCCAGCGATACCACTATCTTGATCAAGGGCTCGCGCAGCGCTGCGATGGAAAACGTCGTGGCGGCATTGTGCGGTGCCAGCGGGGAGAAACATTAATGCTGCTGCTGTTGGCCGAGTATCTGCAACAGTTCCACAAAGGCTTCGCGGTCTTCCAGTACCTGTCCCTGCGCGGGATCCTTGGTGTACTGACCGCGTTGTCCCTGGCGCTGTGGCTGGGGCCGTGGATGATCCGTACCCTGCAAATTCGCCAGATCGGCCAGGCCGTGCGTAACGACGGCCCGCAATCGCACCTGTCCAAGTCCGGCACCCCGACCATGGGTGGTGCTCTGATCCTGTCGGCCATCGCCATCAGCACACTGCTGTGGGCTGATCTGTCCAACCGCTATGTGTGGGTGGTGCTGATCGTTACCCTGGCATTCGGCGCGATCGGCTGGGTTGACGACTACCGCAAGGTGATCGAAAAGAACTCCCGTGGGCTGCCAAGCCGCTGGAAGTACTTCTGGCAGTCGGTGTTCGGCCTGGCTGCAGCCGTGTTCCTGTACAAGACCGCGCCGACCAGCGTCGAGACCACGCTGATCCTGCCGTTCATCAAGGATGTCACCATCCCGCTGGGCGTCGGCTTCGTCGTATTGACCTACTTCGTCATTGTCGGCTCCAGCAACGCGGTCAACCTTACCGATGGCCTCGACGGCCTGGCAATCATGCCGACGGTGATGGTCGGCGGCGCCCTGGGCATCTTCTGCTACCTGTCGGGTAACGTGAAGTTCGCCGAATACCTGCTGATCCCTTACGTACCGGGCTCGGGCGAGCTGATCGTGTTCTGCGGCGCGCTGATCGGTGCCGGCCTGGGCTTCCTGTGGTTCAACACCTACCCGGCACAAGTCTTCATGGGTGACGTCGGCGCGCTGGCGCTGGGCGCCGCGCTGGGCACCATCGCCGTGATCGTCCGCCAGGAAATCGTGCTGTTCATCATGGGCGGCATCTTCGTGGTGGAAACCTTGTCGGTGGTGATCCAGGTCGCCTCCTTCAAGCTGACCGGCAAGCGCGTGTTCCGCATGGCGCCGATCCACCACCATTTTGAACTCAAGGGCTGGCCAGAGCCTCGGGTGATCGTCCGCTTCTGGATCATCACCGTGATTCTGGTGCTGATTGGCCTTGCAACCCTGAAACTGAGGTAGATGAGCGTGTCTTTGATCGCTTCCGACCAATTCCGCATCGTTGTCGGCCTCGGCAAGAGCGGCATGTCCCTGGTTCGCTTCCTGGCGAACCGGGGCATTGCCTTTGCGGTCGCCGACACCCGCGAGCTACCGCCGGAACTGGACACCCTGCGCCGTGATTACCCGCAGGTGGAAGTGCGCTGTGGCGAGCTGGACGTGGACTTCCTGTGCCGCGCCAACGAGCTGTACGTGAGCCCTGGCCTGGCCCTGGCCACCCCGGCCCTGCAGCAGGCAGCCGCGCGTGGCGTGAAGCTGTCCGGTGACATCGAGCTGTTCGCCCGGCACGCCAAGGCGCCGATCGTTGCCATCAGCGGTTCCAACGCCAAGAGCACCGTGACCACTCTGGTCGGCGAAATGGCCGCCAAGGCCGGCAAGCGCGTGGCGGTGGGCGGCAACCTCGGTACCCCGGCGCTGGACTTGCTGGCTGATGACGTCGAGCTGTACGTGCTGGAGCTGTCCAGTTTCCAACTGGAAACCACCGACCAGCTCAACGCAGAAGTGGCCACTGTGCTGAACATCAGCGAAGACCACATGGACCGCTACAGCGGCCTGCCGGCCTACCACCTGGCCAAGCACCGGATTTTCCGCGGTGCCCGCCAGGTGGTGGTCAACCGCCAGGACGCCCTGAGCCGGCCACTGCCGGTGGAAGGCCGCCCATGCTGGACCTTCGGCCTCAACCAACCCGACTTCAAGGCCTTTGGCCTGCGTGAAGTGGACGGTGAAAAATACCTGGCGTTCGAATTCCAGGCGCTGATGCCGGCGCGCGAGCTGAAGGTTCGCGGTGCCCACAACCAGTCCAACGCCCTGGCGGCACTGGCCCTGGGGCATGCCGCTGGCCTGCCGTTCGAGCCCATGCTCGAAGCCCTGCGTGAGTTCGGTGGCCTGGCCCACCGGTGCCAGTGGGTGCGCGAGCGTAATGGCGTGAACTGGTACGACGACTCCAAGGCCACCAACGTCGGTGCTGCCCTGGCCGCCATCGAAGGCCTGGGTGCCGATATCGAAGGCAAGTTGGTGCTGATCGCCGGTGGCGACGGCAAAGGTGCTGAATTCACTGCGTTGCGCGAGCCCGTCAAGCGCTTCTGCCGCGCCGTGGTATTGCTTGGCCGTGATGCCGAGCGCCTGGCCGAAGCGTTGGGTAATGACGTGCCGCTGGTACGGGTCAAGACCCTCGAGGACGCCGTGCAGCAGTGTGCCGAACTGGCCCTGGCCGGCGATGCGGTGCTGCTGTCGCCGGCGTGCGCCAGCCTCGACATGTTCAAGAACTTTGAAGAGCGCGGGCGCCTGTTTGCCCAGGCAGCGGGAGGTCTTGCATGATCTTCGGCATCTTCAAGCCCTACCCGTCGCCGCTGATCAGCGGTCGTGGCATCGACCTGGACTTCCCGATGCTCGCCGGCTGCCTGGCCTTGCTTGGCCTGGGCCTGGTGATGATCACCTCGGCGTCCTCGGAAGTGGCCGCGGTGCAGTCGGGCAACCCGCTTTACCACATGTTCCGCCACCTGGTTTACGTGTTCCTTGGCCTGGTTGCCTGCGGCGCGACCATGCTGGTGCCGATCGCCACCTGGCAGCGCATGGGCTTCATGATGCTGCTGGGCGCCTTCGGCCTGCTGGTGCTGGTGCTGGTGCCGGGTATCGGTCGCGAAGTGAACGGCTCCATGCGCTGGATCGGCTTCAGCTTCTTCAACGTCCAGCCTTCGGAAATCGCCAAGGTGTTCGTGGTCGTCTACCTGGCGGGTTACCTGGTGCGCCGGCAGACCGAAGTGCGCGAAACCTGGATGGGCTTCTTCAAGCCGTTCATCGTGCTGCTGCCCATGGCCGCCCTGCTGCTGATGGAGCCGGACTTCGGTGCCACCGTGGTGATGATGGGCGCGGCGGCGGCCATGCTGTTCCTCGGCGGGGTTGGGCTGTTCCGCTTCAGCCTCATGGTGGTGTTGGCGGTGCTGGCGGTGTTTGTGCTGGTACAGGCGCAGCCCTACCGGATGGCGCGGCTTATCACCTTCACCGACCCGTGGTCCGACCAGTTCGGCTCGGGTTACCAGCTGACCCAGGCGCTGATCGCCTTCGGCCGTGGCGAGTGGCTGGGTGTTGGCCTGGGCAACAGCGTGCAGAAGCAGTTCTACCTGCCCGAAGCGCACACCGACTTCGTGTTCTCGGTACTGGCCGAAGAGCTGGGTGTGGTCGGTTCGCTGCTGACCATTGCACTGTTCGTGTTCGTGACCGTGCGTGCCCTGTACATCGGCCTGTGGGCCGAGAAGGCCAAGCAGTTCTTTGCCGCCTATGTGGCCTTCGGCCTGGCGTTCCTGTGGATCGGCCAGTTCCTGATCAACATCGGGGTGAACGTCGGCCTGCTGCCAACCAAGGGCCTGACGCTGCCGTTCCTCAGTTACGGGGGCAGTTCGCTGGTGATCTGTTGCGCCTGCGTAGGCCTGTTGCTGCGTATCGAGTGGGAGAGCCGCACGCACCTGGGCAGCGAGGAACACGAGTTCAGCGAAAGCGATTTTGCCGAGGAGACCAGTCATGGCCGCTGACGGCAAGAACATACTGATCATGGCGGGCGGCACCGGGGGCCACGTATTCCCGGCCCTGGCCTGCGCCCGTGAATTCCAGGCGCGTGGTTTTACCGTGCACTGGCTGGGCACCCCGCGTGGCATCGAGAACGAGCTGGTGCCACAGGCTGGCCTGCCACTGCACCTGATCCAGGTCAGCGGCCTGCGCGGCAAAAGCAAACTGTCATTGCTCAAGGCGCCATTCACCCTTATCAAGGCCGTGCTGCAGGCGCGACGCATCATTCGCCAGCTCAAGCCGGTCTGCGTGCTGGGCTTTGGCGGCTACGTGACCGGCCCCGGCGGTGTGGCCGCGCGGCTGTGCGGCGTGCCGCTGGTGATCCACGAGCAGAACGCCCGTGCCGGTACCGCCAATCGGTTGCTGGTGCCACTCTCGGCGCGGGTCTGCGAAGCTTTCCCGAACACCTTCGAGGCCAGCGACAAGCGTCGCACCACCGGCAACCCGGTGCGCCCGGAGCTGTTCATGGATGCACAACGCGCGCCCCTGGCCCAGCGCCGTGCGCGCCTGCTGGTGCTCGGTGGCAGCCTGGGTGCGGAACCATTGAACAAATTGTTGCCTAAGGCCCTGTCCGAGGTCCCTGCCGCGCTGCGGCCAGAGGTGTTCCACCAGGCCGGTAAGCAACACGCGCCAATCACCGCCGAGCGTTATCACGAGGCGGGCGTCGAGGCTCAGGTAGAGCCCTTCATCAAGGACATGGCTCAAGCCTATGGCTGGGCCGACATGGTGGTGTGCCGGGCCGGTGCCCTGACCGTCAGCGAGCTGGCGGCAGCAGGCCTGCCTTCGATGCTGGTGCCTTTGCCCCACGCCATCGACGACCACCAGACCCACAACGCCCAATATCTGGCCCGCGAAGGCGCTGCCTTCCTGATGCCACAAGCGACAACTGGCGCAGCGCAGCTCGCTGAACGCCTGAACGAGGTGCTGATGCAACCCGAGAAACTCAACGTCATGGCAGGCACCGCACGGCGCCTGGCCAAACCTGCTGCAACCAGCACCGTGGTCGATATCTGCCTGGAGGTGGCCCATGGTTGAAAGCCAGAAAGCCATGCCCCATCCGAAGATGGGCCGTATCCGCCGTATTCACTTCGTCGGTATCGGCGGCGTGGGCATGTGCGGCATTGCCGAAGTGTTGCTGAACCTGGGCTATGAAGTGTCCGGTTCGGACCTGAAAGCTTCGCCGGTGACCGAGCGCCTGGAATCGTTCGGCGCCGAGATCTTCGTCGGCCACCGCGCCGAGAACGCCGCTACCGCTGACGTGCTCGTCGTGTCCAGTGCCATCAACCCGGCCAACCCGGAAGTGGCTACCGCCCTCGAGCGACGCATTCCGGTAGTGCCACGTGCCGAAATGCTCGCCGAACTGATGCGCTACCGTCATGGTGTGGCCGTTGCCGGTACCCACGGCAAGACCACCACCACCAGCCTGCTGGCGTCGGTGTTCGCTGCCGGTGGCCTGGACCCGACTTTCGTTATCGGTGGCCGCCTGACCGCTGCCGGTACCAATGCCCAGCTGGGCACCAGCCGCTACCTGATCGCCGAAGCAGACGAAAGCGATGCGAGCTTCCTGCACCTGCAGCCGATGGTGGCCGTGGTCACAAACATCGACGCCGACCACATGGCGACCTACGAAGGTGACTTCAACAAGCTGAAGAAAACCTTCGTCGAGTTCCTGCACAACCTGCCGTTCTACGGCTTGGCGGTGATGTGCCTGGACGACCCGGTGGTGCGCGAAATCCTGCCACAGGTGAAACGCCCGACGGTGACCTACGGCTTCAGCGAAGAGGCCGACATTCGCGCCATCAACGTGCGCCAGCAGGGCATGCAGACCCACTTCACCGTGCTGCGCCGTGACTGCGAGCCGCTGGAAGTGTCGGTGAACATGCCTGGCAACCACAACGTGCTCAACGCACTGGCCACCATCGCCATCGCCACCGACGAAGGCATCAGCGACGAAGCCATCGTCCAGGGCCTGTCCGGCTTCCAGGGTGTCGGTCGCCGGTTCCAGGTGTACGGCGAGCTGCCGGTGGAAGGCGGCAGCGTGATGCTGGTCGACGACTACGGCCACCACCCGACCGAAGTGGCTGCGGTGATCAAGGCCGTGCGCGGTGGCTGGCCAAGCCGCCGCCTGGTGATCGTCTACCAGCCCCACCGCTACAGCCGCACCCGCGACCTGTACGACGATTTCGTCCAGGTGCTGGGCGATGCCAACGTGCTGCTGCTGATGGAGGTCTACCCGGCGGGCGAAGAGCCGATCCCGGGTGCCGACAGCCGTCAGCTGTGTCACAGCATCCGCCAGCGCGGCAAGCTGGACCCGATCTACATCGAGCGCGGCGCCGAGCTGGCACCGCTAGTCAAGCCACTGCTGCGCGCTGGCGACATCCTGATCTGCCAGGGTGCCGGCGATGTCGGCGGCCTGGCCCCGCAATTGATGAAAAGCCCGCTGTTCGCTGGCGCCAAGCAGGAGAAGTCGAAATGACCAGCGCCTACGAAAAACTGCACTCGACCCTGGACGTCAAGGCGTTCGGCCGCGTCGCCGTGCTGTACGGTGGCAAAAGCGCCGAGCGTGAAGTGTCGCTGAAGTCCGGTGCGGCGGTGATCGACGCGCTGACCACTGCCGGTGTCGACGTGGTCGCCATCGACGTCGGTGACGACCTGCTCACGCGCCTGCAAAGCGAAAAGATCGACCGCGCCTTCATCATCCTGCACGGCCGTGGCGGTGAAGACGGCAGCATGCAAGGCCTGCTGGAGTGCCTGGGCATCCCTTACACCGGCAGTGGCATCCTTGCCTCGGCGCTGGCCATGGACAAGCTGCGCACCAAGCAGGTGTGGCAGAGCCTGGGCATTCCGACCCCGCGTCACGCGGTGTTGGCGAGCGAAAACGATTGTTTGTTGGCCAGTACGGAACTGGGCTTCCCGCTTATCGTCAAACCCGCCCATGAAGGCTCTAGCATCGGCATGGCCAAGGTGAACAGCGCCCAGGAACTGGTCGCCGCCTGGCAGGACGCCGCCAAATACGATTCCCAGGTACTGGTGGAACAGTGGATCCACGGCCCGGAGTTCACCATCGCGGTCTTGCGCGGCCAGGTGCTGCCGCCGATCGCCCTGGGTACGCCGCACGTGTTCTACGACTACGACGCCAAGTACATCGCCAACGATACCCAGTACCGCATCCCGTGCGGCCTGGATAGCGTCAAGGAACAGGAACTGATCGACCTGACCGCACGCGCCTGTGATGCCATCGGCATCGAAGGCTGGGGGCGGCTGGACGTGATGCAGGACGAGCAGGGCCGGTTCTGGCTGCTCGAAGTCAACACCGCACCGGGCATGACTGATCATAGCCTGGTGCCAATGGCGGCCCGCGCGGCTGGCCTGGACTTCCAGCAACTGGTGCTGGCAATCCTGGCTGAAAGCGTGACGACGCGAGGTTAACAACCATGCAAGGCGCGATGATACGTCAGCAGCAACCCGTTACCGGCCGTAGCAAGCCGGTGCCGCGTGGTGCCAGCCGGCTGGTGGCCGACGAGCCCGTATCGGCGCGCCTGCCGCGGCCAAGCCTGGGAGGCCTCAAGCGCCTGCTGTGGCCGGTGCTGCTGGTGGCGGCCGGCTTTGGTGCCTACGAAGGCGCCATTCGCCTGATGCCGTATGCCGACCGGCCGATCACCAAGATCGACGTGCAAGGCGACCTCAGCTACATCAGCCAGCAGTCGGTGCAGCAGCGCATCGCGCCCTACGTGGCGGCAAGCTTCTTCAGCGTCGACCTGCCAGCGATGCGTGCGGAGCTCGAACAGATGCCATGGATCGCCCACGCCGAAGTGCGCCGGGTGTGGCCTGACGAGGTGGTGATCCGCCTGGAAGAACAGCTGCCGGTGGCGCGCTGGGGTGACGAAGCCTTGCTCAACAACCAGGGCCAGGCCTTCACCCCGCGCGAACTGGCCAACTACGAGCACCTGCCGCAGTTGGCCGGGCCCCAGCGTGCTCAGCAACAAGTCATGCAGCAGTACCAGGTATTGAGCCAGATGCTGCGCCCCATGGGCTTTTCCATTGCTCGCCTGGAGCTGCGCGAGCGAGGCAGCTGGTTCCTGACCACCGGTGCAAGCAGCGCCGGGCCAGGCATCGAGCTCCTGTTGGGGCGTGACCATCTGGTGGAGAAGATGCGCCGTTTCATTGCCATTTACGACAAGACACTCAAAGACCAGATCACCACTATCGCCCGCATTGATCTGCGTTATTCCAACGGACTTGCCGTTGGTTGGCGGGAACCGATTGCACCGACGACGGCCCAACCCGCCGTTGCGAAGAATTAGAGAGAGGCAGGACCATGGCAAACGCGCATAGCGGCAAAATGATCGTCGGGCTGGACATTGGCACCTCCAAGGTGGTGGCGCTGGTGGGCGAAGTGGGCGAAGACGGTACCCTGGAAATCGTCGGGATCGGCACCCATCCGTCCCGCGGCCTGAAGAAAGGCGTGGTGGTGAACATCGAGTCCACCGTGCAGTCGATCCAGCGCGCCGTGGAAGAGGCGCAGCTGATGGCCGGCTGCCGTATCCACTCGGCCTTCGTCGGGGTAGCCGGCAACCACATCCGCAGCCTGAACTCCCACGGCATCGTCGCCATCCGCGACCGCGAGGTCAGCCTGGCCGACCTGGAACGTGTACTCGACGCCGCCCAGGCCGTGGCGATTCCGGCCGACCAGCGTGTGCTGCACACCCTGCCGCAGGACTACGTGATCGACAACCAGGAAGGCGTGCGCGAGCCGCTGGGCATGTCCGGCGTGCGCCTGGAAGCCAAGGTCCACGTGGTCACCTGCGCAGTCAACGCGGCGCAGAACATCGAGAAATGCGTACGCCGCTGCGGCCTGGAAATCGACGACATCATCCTTGAGCAGCTGGCCTCGGCCTACTCGGTGCTGACCGACGATGAAAAAGAACTGGGCGTGTGCCTGGTGGACATCGGTGGCGGCACCACTGACATCGCCATCTTCACCGAGGGCGCCATCCGTCACACCGCAGTCATCCCGATTGCTGGCGACCAGGTGACCAACGATATCGCCATGGCCCTGCGTACCCCTACCCAGTACGCCGAAGAAATCAAGATCCGCTACGCCTGCGCCCTGGCCAAACTGGCTGGCGCCGGCGAGACCATCAAGGTGCCGAGCGTGGGCGACCGCCCACCGCGCGAGCTGTCGCGCCAGGCCCTGGCCGAGGTGGTGGAGCCACGTTACGACGAGCTCTTCACCCTGATCCAGGCCGAGCTGCGCCGCAGCGGCTACGAGGACCTGGTGCCAGCCGGCATCGTCCTCACCGGCGGCACCGCGAAGATGGAAGGTGCCGTGGAACTGGCCGAGGAAATCTTCCACATGCCGGTACGCCTGGGCGTACCGCACAGCGTTCGGGGGCTGAGCGACGTGGTTCGCAACCCGATCTATTCCACCGGTGTGGGCTTGCTCACTTACGGTCTGCTGAAGCAGTCCGAGGACCTGATCCTGACCGGTAACACCAACAGCAGCAACAACAGCTATGGCGATGAACCGAAGGCCCCAGTGCTTGAGCGCTTCAAGAAGTGGGTCCAGGGCAACTTCTAAGTTTCAAAGCAGTAGTGGTAGGCGCAACAACTAGAGAACTGTAAGGAGAGGGAAAATGTTCGAGCTCGTAGACAACGTCCCGCAAAGTCCGGTCATCAAGGTGATCGGCGTTGGTGGTGGTGGCGGCAACGCCGTCAACCACATGGTCAAGAGCAGCATCGAAGGCGTGGAATTCATCTGCGCCAACACTGATGCCCAGGCGCTGAAAAGTATTGGCGCGCGCACCATCCTGCAATTGGGCACTGGTGTGACCAAGGGCCTGGGTGCCGGTGCCAATCCGGAAGTCGGCCGTCAGGCTGCGCTGGAAGACCGTGAGCGCATCGCCGAAGTGCTGCAGGGCACCAACATGGTGTTCATCACCACTGGCATGGGTGGCGGTACCGGTACAGGTGCAGCGCCGATCATTGCCGAAGTGGCCAAGGAAATGGGCATTCTCACCGTAGCCGTGGTGACCCGTCCGTTCCCGTTCGAAGGCCGCAAACGTATGCAGATCGCCGATGAAGGCATCCGCATGCTGGCTGAAAGCGTCGACTCGTTGATCACCATTCCCAACGAGAAACTGCTGACAATCCTGGGCAAGGATGCCAGCCTGCTGTCCGCCTTCGCCAAGGCCGACGATGTACTGGCCGGTGCCGTTCGCGGTATCTCCGACATCATCAAACGCCCTGGCATGATCAACGTCGACTTCGCCGACGTGCGTACCGTGATGGGTGAAATGGGCATGGCGATGATGGGTACTGGCTGTGCCAGCGGCCCGAACCGTGCGCGTGAAGCCACCGAGGCGGCGATTCGCAACCCGCTGCTGGAAGACGTCAACCTGCAGGGCGCCCGTGGCATCCTGGTGAACATCACCGCAGGCCCGGACCTGTCGCTGGGTGAGTACTCCGATGTGGGTAGCATCATCGAAGCCTTCGCCTCTGACCACGCCATGGTCAAGGTCGGCACCGTGATCGACCCGGACATGCGCGACGAACTGCACGTGACCGTTGTGGCCACTGGCCTGGGCGCGCGCATCGAGAAGCCTGTGAAGGTGGTCGACAATACCCTGCAGACTGCCCAGCAAGCGTACGAAGCGTCCAATCCTGCGCCGGTGCGCCAGGAGCAGCCAGCGGTCAACTACCGCGACCTGGAGCGCCCGACCGTGATGCGCAACCAGGCGCATGCAGGTGCTGCCGCAGCCGCTAAACTGAACCCTCAGGATGACCTGGACTACCTCGATATCCCGGCATTCCTGCGTCGTCAGGCTGATTAATGGAATTTATCAGGGGTATAAAGGTGATTGGTATTCATCAAAGGTTGGGTCTGTTATCATCCCCAGCCTTTGTTGATACCTGTTCGCAATTTGCGCTGAAGCGGCCAATGCCATGATTAAACAACGCACCCTGAAGAATACCATCCGTGCCACAGGTGTCGGTCTGCACTCCGGGGAGAAGGTTTACCTGACCCTCAAGCCTGCACCTGTTGACACCGGCATCGTCTTCCGCCGCGCCGATCTCGACCCTGTGGTCGAAATCCCTGCGCGTGCGGCCAACGTCGGCGAGACAACCATGTCGACGACGCTGGTCAACGGTGACGTCAAGGTCGATACGGTCGAGCACCTGCTCTCCGCCATGGCGGGCCTGGGCATCGATAACGCCTACGTCGAGCTCTCCGCCTCGGAAGTGCCGATCATGGATGGCAGCGCCGGACCCTTTGTATTCCTGATTCAGTCTGCCGGCCTGGAAGAACAGGACGCAGCCAAGAAGTTCATCCGCATCCTGCGTGAGGTAACCGTGGAAGAGGGCGACAAGCGCGCCACGTTCCTGCCTTTCGAAGGTTTCAAGGTGAGCTTCGAGATCGACTTCGATCACCCGGTGCTTCGCAACCGGACCCAGAGCGCCAGCGTCGATTTCTCCAGCACCTCGTTTGTGAAAGAAGTCAGCCGCGCGCGTACTTTCGGCTTCATGCGTGACATCGAGTACCTGCGCAAGCACAACCTTGCGCTGGGTGGCAGTGTCGAGAACGCCATCGTGGTCGATGAGGACGGCGTGCTCAACGAGGACGGCCTTCGTTACGAAGACGAATTCGTCAAGCACAAGATCCTCGACGCCATTGGCGACCTTTACCTGCTGGGCAACAGCCTGATTGGCGAGTTCAAGGGCTTCAAGTCCGGCCACGCGCTGAACAACCAGCTGCTGCGCAAGCTGATTGCAGAAACCGATGCCTGGGAAGTGGTCACTTTCGAAGATGCCAGCACGGCACCGATCTCGTACATGCGCCCTGTTGCGGCCGTGTAAGTTCGAACACTCTCTAGTTCATTAAGGCCACCTTCGGGTGGCCTTTTTTATGGCTTGTTCCTGGCGTGGGCGGCCAACCGTTCCAGCGCTGCGCGCAGCTTGGGGTCGGTGATGCCCTCGGCGGTGTCGCGCAGGCTTTCGGCGGCGCTGATCGACAGCTCTGCAGCATGCCCACCTCGCTTGGCTGGCACCAGCGGTGGCTGCACCTTGTAGAGGATGCGCCTGAGGTTGCCGAATGCTTCCATGGCTTGTAATGCTGCCAGCAGGCGCTTCTGCTGGTAGCGCAGGCGGGTTGCCCAATGGCCGTCGGTAACCACCAGCAACAAAGTGCCATCGCGCCACGATGCCACATGGCAGTGCTCCCGGGCAGCTGGTTGCAGCTGGCTTTCCAGCAGGCGCTGCAGGTGCTCCAGGCGTTCGGCCTGGTTCAGCAGCAGGCGCAACGGGCGCACCTGGCGCAGCAGTGCGGAGGGTGGCTGGGCAGGGGAGGGTTTGTAGGCCATGGGGTACGCATGAGGTTGCAAGGGCAGCAGTTTAACACCTCTATAGCCTGTGCCGGCCTCTTCGCGGGTAATAGAAGATAAGACTAATTCTCGATAGCTTTCATGTTGCCAAGGCTTGAACTCAGGGAAAATGCCCCTATCTAAGACAGGCCCCTGCCAAAACGCTGTAATAGCATCGTGGAAATCCACCACTTTCCTCACCATCGTTTCCGGGTAGAATGCTCGTTCGCATGCGGCCTCAGGGCTGCACGGGCGACTCATGGGGCCGCCCTCCATCCCTACGTGTGGAAGATCCTGCCGATATGTTTGCGCCTTTGTTAAAAAAACTTTTTGGAAGCAAGAACGAGCGTGAAGTGAAACGCATGCTCAAGACGGTGAGTATCGTCAATGCCTTCGAAGAGAAGATGGTGGCCCTCTCCGACGAGCAACTGCGGGGCAAGACCGCAGAGTTCAAGGAGCGTTTGGCCAAAGGCGAGACACTGGACCAATTGCTGCCTGAAGCCTTCGCCGTGGCCCGAGAGGCCGGCAAGCGCGTAATGGGCATGCGCCACTTCGATGTGCAGCTGATCGGTGGCATGACCCTGCACGAGGGTATGATCGCAGAAATGCGTACCGGTGAAGGCAAGACCTTGGTCGGTACCTTGGCCGTGTACCTCAACGCACTGTCCGGCAAGGGCGTGCACGTGGTCACCGTCAACGACTACCTGGCTCGCCGTGACGCCAACTGGATGCGCCCGCTGTACGAATTCCTCGGCCTGTCGGTAGGTATCGTTTCGGCCTTCCAGCCGCCGGAAGAAAAGCGCGCCGCCTATGCGTCCGACATTACCTACGGCACCAACAACGAATTCGGTTTCGACTACCTGCGCGACAACATGGCGTTCAGCCAGGAAGAGAAGTTCCAGCGTGAACTCAACTTCTCGGTAATCGACGAAGTCGACTCCATCCTCATCGATGAGGCGCGCACCCCGCTCATCATTTCCGGCCAGGCTGAAGACAGCTCCAAGCTGTACATCGAGATCAACCGCCTGATCCCGCGCCTGACCCAGCACATCGAAGAAGTCGAAGGCCAGGTCACCCAGGAAGGCCACTTCACCATCGACGAGAAGAGCCGCCAGGTCGAGCTCAACGAAGCCGGTCACCAGTTCATCGAAGAGATGCTCACCCAGGCCGGCCTGCTGGCCGAGGGCGAGAGCCTGTATTCCTCGCACAACCTGGGCCTGCTGACCCACGTTTACGCTGGCCTGCGCGCGCACAAGCTGTTCCACCGCAACGTCGAATACATCGTCCAGGACGGCCAGGTCCTGCTGATTGACGAGCACACCGGCCGTACCATGCCAGGCCGTCGCCTGTCCGAGGGCCTGCACCAGGCCATCGAGGCGAAAGAGAACCTGAATATCCAGGCCGAGAGCCAGACCCTGGCTTCGACCACCTTCCAGAACTACTTCCGCCTGTACACCAAGCTGTCCGGCATGACCGGGACCGCCGACACCGAAGCGTTCGAGTTCCAGTCCATCTACGGCCTCAACGTGATGGTGATCCCGCCGAACAAGCCGCTGGCACGTAAAGACTTCAACGACCTGGTGTACCTGACTGCCGACGAGAAATACGCCGCGATCATCGCCGACATCAAGGAAAGCATGACCCACGGCCGCCCGGTGCTGGTGGGTACTGCCACCATCGAAACCTCCGAGCACATGTCGAACCTGCTGCTCAAGGAAGGCATCGAGCACAAGGTACTGAACGCCAAGTACCACGAGAAGGAAGCCGAGATCATCGCGCAGGCCGGTGCGCCAGGCGCACTGACCATCGCCACCAACATGGCCGGTCGTGGTACCGACATCCTGTTGGGCGGTAACTGGGAGGCTGAAGTGGCCACCCTGGAAAACCCGACACCCGAGCAGATCGCCCAGATCAAGTCGGACTGGCAGAAACGTCACCAGCAAGTGATCGAGTCGGGCGGCTTGCACGTGATCGCTTCCGAGCGCCACGAATCGCGCCGTATCGACAATCAGCTGCGTGGCCGTTCGGGCCGTCAGGGTGACCCGGGTTCCAGCCGCTTCTACCTGTCGCTGGAAGACAGCCTGATGCGCATCTTTGCCTCTGACCGGGTGAAGAACTTCATGAAGGCACTGGGCATGCAGTCGGGCGAGGCCATCGAACACCGCATGGTCACCAACGCCATCGAGAAGGCCCAGCGCAAGGTCGAAGGCCGTAACTTCGACATCCGTAAGCAATTGCTCGAATACGACGACGTGGCCAACGAGCAGCGCAAGGTGATCTACCACATGCGCAACAGCCTGCTGGCCGCCGAGAACATCGGCGACACCATCGCAGAATTCCGCCAGGAAGTACTGGACGCTACCATCAGCCAGCACATCCCGCCGCAGTCGCTGCCCGAGCAGTGGGATGTGGTCGGCCTGGAAGCTGCGTTGGCCAGCGATTTCGCCATTAAGCTGCCGATCCAGCAGTGGCTCGACGAGGACGATCACCTCTACGAGGAGACCCTGCGCGAGAAGCTGCTGAACGAGATCACCACCGCCTACACCGAGAAGGAAGACCAGGCCGGTATCGACGCCCTGCGTACCTTCGAGAAGCAGATTCTGCTGCGCGTGCTGGACGACCTGTGGAAAGACCACCTGTCGACCATGGACCACCTGCGTCACGGTATTCACCTGCGTGGCTATGCGCAGAAGAACCCGAAGCAGGAGTACAAGCGCGAGTCGTTCAGCCTGTTCCAGGAGCTTCTCGAGTCGATCAAGCGCGACACCATCCGCGTGCTGTCGCACGTTCAGGTTCGCCGCGAAGATCCGATCGAAGAAGAAGCCCGCCTGCGCCGCGAGGCCGAGGAACTGGCCAGCCGCATGCAGTTCCAGCATGCCCCTGCCCCGGGTCTGGAAAGCGAGCAACTGAGCGAGGAGGGCGCCGAAGCGGCGGTCGTCGCAGCGCCAGTGCGCAACGACCAGAAGCTGGGCCGCAACGAGCCGTGCTGGTGCGGTTCGGGCAAGAAGTTCAAGCATTGCCACGGGCAGATCGAGTGATCTGATTCATTTGCTGTAACGTCACAAACCGGGGGCCGCTTTGCGGCCCATTCGCGGCACAAGGCCGCTCCTACAGGGACCGCGCCCGACCCAATGGTTGCGATGCCCCTGTAGGAGCGGCCTTGTGCCGCGAATGGGGCGCGAAGCGGCCCCGCTCTTCCATCATCACTTCACCGTTTTTCTAGGAGCGCTCTAATGGCTGTTGGTCTTGGTCCTTTGCCTACCCTGCACCCGGTTCCGGGTTTTGAACTCGGCATCGCTTCTGCCGGCATCAAGCGCCCGGGGCGCAAGGATGTAGTGGTCATGCGCTGTGCCGAAGGCTCCAGCGTGGCTGGCGTGTTCACCCTCAACGCCTTCTGCGCAGCGCCGGTGATCCTGTCCAAGCAACGTGTACAGGGCACCGTGCGCTACCTGCTGACCAACACCGGTAACGCCAACGCCGGTACCGGCGGGCCAGGCCTGGCCGCCGCCGAACGTACCTGCGCCAAGCTGGCCGAGCTGGCTGGCGTGCCGGCCGAGTCGGTACTGCCGTTCTCTACCGGCGTGATCGGCGAGCCACTGCCGGTCGAGAAGATCGAAGGTGCACTGCAGGCCGCCCTCGACAACCTGTCGGAAAACCACTGGGCTGAAGCTGCCACCGGCATCATGACCACCGATACCCTGCCCAAGGGCGCCAGCCGTCAGTTCCAGCACGATGGCGTGACTGTTACCGTCACCGGCATCAGCAAGGGTGCAGGTATGATCCGCCCGAACATGGCCACCATGCTCGGCTACATCGCCACCGATGCCAAGGTTGCCCCGGCAGTGCTCAAGGACCTGATGCTGGACGGCGCCAACAAGTCGTTCAACCGCATCACCATCGACGGCGACACCTCGACCAACGACTGCTGCATGTTGATTGCAACTGGCAAGGCCAACCTGCCGGAAGTGACCGAAGCCAGCGGCGCGCTGTTCGAAGCCCTGAAAAAGGCCGTGTTCGAAGTGTGCATGGAGGTGGCCCAGGCCATCGTCCGTGACGGCGAAGGCGCGACCAAGTTCGTGACCGTGCAGGTCAACGGTGGTGGCAACCACCAGGAATGTCTGGACGTCGGCTATGCCGTGGCCCACTCGCCACTGATCAAGACCGCACTGTTCGCCTCCGACCCGAACTGGGGCCGCATTCTGGCCGCCGTTGGCCGCGCTGGCGTGCCGGAGCTGGATGTCAGCCTGATCGACGTGTACCTGGACAGCGTATGCATCGCCAGCAAAGGCGGCCGCAACCCGAGCTACACCGAAGCGCAGGGTTCGGCAGTGATGGCCCAGGAAGAGATCACCATCCGCATCGAGCTGGGCCGTGGCCAGTGCAGCGAAACCATCTGGACCACCGACCTGTCCCACGAGTACGTGAAGATCAACGCCGAGTACCGTACCTGATCGAAAATGGGGCTGCAAAGCAGCCCCAGCATTCCAAACCGATGGAGCCGAACAATGAGCTATCACCTGATCATCGGCGACAAGCTGTATTCCTCCTGGTCGCTGCGTGGCGCCCTGGCCCTCGAGCTGGCTGGCGTGCCCTACGAAGAAACCCTGATCAAGCTGAACCAGCCTGATACCCGCCAGCGCATCCTCGCTTTTTCCTCCACCGGCAAGGTGCCGCTGCTCAAGAGCGAGCACGGTGTGATCGCCGATTCCCTGGCCATCGCCGAATACCTCAACGAACAGCACCCCGAGGCCCAGCTGTGGCCTGTCGACGCAGCCGCCCGCGCCCAGGCCCGTTCGGCTTGCGCGCAGATGCACAGCGGTTTCTTCGCCCTGCGCGGTGCCATGCCGTTCGACCTGTCGCGTGACCAGGCGCTGGACAATGTGCCGCTGGACGTGCAGGTCGACATCGACCGTATCGTCGCGCTGTGGTCCGAATGCCGCGTGGTGGCCAAGGACAGCGGCCCGTTCCTGTTCGGCAAGCCGAGCCTGGCCGATGCCTTCTTCGCCCCGGTGGCCGTGCGCCTGCGCACCTACCGCGTGGAAGTGCCGGCAGAGGCGGCAGCCTACATCGAAACCATTTATCAGTGGCCAGCCTTCCAGGCGTGGCAGCAGGCCGGCCTGGCGGAGCGTGAAGGGTGAAACGGATACATGTTGTAGCGGCGGTCATTCGCGGTACTGATGGCCGCATTCTTATTGCACGCAGGGCCGATACCCAGCACCAGGGCGGCCTGTGGGAGTTTCCCGGTGGCAAGGTGGAAGAGGGTGAAGGCGTGGAAGCGGCGCTGGCCCGTGAGCTGCGCGAGGAGCTGGGCATCGAGGTGACCCGCTCGCGTGCGCTGATCAAGGTCAGCCATGACTACCCGGACAAACAGGTGCTGCTGGACGTGCGCGAAGTCGAAGCGTTCACGGGCGAGCCTCATGGCGCAGAAGGGCAGCCGCTGGAGTGGGTGTCGCCACGGGACCTGGCGCAATACGAGTTCCCCGAGGCCAACAAGCCGATCGTGGCTGCCGCGCGTCTGCCGGACCAATACCTGATTACCCCGGATGGCCTGGAAGTGCCACAGATGCTCAAGGGCATCCAGAAGGCGGTGGCTAATGGTACTCGCCTGATCCAGTTGCGGGCGCCGGACATGTACGACCCCAAGTACCGTGATGTGGCGGTGGATGCTGTGGGGTTGTGTGGGGGCAAGGCGCAACTGATGCTAAAGGGGCCGCTGGAATGGCTGGGTGATTTCCCGTCGGCCGGTTGGCACCTGACGGCAGCGCAGTTGCGCAAGTACGCTGCCAAGGGCCGGCCGTTCCCCAAGGAGCGCTGGCTGGCGGCGTCCTGCCACAGCGCCGAGGAGCTGGCGCTTGCTGAACAGATGGGCGTGGACTTTGTCACTTTGTCGCCGTTGCAGGCGACTCAGACTCACCCAGAGGCGGTGCCGTTGGGATGGGATGAGGCGCAGCGGTTGATTGCCGGCTTCAACAAGCCGGTTTACCTGCTGGGTGGCGTAGGGCCGGGTGAGCGCGAGCATGCCTGGGAAGCCGGTGCACAGGGTGTAGCCGGTATCCGGGCGTTCTGGCCCGAGGCCTGAGTAAGGGGGCTGCAAAGCAGCCCCGGTAATATCAGCCCTCAGGCTTTGGCGCAGGCTGCCACAAAACCTCAGCCACCCCCTGGCGCCGCCCGATGATCCGCGCCGCCACGAACAGTAGATCGGAAAGCCGGTTGATATACGCCAAGCCAACGCCTTCCAGTGGCTCCACGGCATTCAACTGCTGGCACCGCCGCTCCGCACTGCGCGCCAGGCTGCGGCACACATGCGCCTGCGCCACCAGCGCCGAACCACTGGGCAAGATGAAGTTCTTCAACGGCCCCAGCTCTTCGTTCCACACATCGATGGCCGCCTCCAGGCGCTCCACCTCTGCCAGGGTCAACGCCTGGTAGCTCGGCATCGCCAGCTCACCCCCCAGGTCGAACAAGCGGTGCTGACACGGCACCAGCACGGTGCTCACCTCGTCCAGGCCTTGCTCGTCCAGGCCCGCCAGCAGTAGGCCTAACTGGCTGTTCAGGCTGTCCACCTCGCCAATCGCCTCGATCCGTGGGTGGTCCTTGGGCACCCGGCGTCCGTCGCCCAGGCCGGTTTCGCCCTTGTCGCCGGTGCGTGTGTAGATCTTCGACAGGCGATAGCCCATGTCACTTCTCCGTGTTGGCCGGCGTCGCCGGCTGGACGAGGGGCAGGCGCAGGGTAAAGCAGGTGCCCTGGCCGGGCGTGGACTGCACTTCCATCTGCCCCTTGTGGTTGTTGGTGATGATGAAATACGAAACCGACAGGCCCAGGCCAGTGCCCTGGCCGATTTCCTTGGTGGTGAAGAACGGCTCGAAGGTGCGTTTGCGCACGGCCTCGGGCATGCCGACGCCGTTGTCCTCAACCTGGATTTCCGCCCATGGCGGGTTTAGCCGGGTGCGCAGGGTAATGCGCCCGGGCTCGCAGGGCTGTGGCCGCACGTGGATGGCCTGCGCCGCGTTTTTCAGCAGGTTGAGCAGTACCTGTTCCAGTTCGTTGGCCGTGCAGGGCACGGGCCCCAGTTCAGGGTCGAACTGGCGCACGATGGCCTGGCCCTTGAAGTCGAAGCCGATGGTCAGGTCAAAGTCATTGCCGGCAATGTCCACCGCCTGGTCGATCAGTGCCGGCAGGTCGCACGGCGCCAGCTGGCGGTTGCTGCGGCGGCTGAAGCTGAGCATGTGGGTGACGATCTTCGCTGCCCTGGCGCCTGCCTGCTGAATGCCATCGAGCAGTTGTGGCACCTCGCGGCTTTCCAGGTAGCGGTTGACCGTGGCCAGGTCGATGTCCAGTTCTTCGGCCTGCTCCTGGTTGCGCGGCAACTCGGGCGACAGGCGCCGGCGAATGTTCTGCACGTTGTGCAGGATGGCGCCCAGCGGGTTGTTGATCTCGTGGGCCATGCCTGCTGCCAGGCCACCGACCGAGAGCATCTTCTCGGATTGCACCATCATCTCTTCCAGCGACAGGCGCTGGGTAATGTCGTCGATGCGGATGACCACCCCGCGCCCACCGCCGCCGGTCAGCGGGTAGAAGGTCAGGGCGTAGTGGCGCAGGTCATCGCCCTTGGCCCAGGTGACCCGCTCGATCTTCGCTACCCGGTGCTTTTCCACGGTTTCCTTCAACTGCGGCAAAAACGGCTTGAGCGGCTCGAAGGCGATGAACACCGGCTGGTTCAGCGCTTCGTCCAGTGGCGTACCGGAAAGCACCGTGGCTTCGTGGTTCCACTGGGTCACGTAAAGCTGTTCGTCGAGGGCGATCAGCGCCGAGGGCATCGAGTCGATGATGCTGTTGAGGTAGTTCTGGAAGCCTGTGAGTTTTTTCTCGATCTTGCTGCGCACCTGCACTTCCAGCTCAAGCTTGCGGTTGGTATGGCGGGTTTCCTCGGCCAGGCCCTGGGCCTGGTCGTAGGCGCTCTGGAATTCGTCCCGCGCGCGTTTCAGCTGCTGCTCGCGGCCTTCGATGCGCGAGAGCATGGTGTTGAAGGCTTCGGCCAGGCTGCCGATTTCGTCGTCGTTGCCGCGCTTGGCGCGCAGGGCATAGCTCTCTTCGCGGGTAACCTGGCGGCTGAGCTCCTCGAGCTGGTTGATTGGCTGGGTGATCAGGCGCTTTATCTGCCGGGCGACCACAATCCACAGCAGGATGCTGAACACCAGGATGCCCATGCTGGCGCTCAGGGTGCCGGTGTAGAACGCCGTGGGCAGCTCGCTGCTGGCCACCAGCAGCATGTGCGCCGGCGGGTTGGCGTCGCGCGGTATGCGGATCAGCTGGGTGCTGCGAAACTCCATCAGGCGCCAGCCGTCGATGTTGCGAAAACGCTTGGGCAGGGCCAGCGGCTCGCCATGCTGCAGCTGCGCCAGCATACGCCCATCGCCGCCGTAGACGGCGGCGGCGCGTAGTGGCGTGTAGCTGTCCAGTTCCTTGAGCAGGGCGCTGGCGGTTTCCGGGGTGTCGCCGGCGCGGGCGGCAAGCTGCGGGTTGGCTACCAGCCGGCCGATGGTCTGCAGTGCCTGGGGGGCCATGCTTTCCTGGGTGATCCAGTAGGCGGCGCTGATGAAGGTGAGGTTGGCCACCAGCAGGATGGTCACCAGCAATACCAGCAGGGCCGCCAGCAGCTTCTGCCCGACCGGGAGGTTTTCCAGGCGTTGGCGCAAGGTCATGGGCTAGGCAATGTCCGTATCCGGTTGAAAGGGCCGCGTCAGTCGCAGGGCAAGCCACGCGTGCGCAAGTTATCGACCAGGCGCTGTTGCAAGCGTTCCAGCAGTGGCAATTGCAGGCCATGGCGCCCGGCCGCTCGGCAGGCATGGCCGAGCAGGTAGTGCACCTCGGTGCGTCGGCCCGCGCGGACGTCCTGGTACATGGAAGAGTAGTTGGCCGCGGTGGCAAGGATCACCCGCTGTACTTCTTCGCTCAGCTCATCTGCCGCTTCCGGCTGGCCGCAGCGCCGCAGCAACTGGACCAGTTCGGCGCTCAGCGCATCGACTTCTCCCAGATGCCCCAGCAGGCCGCCGTTCTGGCATTCGTGCAGCACGGTCAGCGGGTTGATGGCGCAGTTGAGGGCCAGCTTGCGCCATAGGCGGGTGAGGATGTCCACCGTCCATTCGGCAGGGATACCGGCTTCGTGCAGGTCATCGAACCAGGCGGGCATTGCAGGGTTACGTGGGTCGCCCAGCCAGTTGAAACCGTGGCCGGCAAAGCGCACCTGCCACTCCCCCTCGCGAAAGGCACCTTCGGTGCTGGAAGCGAAGATGCAGCGTGCGTGGGGTACCAGGTCGGCCACTTCGTCCTGGCTGCCCAGGCCGTTCTGCAGCAACAGCACTTCGGCACCCTCGGCCAGCCGCGGTGCCACACCGGCAATGGCCTGCGCCGCGTCGTAGGCCTTGCAGGCCACCAGCAGGCGGTGGATGGGGCCCTGCGCCTGGGCGGTTTCGGCGGGGATGGCGTAGTGGCGGGGCTGGTCCTGTTCGACCAGGGTCAGGCCGCCGGACTGCTGATAGGCGTGCAGGCGTTGCCCGTCACGCAGGATCAGGCGCACGGCCTTACCCGCGCGCGCCAGGCGGCAGGCCCACAGGCTACCGAGGCTGCCGGCGCCGAGAATATGCCAGGTGCTGCTCATATGCGTTTCGCAACCCGTTATAATGAGCCCGCATTTTAACCGTCTAACTCAGCGTGCTCCATCTTCAGACCGAGCGCGCTTTATTTTTTGGAGAACAACCATGCCTTCGTTCGACGTGGTATCGGAACTGGACAAGCACGAAGTGCAGAACGCCGTTGATAACGCCATCAAGGAACTTGATCGCCGTTACGACCTGAAAGGCAAGGGCACCTTCGAGTTCAAGGAAAAAGATCAGACCGTTCTGCTGACCGCCGAGGAAGAGTTCCAGCTCGAAGCGATGCTGGAAATCCTGCGCCTTGCACTGGTCAAGCGCAAGATCGACGTGAAATGCCTGGAAACCCAGGACCCGTACCCATCCGGCAAGGAAAAGAAGCAGGAAGCCAAGTTCCGCGAAGGCATCGACAAGGACCTGGCGAAAAAGATCGTTGCCACCATCAAGGATGGCAAGCTGAAAGTACAGGCCGCCATCCAGGGCGAGCAGGTGCGTGTAACTGGCAAGAAGCGTGACGACTTGCAGGAAGCCATTGCTCTGCTGCGCACCAAGGAATTCGATATGCCGCTGCAGTTCAACAACTTCCGCGACTAATGCAGGTGCTGCCCGGAACCCCGATGGCGTAATGATGTCCATGGGGGCCGGGACTGTGTAAATGCGCGCAGCCTGTTCTACCGTGTACTTGCCGCTCGGCATCAGGAGATGAATATGGATTTGAACGCTGAAGTCGATCAGCTCGTCCGCCAATCCCAGACCTGGATCCCGTTGATCATGGAGTACGGCAGCCGCGTGCTGCTGGCGCTGCTGACCCTGGCGGTCGGCTGGTGGATCATCAACAAGGTCAGCGCCCGCCTCGGCAAGCTGGTTGGCCTGCGCAACGCCGACTTGGCGCTGCAGGGCTTCATCAGCACCCTTGCGAACATCGTGCTGAAGGTGCTGCTGATGGTCAGCGTGGCGTCGATGATCGGCATCGAGACCACCTCGTTCGTTGCCGCCATCGGTGCCGCTGGTCTGGCCATCGGCCTGGCCTTGCAGGGCAGCCTGGCGAACTTCGCCGGCGGTGTGCTGATTCTGATGTTCCGCCCGTTCCGTATCGGTGACTGGATCGAGGCGCAGGGCGTTGCCGGCACCGTCGACAGCATCCAGATCTTCCACACCGTGCTGCGTACCGGTGACAACAAGACTGTGATCATGCCTAACGGCAGCCTGTCCAACGGCATCATCACCAACACCAACCGCCAGCCGACGCGCAAGGTGGTGTTCGATGTGGGTGTGGACTACGAGGCCGACTTGCAAAAGGCCCGCAACGTGCTGCTGGAGCTGGCCAAGGATCCGCGTGTCCTGCCCGACCCGGCACCGCAGGCTGTAGTGGCGACGCTGGGCGACAGCTCGATTACCGTCTCGCTGCGCTTGTGGACCAAGACGTCCGATTACTGGGACGTGATGTTCATGCTCAACGAGCATGCGCGTGACCGGTTGAAGGCCGAAGGGATCGACATTCCGTTTCCACAGCGGGTGATCCGTGTGGTGCAGGAGACTGCAGCGCAGTAATACCGCTTTGTCATCGACCGGGGCCACTTCGCGCCCCTTCGCGGGCTTGCCCGCTCCCACAGAGATTCCGTAATCCGTGTGGGAGCGGGCAAGCCCGCGAAGGGGCGCGAAGCGGCCCCAGTTTTTACACTTGTTCACAGCAATTGCTCGGCTTTTCTGGCATATACCCTGGCCCCACCTGCCACACCCGATATGCCATCATGAAACCACTGCTGTACATCACCCCCCTGCGCGCTTTGCTGTTCGGCCTGACCCTGGCCCTGTTCGAACTGCTCACCTACCTGGCCAGCGACGCGGTCATGCCCGCCATGCCGGTGGTGGTGAGCGACCTGAACGCCAGCCCCGAATACATTCCCCATGCCCTCAATCTGTACCTGCTGGGGGGCGTGGTACTGCAATGGTTGATCGGCCCGCTGGCCGACCGGTATGGCCGGCGCCCGCTCCTGCTGGTTGGCTGCGCATTCTTCGGCCTGGCCTGCCTGGCCAGCTTCTGGGTCCACGACATTGGCCTGTTCAACCTGCTGCGCCTGCTGCAGGGCATCGGCCTGGGCTTTGTGGTCACAGTCAGCTATCCCGCCCTGAACGAAGCTTTCAGCGAGGCTGACGCCGTGCGCATGATGGCTTTGCTGGCCAATATCGCCTTGCTGTCACCCCTGCTCGGGCCGCTAGTGGGCACCTTGCTGCTGCAGTGGCTGGACTGGCGCTGGCTGTTCGTGGCCTTTGCAATCGGCTCAGTGCTGGTCTGGGGGCTGTTGTACCGCCTGATGCCGGAAACCCTCGGTGTGGAACGCCGTGACGGCTCGCGCCTGGCGTTTACGCCGATTCACCTGCTGCCACTGCTGGCTGGCTATGGTCAGTTGCTGGCCAACCGCCGTTTTGTCGCGGGCAGCGCTGCCTTGGGCCTGGTCGGTTTGCCGCTGATTGGCTGGATCGGCCTGTCGCCGGTGCTGCTCATTCACGATGAGGGGCTGAGCACGATGGCTTACGCCTTGTGGCAGCTGCCGGTATTTGGCGGGCTGATCCTCGGTAACCTGATCATCAACCGCATCGCCGATCGCTACCCGCTGCCTGCCCTGGTGCGGGGCGCGCTGTGGCCCTACCTGGCCGGCCTGTGCCTGATGCTGCTGGCGACCTGGTACTGGCCGAGCGTTACCAGTGTGGTGGCGGGCATGTCGCTGTACGCGCTGGGGCTGGGTGTGGCCAACGCGGTGCTGTACCGCATGACGCTGTTCTCCAGCGAGCAGAGCAAAGGCCTGGTCTCGGCCATGCTGGGGATGATCACCATTGCCTTGCTGGGGTTGGGCGGGGCGGTGCTGGCGATGATCGGCGCCGGGGCCAGCTTGCTGCACTTTGCCCTGGCGGCGGGTGTGGCGGGGGCATTGGCGTTGTGGCCGTTGTGGTTTGTGGTAGGTGGGCGGCCTGATGAGGGGGCTGTCGCGCAGTAATGTTTGATTGCCTGCCCCGGCCTCTTCGCAGCGCAAGGCTGCTCCTACAAGCACGTCACAGGTTTTGAACGCTGTGGTGTACTTGTGGGAGCAGCCTTGCGCTGCGAAGAGGCCGGTACAGGCTATAGAAGCCTTTCAGGGCCGCTCGGCCGCTGAACTGTCCTCTGCCACCGGCGTACCCCGACCAGCCTCCTGACGCCACTGCAGGGCGATCAGGATCAGCGTAGGCACGCCCAGCAATGCGGTGATCAGGAAGAAATCGTGGTAGCCGAACTTCTCCACCATAACCCCTGAATACCCGCCGATCAGCCGCGGCAGCAGCAGCATGATCGAGCTGAGCAGCGCGTACTGCGTCGCCGAGAACTTCAGGTTGGTCAGGCTCGACAGGTAGGCCACAAAGGCCGACGTGGCCATGCCCGAGCTGAAGTTGTCCAGCGAGATGGTCACCACCAGCATTTCCAGGTTCGGCCCCATGTCGGCCAGCATCAGGAACAGGATGTTGGTACCGGCCGAGGCGACACCGCCGATGAACAGGATCGGCATGATGCCGAAGCGCACGATCAGCAGGCCGCCGACCCCGGCGCCGACCAGGGTCATGATCAGGCCGAAGATCTTGCTGACACTGGCAATCTGGTCCTTGGTGAAGCCCATGTCGATGTAGAACACGTTGGCCATCACGCCCATCACGGTGTCCGACATGCGATACGTGGCGATCAGGCCAAGCAGCAACAGGGCCTGCCAGCGGTAGCGGGTGATGAAGTCGTTGACCGGGGTCAGCACCGGGGCCAGGCCGCGACGGCCCAGGCTGGACAGGCACGCCCAGCTCAGCAGCACATAAAGGATCAGGCGCAGGAAGGCGCGATCTTCCAGCAGCAGGTCGAGTGGCGTTGCGTCACCGGAAATGACGCTGGACCAGCCGGTATTGAACATCTGGGTAAAGCTGGCCGGTACCGACACCAGCAGGATGATCAGCACGAACACCGACGCCAACTGGTGCACCAGGCCGTAGCGCGCTGCAGACAACTGCGTGCGCATGGGCACTGGCGGCTCGCGCATCACCAGCGTGGTGAACAGGGCGGGGAGCATCATCACCCCGAACATGACATAAGTGCCGGCCCAGGCTTTGTGCAGGTAGCTGAAACCGGTGGAGCCGAACCACTCGGCAAAGAACAGCGCGCCGGCCGTGGCGAGCAACGCTGCCACCCGGTAGCCGGCCATGTAGCTGGCGGCGAGCGCGGCCTGGCGTTGGTCGTCGGCGATTTCCAGGCGATACGCGTCGACGGCGATATCCTGGGTGGCGGAGGCGAACGCTACCAGCACCGCCATGGCGATCAACCACGACAGGTGCTGTTGCGGGTCGCACAGGCTCATGCCAACCAGCCCGACCACCACCAGCGCTTGCGACAGCAGCAACCACGACCGCCGTCGGCCCAGGCCGCCGAGCAGTGGCAGGCGCCATTGGTCGAGCAGCGGCGACCACACCCACTTGAAGGCGTAAGCCAGGCCAATCAGGCTGGCGTAACCAATGGTCTCACGGGCAACGCCAGCTTCGCGCAACCACACGGACAGGGTCGAGAACACCAGCATGTAGGGCAGGCCGGCGGCGAAACCAAGCAGCAAAAGTACCAAGGTTGACGGGCTGGCATAGGCAGCAAGCGCAGCGCGCCAGGTTTTACGGGGCATGGGCCAACATCTGCCTCAAGTTTGCGAAAACAAAGCGCGCACTCTAACCGCTGTGCTCCATTGGGCGCCAGCCATGGCGCGTCATATCCACACGATTGTTGGTTACATTCACACCCTCCGCGCGTAAACGCGCCCGTTGTTCATCCCCTGACGGCGTCCCTGATGCCAGGCTCAACCGCCCACCTGCGCCAAGCACCCGGTGCCAGGGCAGCCGGGTATCTGCCGGCAACTGACCAAGCGTGCGGCCAACCCAGCGTGCCGCGCGGCCCAGTCCCGCCTGCTCCGCCAGCTGGCCGTAGCTCACCACCTTGCCGGGCGGCACTTGGCCGAGTACCGAATACAGCACCGTTCGTCGGCCCTCGGCGCTGTCCAGGGCGTGCTCGTATCCATCAGACATCACGCCCCCCTTGGGCTGTAGATGAAACTGGACCGATGGTCCGGCAAATGAGAGTTGAACTCAACGCCTTATGCCCGGTCTGTCCTTGCTCTGGTCGTCGGTATCTGGATAATGCCCGGCTTTTTTGTCAAAACGAACCCGTAGTCCGCCTATGTATTCTAGATCCTTGTTGTGCCTGCTAGCTGCCTCCTTGTGCGCCTCCCCGGTGTTGGCCGATACCGTGTGGATGAAGAACGGTGACCGGCTCAGCGGCAAGATCAAAGTCTTCGACGGCGGTAAGCTGCTGCTGGAAACCCCCTATGGCGGTTCCATCGCGCTGGACTGGAAAGAGGTCCAGACCCTGGAAAGCGACCAGGAGATGCTGGTCAAGCAAGACGCCTACACCGGTGAAAAAGCCAAGTCGCTGAAAGCCGCCGAGCCTGGCAAGGTAACGCTGGCCAATGGCGAAGCGCCCAAGACCGTGGAACTGGCCAGCATCGAGCAGATCATGAAGCCCAAGCCGCTGGTCGAGGACTTCGTGTGGAAAGGCAACGTCGATGTGGCGCTGGACTACAAGCGTGCCGAGAACGACACCGACGATTACGACGTAGGGTTCAAGACCACCGCTCGCCATGGCCGCTGGCGGCACAATGCCGAAGGTGAATACAACCGCGAGACCAAGGACGACGTCACCACCACCGACAACTGGAGCGCCGAGTACGCCCTGGACCGCTTCATCACCGAGAAGTGGTTCTGGCAGGGGCGTGCGGAATACAAGCGTGACCGCATCGAAGACTTGGCCCGCCAGCGCACCGTCGGTACCGGCCCGGGTTACCAGTTCTGGGACGATGAGCTGGGGGCGTTCTCGCTGGGCTCGCTGATCAACCGTACCGACTTCGAATACCAGGATGGCGGCAAGGACAACTTCTATTCCGCGGCGGTGAAGTGGGACTACACCCGCTACCTGATCGGCAAGAACGTGCAGCTGTTCACCAATGGCGAGTTCGCCAAGCCGCTGGGCGGCGTAGCCGACTACTCGCTGGATGCCGAGGTTGGCCTGCGCTACAAGGTCACCGAGTGGGCCTCGCTCAACCTCAAGGCCGAGAAGGACATCATTACCGGCACGCGTGAAAGTGACCTGGACAAGACCCGCTACACCGCAGGGTTCGGCGTTACCTGGTAGATCGCCGGGGGCGCCTTGCGCCCCTTTCGCCGGCAAGCCAGCTCCCACAGGCACCGAACAGGCTTGGCCATTTCGCGGTCATTATGGGAGCTGGCTTGCCGGCGAAAGGGCAGCGCAGCAGCCCCATTGGCAGTGGGCCTGATAATGCTATCTTGTGCCCATCCAGTCTGCCGCCAGGAGCCGCCCTCAAGTGAGTACCAACGCCATCCGCCCAGCCCGGGAATTGCTGCTCAAGGAGTACCGCGGCGTGCTCTCGACCCATTCCAAGTCGATGCCCGGCTACCCGTTCGGCTCGGTCGTGCCGTATTGCCTCGATGCCAACGGCAACCCGCTGATCCTCATCAGCCGTATCGCCCAGCACACCCACAACCTGCAGAAAGACCCCAAGTGTTCGCTGCTGGTGGGTGAGCGCGAGGCTGAGGATGTGCAGGCCGTAGGGCGCCTGACCGTGATGGCCGAAGCGCACAAGCTGGTCGACGAGGCTGCTGTCGAAGCGGCTGCCGAGCGCTACTACCGCTATTTCCCGGACGCCGCCAACTACCACAAGGCCCACGACTTCGACTTCTGGGTGCTGCAGCCAGTGCGTCACCGCTACATTGGTGGCTTTGGCGCGATCCACTGGCTCGATCAGGTGACCTTGGCCAACCCGTTCGCCGGCAAGGCCGAGGCGAGCATGGTCGAGCATATGAACAGCGATCACGCCAACGCTATTGCTCATTACGTCGAACTGACCGACTTGCCACGGCATGCACCGGCGCAGATGGCTGGGGTAGACAGCGAAGGCATGCACCTTCGCATTGGTCAGGCCGTGCACTGGCTGCCTTTTCCGGCTACTTGCAACACGCCGACACAAGTCCGGGAAGCCTTGGTTTTGCTGGCTCGGGCCGACCAATGGCCGCATGCGACGCAAGTCGAGGGTTGAAATCCGGAGCGCCGGCATCCATTTGAGGTCTTATTGGAAGGTTATCTTCCGTCGAGGAACCCTTGATGCGTGCTTTTCTACTGCTGTTTCTGGTTTTTCCTGTGCTGGAGCTTTTCGTCTTCGTCAAGGTCAGCGCGGCAATCGGTTTCTTCCCGGCTCTGCTGCTGATCATCGCTGGCTCCGCCCTGGGTGTGCTGGTGATGCGGGTGGCCGGCCTGGCCACCGCACTGCGCGCCCGTGAAAGCCTGCAGCGCGGCGAGTTGCCCGCCGAGGACATGTTCCAGGGCATGATGCTGGCCGTCGGTGGCGGCCTGCTGCTGCTGCCAGGCTTCATCAGCGACGTGCTGGGCCTGCTGTGCCTGCTGCCGTTCACCCGCCGCCTGGCCGCGCGCAAGATGCGCGAGCGTGCCGAGGCGCAGGCCATGCGCCAGCGTGCGTTTCAGGATGACCCGTTCCAGGCGCAGCCGCGTGAGGGGGGCCACCGTCCAAACGTGATCGAAGGCGAGTATGAGCGCCGCGACAAGTAAAACCTCCGGGGCCGCGCAAGCGGCCCCGATCTTTTCAGCCGGATCAAAAATTTTGTATATCAAGCCTTGTAATTGAATCTGGCGGCCTCATGTATGTGGTCACCGCAAGGTTTCTGGTGGCAACGCCAGACATTACACAAGTGGTTCGCCCATCGCGGGCCACTTCCCGGCAACGCCGGACAGCATCAACCCGCCGGTGTCGATACCGGCCGATGAAAACCACAATTTGGGAGAGATCGACAATGAAGCTTCGTCCTCTGCATGACCGCGTAGTCATCCGTCGCAGCGAAGAAGAATCGAAAACCGCTGGCGGTATCGTCCTGCCGGGTTCGGCCGCTGAAAAACCAAACCGCGGCGAAGTTGTTGCCGTCGGCACCGGTCGCATCCTGGACAACGGCGAAGTTCGCGCGCTGGCCGTGAAAGTGGGTGACAAAGTGGTATTCGGCCCTTACTCGGGCAGCAACACCGTGAAAGTCGATGGCGAAGACCTGCTGGTCATGGCCGAGAACGAAATCCTCGCCGTTGTCGAAGGCTGATTTCCCCGACTTCCCGTTACTCCAAAGAATTCCAAGGATTAAACGATCATGGCTGCTAAAGACGTAAAATTTGGCGATTCCGCTCGTAAGAAAATGCTGGTTGGCGTCAACGTTCTGGCTGACGCGGTAAAAGCGACCCTGGGCCCGAAAGGCCGTAACGTGGTACTGGCCAAGAGCTTCGGCGCGCCAACCATCACCAAGGACGGCGTTTCCGTCGCCAAAGAAATCGAGCTGAAAGACGCCTTCGAAAACATGGGCGCCCAGCTGGTCAAGGAAGTTGCTTCCAAGGCCAACGACGCTGCCGGTGACGGCACCACCACCGCTACCGTTCTGGCTCAGGCCATCGTCAACGAAGGCCTGAAAGCCGTCGCTGCCGGCATGAACCCGATGGACCTGAAGCGCGGCATCGACAAGGCTACCGCCGCCGTTGTTGCCGAGCTGAAGAACCTGTCCAAGCCATGCGCCGACTCCAAGGCCATCGCCCAGGTAGGCACCATCTCCGCCAACTCTGACGACTCCATCGGCAACATCATTGCCGAAGCCATGGAAAAAGTCGGTAAAGAAGGCGTGATCACCGTTGAAGAAGGCTCGGGCCTGGATAACGAACTGTCCGTCGTAGAAGGCATGCAGTTCGACCGTGGCTACCTGTCGCCGTACTTCGTCAACAAGCCGGACACCATGGTTGCCGAGCTGGAAGGCCCGCTGCTGCTGCTGGTCGACAAGAAAATCTCCAACATCCGTGAGCTGCTGCCAGTTCTGGAAGCCGTTGCCAAGGCCGGCCGCCCACTGCTGATCGTTGCCGAAGACGTTGAAGGTGAAGCGCTGGCTACCCTGGTAGTCAACAACATGCGCGGCATCGTCAAGGTTGCAGCTGTCAAGGCACCAGGCTTCGGCGACCGCCGCAAGGCCATGCTGCAGGACATCGCTGTCCTGACCGGCGGCCAGGTCATCTCCGAAGAAATCGGCCTGTCCCTGGAAACCGCTACCCTGGAGCACCTGGGTAACGCCAAGCGCGTCATCCTGTCCAAGGAAAACACCACCATCATCGACGGCGCTGGCGTTGAAGATGACATCCAGGCTCGCGTCAAGCAGATCCGTGCCCAGATCGAAGAGACTTCCTCGGACTACGACCGTGAGAAGCTGCAAGAGCGTCTGGCCAAGCTGGCTGGCGGTGTTGCCGTGATCAAGGTCGGTGCCGGCACCGAAGTTGAAATGAAAGAGAAGAAAGCCCGCGTTGAAGACGCCCTGCACGCTACCCGTGCAGCCGTTGAAGAAGGCGTGGTGCCTGGCGGTGGTGTTGCACTGGTTCGCGCCCTGAACGCGATCGTTGACCTGAAAGGCGACAACGAAGACCAGAACGTCGGTATCGCCCTGCTGCGTCGCGCTGTTGAAGCGCCGCTGCGCCAGATCACTGCCAACGCCGGCGACGAGCCAAGCGTTGTCGCTGACAAGGTCAAGCAAGGTTCGGGTAACTTCGGTTACAACGCTGCTACCGGCGAATACGGCGACATGATCGAGATGGGCATCCTGGACCCAGCCAAGGTCACCCGTTCGGCCCTGCAAGCTGCTGCTTCGATTGGCGGTCTGATGATCACCACCGAAGCCATGATTGCTGACGCTCCGAGCGAAGCCCCAGCTGGCGGCGGCATGCCAGACATGGGCGGCATGGGTGGCATGGGCGGCATGATGTAAGCCAGCCTTACCCCCTGCACCATAAAACAGCCCCGGTTCGTGAGAACCGGGGCTGTTTTGTTTTCTGGGAGGGCCTGTTCGCAGCACAAGGCTGCTCCTACAGGTATCGCGTACAGTCCGGCACCGACGCGTACCCTTGTAGGAGCAGCCTTGTGCTGCGAATGGGCCGCAAAGCGGCCCCTCTGTCAGGCGACGCTACGCTCGACAGCTGGCGCTTCCACCACGCCCCGCCGATACAGAACCAGGTAATACGACCCCAACCCGATCAACCAGCAGAACACCGCCGTCCACACATTGTGCGACAGGAAGTGCGCCCCCTGCATCATCCTGCCCACCGACAGCACCGACCCGGCGACAAACGCCACCACCAGCGCCACCCGCGCCAACCGTGGCTTGCGATCACGCAGCATGAAGAACAGGCCGAACAGGCAGAACCCGGTCGCTGCATGCCCACCCGGCCAGCACAGCCCTGGCTTGTCGGTGGCTGGCCGCGGCTCCAGCAACTTGCTGTAGGTTTCGGTGCCGCCAAACTGGGTCAGGCTCCATGGGCACTGCACCTGGGTGACTTTTTTCAGCGGCGTGACAAACGCCGTGGACAGGCCCAGTGCCAGCACCAGGCAGCCCAGCTCGCGGCGCCAGCCGAACAGGCGCTTCCAGAAGAAACTGGCGGCAAACGCCAGCAGCGACAACACCCCGAGCAAGATCACCACCTGCTTGACCCGGTCGTGCAGGATGTTTTCCAGCAGGTAGCTGTGGCGGCCAATGAACTGTCCGGCAGCGGGGTCGAAGAACAGGTTGGCCACATCCATGTCGACCGAAGTCAGCTCCAGCAGGATCAAGGCCAGCGCGGTCGCCAAGGGTATGCCCAGGTACAGCCAGTGGTTGATCGGGCGAGGGCGGGTTCGTTGCGGCATGACGGCTCCAGGGCACGAAAAAGATCGGGCATTGTCGGCTGCCCGCTATCCTGTGTCCGTGAAGGATCAGTGAAAAAACCGTCAAGTGCGGTGAATTTTTCCGGGGGCTGGCACCGTGCAGGTATAGGCCTTAAGCTGCGCCTGCCGCGCACCACAGCGAGAAGCGCCGCACAGGAGAAACCGATGCGCATTCTTTTGGTTGAAGACAACCGCGATATCCTGGCCAACCTGGCCGATTACCTGGGCATGAAAGGCTACACCGTTGACTGCGCCCAGGATGGCTTGTCCGGCCTGCACCTGGCTGCCACCGAACACTACGACCTGATCGTGCTGGACATCATGCTGCCCGGCATCGATGGCTACACCCTGTGCAAGCGCCTGCGTGAAGACGCCCGCCGCGACACGCCGGTGATCATGCTTACCGCCCGCGACCAGTTGGACGACCGTCTGCAAGGTTTCCGCTCCGGGGCCGACGACTACCTGCTCAAGCCGTTCGCGCTGTCGGAGCTCGCGGCGCGCATTGAAGCGGTGCTGCGCCGTGCCCAAGGCGGCGGGCGCCGTACGCTGCAGGTGTCCGACCTCAGCTACGACCTCGACACCCTGGAGGTTACCCGCCAGGGGCGCCTGCTCAAGCTCAACCCTGTCGGCCTCAAGCTGCTGGCAGTGTTGATGCAGAAAAGCCCGCACGTGTTGCGCCGCGAAGTGCTGGAAGAAGCCTTGTGGGGCGACGACTGCCCTGACAGCGACAGCCTGCGCAGCCATGTGCACCAGCTGCGCCAGGTGATCGACAAACCGTTTGAAAAACCGTTGCTGCATACCGTGCATGGCGTCGGCTATCGCCTCGCCGAGGGCCGCGATGGAGTTTAAGCAAAGCCTTGCCCAGCGCATCATCATCGCCTTTGCCTTGATGAGCGCGCTGGTGGCCGGGGCGTTCGCCTTCGGCATCGTTGCCACTGTACACCTGGTCGAAGAACGGTTGATTTCCTCGGTATTGGGCGGTGACCTGCAGCGCCTGCTGCGCATGGACAGCGTCAGCGACTGGAGCCACCGGCCACGCCCCGATCAGCTGTTCTACTTCAGCGGCGGGCGTGACGACTTCGAGCTGCCCAAGGATCTGCGCCACCTCGACCGGGGCTTCCACGAGGTGTTTCGCGACCAGCTCTCGTACCACGCCATGGTCGAGATCGTCGATGGCCGCCGGTATGTACTGCTGCAGGACCAGAGCGACTTCGAAGAGCGCGAGCGCGTGCTGTTCGCGGTGGTGGTGGTGGGCTTCGTGCTCAGCCTGGTGCTGGCCGTCATCCTCGGCTGGCTGGTGGCGCGCCGGGTGATGGCGCCGGTGATCCGCCTGGCCCGCCAGGTGCGTCACCGCGACCAGCTGCTGGGCCTGGCCCCGCCGCTGGCACCGGACTATGCCGCAGACGAAGTCGGCCAGTTGGCAGTGGCCTTCGACGATACCCTGGGCCGCCTGCGCGACGCGCTGACCCGCGAACGGCTGTTCACCAGTGACGTCAGCCATGAGCTGCGCACGCCGTTGATGGTGCTGGCAACGTCCTGCGAACTGCTTATGGAAAACCCCAACCTCGACACCCGCGCGCGCAGCCAGGTAGAGCGCGTGGCGCGGGCCACGGAAGAGATGCGCGAGCTGGTCAAGACCTTCCTGATGCTGGCGCGGGCGCAGCGTGATGAGGGCGCGGTGGCCTCGCAGGCGACCCTTCGCGAAGTGGCCGACGAACTGATCGGCGTGTGGCGCGACACCATTGAGCAAAAGGGCCTGACCCTGTACTTCGATGGCCGCGTCAGCGCGAGCCCGGTGCTGTACAACGCCACTTTCCTGCAGTCGGTGATGGGCAACCTGCTGCGCAATGCTGCGCACTACACCGACAGCGGCTATATCCGCCTGAGCCTGGAAGCCAACGGCTTCAGTGTGGAGGACAGCGGTGTGGGCATCCCCGAGGAGCAGCGCGAAGCCATGTTCAAGCCATTTGTACGCGGCGACGAGCGGCGCGGCGAGGGCCTGGGGCTGGGGCTTTCGCTGGTGCAGCGGATCTGTGATGACCAGGGCTGGCGCGTTACCCTCACGTCTACCCTGCCGCATGGTTGCCGCTTCCAGGTCGACCTGAGCAATACCGCTGCCAAAGGCGACGGCATGGCCGAGTAATGGTTTGTAACAGGTCAATTGGCGCGCAACATTTTTTTCACATTGGCATGACCTGATTCCGACGCTTGCTTACCTAAGGTGAGCAGCACTGGAGTCAGGAGATGCCCAATGCGTAGCCCCATCAAGCTTGAATTTTCCGAGAAGTACGACAAAGACCATGCGCGTGAGTACTTTCTCAAGCACCAGGACGGCCTGGCGCGACGCCTTTCCCACAAGCGAGATGAGCAACTGGCGCGTCGCGCCCTGGCATTGGCTGGCGAACCTGGCCTGGTACTGGACCTGCCGTGCGGTGCTGGCCGTTTCTGGGCGCTGCTAGCGGAAAAAACCAATCGGGTAATCATCGGCGCCGACAACTCCGAGGCGATGATCGAGACAGCGTGCGCCGCCCAACCGCCAGAAGTGGTGGCACGGGTACGCCCTTTGCAGACTTCTGCGTTTGCCATTGACCTGCCGGACAACTCGGTGGACAGCATTTTCTGTATGCGACTGTTCCACCACATTGGCGAATCCGCCCACAGAAAGACCATTCTTTCGGAATTTCAGCGGGTTAGCCGTGATAGTGTGATTCTGTCCCTGTGGGTGGATGGCAACTTCAAGGCCTGGCGCCGAAAAAAACTCGAAGAGCGTCGCAGTGCCAAGGCTGACCAGGACAATTACCAGAACCGTTTTGTGTTACCGGCCGAAACGGTCGAAGAAGAATTCAGGGCCGCAGGCTTCAGAATCCAGGAACGCCTCGACTTCCTGCCGTTCTATGCCATGTGGCGGGTTTACGTATTGCGTAAGGGGTAGTGTTTGATGGCTGTAGCCCAGAAAGGGGAGTCGCGGTTTGATTTTTACTGGCGCCAGCAAGGCGAGTGGGTGGAGGAACCTAACCAGCGCCGCGGTGGTGAGAGTGGTGTGCAACGTCTCAACGATGCCAATGGCAAGCTGCTGTATGCCAAGCGTCAGGTCGGGCATATCTACCGCAGCCTGCTGCACCCTTTTGGCCGGCCGACCGTATTGCGTGAACTCGATGCGCTGAACAGCTTCGAGCAACTGGGCGTGCGTGTACCGCGCATCGTCTTCTGTGGTGCCGAACGCGATGCCGACCACCAATGGCGTGCGCTGCTGGTGAGCGAAGCATTGGACGGGTTTATCGAACTCGACAACTGGCATGCCGAAGGTGCCCGTGAGCGTTACCCGCAGGTGGTGCATGAGCGCATGCTCAAGGACCTGGCGGACAACCTTGCGCGCATGCACCTGGGGCACTGGCAGCACGGCTGCCTGTATGGCAAGCACGTATTCATCAAGGTGGTTGGCGAAGGCGAGCAAGCGCGCGTCGAAGTGGCGCTGCTGGACCTGGAAAAGTGCCGGCGGCGTATCAGTTGTCAGCGTGCGGCAGGTAACGACCTGCGCCAGCTGCGCCGCCATTCGTCGCTCAATGACGCGGAATGGCAGACGCTGCTCTACTTTTACAAGATGGCGTTTGGCAGCGCTGTCAAAGGGTTAGGGTAATGAAACTAGAAATAGCTCGAGCTTTGTTCCTGGTAGCTGGCCTGGCCGTGACCACCGTGGCGGTGGCTGCCTGGGAAGAGCCGAGGCCGACCGTGTTCAGCAAGGCTGAGATGGCCGACCAGTGCGCGTTGCCGCGGGAAGCGAAACCGCAGCAGCAGGCAAAGGTCGCGCCGGATCAGGACCTTTTGTTGTTCCTGTTCGGTCTGCGTCAAGGGTTGCGGCCATTTGGCTGAACCCGGTGTGAGCTAGAAACGCCAGAGGCCCCGCAATCGCGGGGCCTCTGGCATTTTTGTGTCTGCCTCACCGGCCTCTTCGCGGGTAAACCCGCTCGCACAGGTAAAGCTCAGGTACGGAACCTGTGCAGTACCTGTGGGAGCGGGTTTACCCGCGAAGGGGCCGGATCAGGCTACAGCAGGTTCTTTAGCCACCGCCCTGTGTGCCAACAGGGTGTAGATACAAGGCAGCACAAACAAGGTAAACAGCGTGCCAATCGACATCCCGGTGGCGATCACCGTCCCGATGTCAAAACGGCTGACCGCCCCGGCGCCGGTCGCCAGAATCAGCGGCACCATGCCGAACACCATTGCCGCCGTTGTCATCAGCACTGGCCGCAGGCGAATCGCCGCCGCTTCCTCGATCGCCTCGCGCACGCTCAGGCCGCGTTCCTCACGCAGCTGGTTGGCGAACTCGACGATGAGGATGCCGTGTTTGCTGATCAGCCCGATCAAGGTCACCAGCCCGACCTGGGTGTAGATATTCATGCTCGATATACCCAGGAACAGCGGCAGCAGCGCCCCGCAGATCGACAATGGCACCGTCACCAGGATCACCAGTGGGTCGCGGAAACTTTCAAACTGTGCTGCCAGCACCAGGAAGATGATCGCCAGTGCCAGGCCGAAGGTAACCCACAGCGCGCTGCCTTCCTGAACGTACTGGCGGGCCACGCCGGCGTAGTCGAAGGCAAAGCCTTCCGGGGCCTCTTCGCGGGCGATGTCCTGCACCGTCTTCAGCGCTTCGCCCAGGCTGACCATGGGCACGCCCTGGATGATCGCCGAGTTCAACTGCTGAAACTGGTTGAGCTGGCGCGGGCGGGCGCGGTCGGTGAGGGTGATCAGGGTCGACAGCGGCAGCAGTTGGCCCTGGTCGTTCTTCACGTAGTAGTTGTTCAGCCAGCCGGGGTTGTCACGGTACAGCCGCTCGACCTGGGCTATCACCTTGTAGCTGCGTCCTTCCAGCGTGAACCGGTTGATTTCCGCCTCGCCCAGCAAGGTTGCCAGCGTGCCGCCCAAGGCGTCCATCGACACCCCCATCTGCGCTGCTTTTGCCCGGTCGATGTCGACCACCACTTCGGGCTTGTCGAAGGCCAGGTCGATGTCGAGGAAGGCGAACTTGCCCGACTCCTGGGCGCGGGTCTTGATGCGCTGGGCCACTTCCAGCAGTGCCGGGTAGTCACCTGCGGTATTGATCACGAACTGGAACGGCAGGCCCTCACCGGTACCGGGCAGGGAGGGCAGGTTGAAGCCGAAGATCTGCAGGCCGCCGATTTCCTCCAGTTTGGCCTGCACCAGTGGCAACAGCTCCATCTGTGTGCGCTCGCGCTCGTTCCAGGGTTTGAGCAGGAAGCCGCCGATACCCGTCTGCACGCCATTGAAGCCGTTGATCTGGAAGGATGAGTAGTATTCGGGGAAGGCCTTGAACAGCGTGGTGAACTCGTCGGTATAGGCGTTGAGGTAATCGAGGTTGGCCGGCTGCGGCGAGCTGCTCATCATGAAGATCACGCCCTGGTCTTCGTTGGGCGCCAGTTCGTTCTGGGTGAACTTGAGCAGCACCGGGATCAGGCACAGGATGATCACCGCAAACACCAGCACCACCGGGCGGCTATCCAGGGTGGCGTGCAACAGGCGCTGGTAGCGCACCTTCAGGTGCTCGAAGATCTTGTCCAGGCGATGGGCGAGGCCGCTGGGGTTCTGCTCCTGGCGCAGCAGCAGGGCGCACATCATCGGCGACAGGGTGAGGGCCACGATGCCGGAGATGACCACCGCCCCGGCCAAGGTCAGGGCGAACTCCTTGAACAAGGCCCCTGTGAGCCCGGTGAGGAAGCCGATGGGTGCATACACGGCGGCCAGGGTGATGGTCATCGACACCACCGGCATGGCGATCTCGCGGGCGCCCTCCAGTGCCGCGTCGAACGGCGACTTGCCTTCTTCCATGTGCCGGTGGATGTTCTCCACCACGACAATGGCATCGTCCACCACCAGGCCGATGGCCAGCACCATCGCCAGCAGTGTCAGCAGGTTCAGCGAGTAGCCCATCATCTGCATGAAGAACAGCACGCCGATCATCGACAGGGGAATGGTCACCACCGGGATCAGCACCGAGCGAAGGGCACCGAGGAACAGGAACACCACCACGATCACGATCAATACCGCTTCACCGAGGGTCTTGATCACTTCGTCGATTGAGGCCTGGATGAACAGCGTGGCGTCGTAAGCGATCGACACCTTCAGCGCCGAGGGCAACTGGCTTTCCAGCTCAGGCATGATACGCCGCACTTCCTTGATCACTTCCAGCGGGTTGGAGGCCGGGGTGGCCTTGATGCCGATATACACCGATGGCGTGCCGTCGAACGAGCTGACCGTGTCGTAGTTTTCTGCGCCCATCTCTACCCGCGCCACATCGCCCAGCAGCACGCGGCTGTCGCCGCTGGTCTTGACCGGCAGGGCGGCGAACGCTTCGGCCGACTTCAGCTCGGTACTGGCGTTGATACTGGTAACCACGTATTCGCCTTTCACCTCACCGGCAGCAGAGAGGAAGTTGTAGCGGCGTACGGCATTGGTCACGTCGGTGGCCGACAGGCCGAAGCCGGCCAGCTTCACCGGGTCGATCCAGATTCGCATGGCAAACACCTGGTTGCCGAGAATCTCCGCCTCGGCCATGCCTGGCAATGTGGCCAGCTTGGGCTGGATGACCCGTGACAGGTAGTCGGTGATCTGCGGGTTGCTCATTTCCTTGCTGTAGAAACTCACGTACATCAGCGCCGAGGCATCGGCGGCCTCCTTGCTCAGCACTGGGTCTTCGGAGTCCTGAGGGAGTTTGTTGCGCACTTCGTTGGCCTTGGCCAGCAACTCGGTGAACAACCGGTCGCTGTCGGCACCGATGCGCGCGTAGATGGAAATGATCGAGAAGTTCTGCCGGCTCACCGAGGTCATGTAGTCGATGCCTTCGGCACTTGCCAGGCTTTGCTGCAGTGGCTGGGTGATGTAGCCCTGGATGGTCTCGGCGTTTGCCCCGGGGTAAGCGGTGGTTACCGTGATCAGGGCGTTTTCCATTTGTGGGTACTGGCGGATCTGCAGCTTGTTCCAGGCCTGGAAGCCCAGCAGCAGGATCAACAGGCTGACCACGCTGGCCAGTACCGGGCGACGGATGAACGGATCGGTAAACGCCATGCCAGCCTCCTGTCAGTCCTTGCCCGCCGCGCCCTGTTCGGGCTTGAGGGCTTTGTCCTGGCCGATGCGGATCGCGGCGCCGGGGGTGAGCTTCAGTTGCCCGGCGGTGACCACCTGTTCGCCGGCTTGCAGGCCCTTGCTGACCACCACCACGCCGTCGCGGCGCTCGCCGGTTTGGACCGTGCGTTGTTCGGCGACCAGCTGGGGTTGGCCCTTGTCGTCGTTTTCTGGCTTGCCGTCCTTGTCCTTCTTCGGCGCGGCGACGTACACCGAGTTGCCGTACAGGGTGTAGGTAATGGCGCTTTCCGGCACTACCACTTGCGGTTGCGGGTTGGGCAGCAGGATCAGCAGGTTGGCGAACATGCCGGGCAGCAGCTTGCCGTCGGGGTTGGCCAAGGTGGCACGCACCAGCAGGTTGCGCGTGGTTTCCTCGACCTTGGGGTTGATGGCACTGAGGCTGGCGGGGAAGGTCTGGCCCGGGTAGGCGGCCACCTGCAACAGCACCTGCTGGCCCAGGCTCAACTTCGGCAGGGCCTGCTCCGGCACATTGAAGTCTACGTACAGGCTGGACGTGTCCTGCAGGGTGGCGATCATCGTGCCGGCGGCCAGGTACTGGCCGATGTCCACCTGGCGGATACCGATAGTGCCGCTGAACGGGGCATTGATGCTCTTCTTGATCTTCTGCGCCTTGAGCTGCTCGACCACCGCCTGGTTTCGGCGGTACTGGGAGCTAAGGCGGTCGAACTCGCCACGGGAGATGGCCGAGTCGCCGACCAGTTGGCTGCCACGGCCAAAATCGACTTTGGCCAGGCCCAGGTCGGCCTGGGCGGTGCCGAGCAGGGCAGTTTCCTGCTCGTCGTTGAGTTGCAGCAGCAGTTGCCCGGCCTTGACCTGCTGGCCCGAGTCGAAGTGCAAGGATTTGACGATACCTTCCACCTCCAGGCTCAGCTCCACACCTTGCAGTGCCTTGAGGCTGCCGACGGCGGGCAGGCGCTCTTGCCACTGGCGCTGTTCGGCCAAGGCTGCCGCTACGGTGATGGGCGGCTTGGGGGCAGTGAACATCTGGATCTGCTGATAGATCGAGAAAGCCTTGTAGCCCCCCAGGGCCAGCACGATCAGCAGAACCACGGCCAACATGATCAGCATGCGGCGGCGCAGCATAGGTCCGGTTCCTTGGATACGGTTGTTATTAGCCTGGACACGACAACGGGCGATCCTGCCCACGTGTGGATGGGGGAAGTATTGACTGTTTTTGGCTGGCCGGGAAATGGATTGCGATGGCGCGGCCTGCACAGCCCCTTGTAGGAGCGGCCTTGCGCCGCGAATGGGCCGCATAGCGGCCCCGGAAAGCAACACGCAGATGCAGAAATCCTGGGGCCGCTTTGCGGCCCATTCGCGGCACAAGGCCGCTCCTACAACGACCGAGTGTGCCTGTGGGAATCAGACGAGATGCAGATGGTTGTCCCAGAAGCCGGATGGCAGGTTCATCGGTTGCCCGACCAGTTCGGCCTTGCGGCAATCGTAGAACCGGCAACGGCCCTGCCCGGAGGTGACGATAAAGCCGTCTTTCACCGCGCCAACCCCTGCGCAATCAGGCATGGGTGCATCCAGGCGAACTGCGCCGCTGTCCAGGTCCCAGACAAACAGGCGGTTGGCCCGGGGCGCGGTCAGTGCCACCAGCCGCAGTTCGCTGTGGATGGCAACGCTTGCGGTGTACTGGGCCATGGCCTGCAACTGCCGCTCTGGCACCGGGAAGGCCTTGAACGGCTCTCCCGGGCGCTTGATCGCCAGCAGCTCGGCAGTTTCATCGGCATCGCCCATGAACTGCTGGCAGGCGGCGATGGTGCCATCGCTGCCCACCGCCAGGTGGCGCACGCTGTTCATCTGCTGGGCCAGGGTTTCCTTGCTCAGCAGGGTGCCGTCGCGTTGCATCAGCACCAGGCTCGGCTGCATGGCGTCAAGGTTCATCTCCACCCGGCTTTCGGCTTCGGTGCGAATACCGCCGTTGGCCACGATCAGCGTTTCGCCATCGGGCAGCCAGGCCACCTCGTGCGGGCCGATGCCGTGGGTCGGGATCTCGCCGGTGTGTACAAGGCGTTCACCTTCGAAGCGGTACACGCCGAGCACGCCCCGGCCCGGGTCGGTGGTGTCGTTCTCGGTGGCATACAGCCATTCGCCGCCTTTGTGCACCACGGCGTGGCCGTAGAAGTGCCGGTTCGGCTGCGAGGCTACCGTTTGCAGCAGGCGCCCGTCGCGCAAGTCGACCAGGTAGCTTTCGGTACCTGGGCGACGGGCGACGAACAGGGCGATCGGCTGCTCGGGGTGGTGGATGATGGCATGGCAACGCTGTGCGACCTGGGTACTGAACACCTGGGTGCCGTCCAGGCGGAAACCGACGGCATAGTGCTTGCCGTCGCCATCGTCACGCGCCGAGAGCAGCAAGGGTTCGCTGCCTTTGTTGCGGAACAGGCTCCAGCCGCCCAAGGTGAGGGCGCTGAGCAATACGCTACCGATTTTGAGTGCCTGGCGTCGCAGCATGATCAGTCACCGTCGTTGGCATTGAAGCCCAGCTGGATGTTCAACGCCTTGGCCAGCTCGCCTTCGTGCAGGCGGTGGACGACGTTGAGGCTGTCGTAGATCTGGTTGAGGGTTTGCTGGCCAGCGTCGTCGGCCAACAGCTCACCGAGGGTTTTCTGATTGTCGGCCAGCAGTTTGAGCGAGGTAGCGTAGGCGGCGTCGATCTTGTCCGCCAGCGCTTTCTGATCGCTGGGCAGCAGGCCACGCAGGCCCTGGTTGTCGACCCCGACCCAAACGGTTTCGGCGGCCTTGAGGGTGGCCTCCAGGCTTTTCAGCGAGTTGTGGCTGCGCCAGGCTTCGGCTTGCAGCGGCTGCGCGATGCCCTTGCTCTGGCGACCCATCGGCGCACCCAGCTTCTTCTTCAGGGTATCCAGGGCGGTGACCTGGGAGCGCAGCAGGTCGGCGATTGCCTCGTGGGAATCGGCGTAGCGCTGGTTCGGGAACTTGGTCATCTGCGAAAGCATGCCGTCGGTGCTGTTCCAGCCCTTGAGGATCTCCTCGGCCAGGACCTTCTGGTGTTCACCGATGGCCACCAGCAGCGGGCAGTAGCGGGCTTTCTGCTCGGCCGTGGCGATGTCCGGCTTGCTGTCGAACAGGATGTACTCGTAGGCCGACAGGCCACGAACCACCACGCTGGACTTGCCCAGGGTCGTGGCATCGACCGGCTTGTCGCCATTGACCAGCTGTTCGACCTGGCGGCCGACCAGGTTCTTCTTGTCGGGCCAGAACTGTACCTGCCAGGCGCGGTTGCCTTCGGCCAGCGGGCCGACCAGCAGCGGCTGCAACTCGGCCCAGGCCTTTTGCGCGTTGAGGAAGTCGGCGCGGGCCTTGTCCAGGTTTTCCTTGCCTTCGCAGTAGGCCAGGGCGCTGGCGGCCAGCGCGCGATCGGCTTCGACCCAGCGGCTGTAGGTGGGCAGAATGACCTGTTTGGCGATGGCGGCAGAGGTCACTGCTTGCGGATCCTGCGGCGAGCAGGCACCGAGGGCGAGTGCGGCGAGGCTGGTGAACAACAGTTTGGGTCGGAACATGCCCGGCTCCTTTGCGCGTTTTAAAGTGAGTTCAGGAACGCCAGCAACGCGGCGCGCTGCTCGGCATTGAAAGTGAGTACGAAGTTGCGTGCCGCGTCGGCTTCGCCACCATGCCAGAGCACGGCTTCAAGCAGGTTGCGGGCGCGGCCGTCGTGCAGGAACTGGCTGTGGCCGCTGACCGTTTCGTTCAGGCCCACGCCCCACAGGGGCGGGGTCCGCCAGTCCTGGCCGTTGGCGGCAAATTCGGTGCGTTCGTCAGCCAGGCCCGGGCCCATGTCATGCAGCAGCAGGTCGGTGTAAGGGCGGATGACCTGGTTGGCCAGCTCTGGCTCGGCGGCATCGGCGGCGGTGGTGAACTGCGGAGTGTGGCAGCCCTGGCAGCCGGCCTGGTAGAACAGGTTCTTGCCCGCCAGCACCTGCGGCGCGTTCACATCGCGGCGGGCCGGTACGGCCAGGTTGCGGGTGTAGAAGGTGACCAGGCGCAGGATGTTGTCGCTGACTTCCTTTTCGCCATCGGCACCGTCACCGTTGGGCGCGGCCAGGCAGTCGGCCTGGGCAGGGGTGCAATCGTCCTTGGGTTGCAGGGTACTGGTCAGGCCCATGTCGCCGACAAAGGCGTGCACGTTCTGCTGGTTGACGTTGGGCTGCCCGGCCTTCCAGCCGAAGCGACCGACCACGGTCTTGCCCTGGGCGTCGTCCCACACCCGGTTGGCCCGCCCGCGAATGCCGTCGCGGTTGTGGTCGTCCGGGTCTTCGTTGGCCAGCAGGTCGGCTTCGGGGATGGCTTCGAGCAGGCCCAAGCCGATCATCGGGGGGGCTACCCGCGCCGAAAAACGGGTGTCGGGGTGCATCACGCCATAGCCGAGCTGGGTAATCTGCAGGGTTGGCTTGCGCAGCTCGACCTGGTGGCCGTCCTTGAACGACACGGTTTCCTGGGTGTAACTCACCCGCACCTTGCCTTCTGGCGCCACGCCAGGGATGGCCATGTCCTGCAACTGGGTGCCGTACACCGGCTCCGGCACCACGCCGAGGCGCTCGATGACTTTGGCCAGGTAGGGCTGGTCGGGGATCGACAGGCGTACCAGCATGCCCACCGCGTTGCTGTCATCCGGCTCTGGCGGGTGGCCACGGCCATCGCGCACATGGCAGTTCTGGCAGGCGTTGGTGTTGAACAGCGGGCCCAGGCCATCACGTGCGGTGGTGGTGGACGGGGCGATCACCCAGGGGTTGCGGAAGAAGCTGTTGCCCACGGCGAAGTCCAGGCGCCGCTCGGGCGAGAGGTTGGCCGAGGGCAATGAATAGGCGTTGCGGTCGCTGCGCTGCACGGTCGCCTTGCCACCCGACAACGCTTCGCCGGGCTCGGCCTGGGTGAAACGCGGGGCGTCGTCACAGGCGGCGAGGGCAAGGGTTAGCAGCAGGGGGGAAAGTCGGGACAGCGACGAGGACATCAAGGATCCTGGGCGTGAGCGAAAACCGGCGTGCAAGCTTAGCAAAGTGGGGGTGTTTGAATAAGAGCAATTTGCAATTGCTGGATGAAATCGGTGTCAGTTGGCCAGTGTTTTTGATGGCCTGGTCGGGCCCTATCGCCGGCAAGCCAGCTCCCAAAGGTAAACCACCAGCCTCAAAACCTGTTGAGTACCTGTGGGCGCTGGCTTGCCTGCGATAGGGCCAGATGCCAAAAAGGCGACCCGAAGGCCGCCTTTTCTGAGAACCGCTACAGCAAGATCAGAATTCGTGATCTGCGGTGTCCGGGTTCAGGTTGGCAATACCCAGCTTGCCTGCAGCCTGCTCGATCGCACCGGTCTGCTTGACCAGGGCGGCGATGGCGTCACGCACGATCTGGTTGCCGGCTGCGTTGTCGGCGGCGATCAGCTGGTCGTAGTGCTCGCCTTTGAGGGCGTGGTCGACGATCACCTGGATCTTGGCTTCGGTGGCTTCCAGGTCGGCCTTGAGGGTGGCGTCGGCGGCCGGGTCAGCCTTGGCGACCAGCGACGACAGGCTCGGGCCGGCCACCTTGGTGCCGTCCGGGCGGGTGTACTCGCCCAGGTAGACGTTGCGGATGCCTTTGGCGTCATAGAAGTGCGAGTAGTGGGTGTTGTCGCTGAAGCAGTCCTGCTCGTCTTCCGGCGAGTTGGCTTCCAGCGAAACTTTCATGCGCTCGCCAGCCAGTTCGCCCAGCGACAGGCTGCCCATGCCGAACAGCATCTTGCGCAGGCCGTCGTTGACAGGCTCTGCTTCCAGCTTGGCACGGTAGTTGTCGGCAACGTTCGGCGCCCAGTTGCCGACCATCTCTTCGAGGTCCTTGACCAGCAGGTCGGTGACCGCTTTCAGGTAGGCACGGCGGCGATCGTTGTGGCCGCCAGTGGCGCCCTGGCCTTCCAGGTAGTCCGACGCAGGGCGATTACCAGCGCCTGGGCCGGTGCCGTTCAGGTCCTGGCCCCAGAGCAGGAACTCGATGGCGTGGTAGCCGGTGGCGACGTTGGCTTCAGAACCGCCCAGTTCGTTCAGGCTGGCCAGCTTCTCGGGGGTGATGTCCTTGACGTCGACCTTCTCTTCGCCCACCTGGATCTCGGTATTGGCGATGATGTTGGCGCCGGCGGCCGGGTTGCCCAAGGCGTGCTCGTAGCTCTTGTCGACGTAGTCGATCAGGCCTTCGTCCAGCGGCCAGGCGTTCACCTGGCCTTCCCAGTCGTCGATGATGGTGTTGCCGAAGCGGAAGGCCTCGGTCTGCAGGTACGGTACGCGCGAGGCGAACCAGGCTTCCTTGGCGGCCTTCAAGGTTTCGTCGTTGGGCTTGGCCAGGAACGCGTCGACTGCAGTCTGCAGGGCCTTGGCGGTGCTCAGCGAGTCGCTGTACACGGCGTAGACCATTTCGGCGTAGTGCTTGACCACGGCTTTGCCGGCGGCTTCGTCGACAGCCCCTGGCGCAGCAGCGGTGGTGCTGGCGGCAGCAGCAGGTGCCTGGGCTTGCGGCGCGGCGGCTTTGTCGTCCTTTTCACCGCAACCGGCGAGAGCGATGGCAATGGCCAGCAGACTGGCGGAGGCCAGAGGCATTCGAATCATTATTGGTTTTCCTGCATCGTGTGGTTGGACCAAGGGGTGGACCGTGCGCCGTGGCACGCGAAACCGCAACATCATGCGAAAGATTTGCATTTGCTGTAAAGGGGCGGGCGTGCAATTCATGTAATTGCCGGTCACAGCCTGTAACCCGGCAGGCCGGCTCAGAGCATCGAAACCTGATTCCGCTGCGCCTGCTTGAGGAAACTGGTCAGCTCACGGGCCGACAGCGGCTTGCTGTAGTGATAGCCCTGGCCCTCGTGGCATCCCTGGGCAACGATGTAGGTTTCCTGTTCGGCGGTTTCCACCCCTTCGGCAATCACCTGCATGCCCAGGCTCTTGCCCAGCTGGATGATGGCCCGAACGATGGTGGCGTCGTCATCGTCGTCGAGCAGGTCCTGGACGAAGCTCTTGTCGATCTTGATCTTGTCCAGCGGCAGTGATTTCAGGTAGCTGAGCGACGAATAGCCTGTGCCGAAGTCGTCGATGGCAATCAGCGCCCCGGAGCGGCGCAGGCTCAGCAGGTGCTGGGCGGCCGTGCTGATGTCTTCCATCAGGCCGGTCTCGGTCACTTCCAGCTCCAGGCTGCGTGGCGGCAGGCGGTAGGCCTGGAGAAGGTTGTTGACCACCCGCGGCAGTTCACTGTGGTGGAGCTGCACGGTGGACAGGTTGACCGCCATGCGCAGCTCGCTGAAGCCTTGGTCGTGCCATTCGCGCAGTTGCCGGCAGGCCTGGTCCAGTACCCATTCGCCGATGCTGATGATGCTGCCGTTCTGTTCGGCCAGCGGAATGAACTGGTCCGGCGGGACCATGCCCAGCTCCGGATGCTGCCAGCGCAGCAGCGCCTCGACGCCGACCACGCGGTGGTCGCGGTAGCTGATCTGTGGCTGGTACACCAGGTACAGCTGGTTGCGCGGCAGGGCTTCGCGCAGGTCCTTTTCCAGCTCGCGCCGGCGGCGCATCTCGCTGTCGACGCTGGCGATGTAGAACTGGTAGCGGTTGCGCGAACGGGCCTTGGCCAGGGTCATGGTCTGTTCGGCTTTCTGCAGCAGCTTCTCGGTGCTGTCGCCGTCTTCGGGGAACAGGGTGATGCCGATGGTGGCGCGCAGGCGGATCTGCTGGTGGTGGTCGAGGTCGAAGGGCACTTCCAGGTCGTCGAGGATGCTTTGCGCCAGTTCGGCCGCCTCGTAGGGCTGCTCGATATTGGCCTGCACCAGGGCAAACTGGTCACCGCCCAGCCGCGCCAAAGCGCCCAGGCGGCCGCTGTGGGCCCGCAGGCGGTCGGCCAGGGCCAGCAGCAGCTGGTCACCGACCTGGTAGCTGAACTGCTCGTTGATGCCCTTGAAGTCGTCCAGGCCCACGCACAGCACCGCCACACGGTGTTGCAGGCGGCCGCCGTCGACGAGAATCTTGTCCAGTTGCTGCTGCAGTTGCTGGCGGTTGGGCAGGCCGGTGAGAAAATCGTACTGGGCCATGCGCTGCAGGCTGTTTTCGGCTTCATGGCGCAAGTGGGTATTGCGCTCGATCGATGCCAGCAGCTGGTTGGCGGTATTGACCCAGAGGCCCAGTTCGTTCTTTTCGTGGCCCTTGAGTAGCGGTATCTGGTGCTGGCTGGGGCGGTCGGGGTTGATCTGGGTGAGGTGCTCGATGATCTTGGACAGCGGCTTGGTCAGGAGCCAGTGGTAGACCAGGTACAGCACCAGGCCCATGGCCAAGGCCCGCAGTACGCCGGAAATGAAGATGATCACCGCGTTGATCAGGAAGTCTTCGCCGTAGGATGAGGTGTCCAGGGTAATGCTCAGGTCGCCGTAGTATTCGCTGTAGGGGCCGCGGCCGACCAGTTGCGTGGTGTAGGTGCGTTCCTGGCCGAGGATCGGGTCGGTCAGCCAGCGCATGGACATGTCCTGCAGCGGGCGGGACTTTTCTGCCAGCATGGTTTCGTTGGGGTGGCCGATGGACGCCATGCGCACCGACTCGTCCTGGAACAGGCCTTCCATCACCTGCATGCCCATTTCGCGGTCGAGGCTGTACACCGCCTGGGTGGAGGGGTCGCGGAACATGTCGAGGATGCGCTGGGCATCGTTGTTCACGGCCTGGCGGGTCTTGTAAGTGTCGTAGACAATTTGCGCACAGCTGAGCACGACGCCAACCGCCAACGCCGACAGCAGCACGACCCTGAGCAACTTGACCGACAAGCTGTTCCGCAATTCCAGCTTCAATGGGGTTTCCTTAATCCATGCGCATGGCATCATTTTGCCATCAACGATGACGATACACTACCGGCCGATCATGAGCAGTGTATCGGTTGCCTGACCCCGCAACTTGAGTGCGCTGTGTCAATCTTCCAGAGGTTTGATGTTAGCGCGGTATACGGGCTGAGCAAGCAAAACCGTGCCGGCCTCTGCGCGGGCACAGGCATAAAAAAACCCGGCACATGGCCGGGTCTTTACGTTCAGGGCTGAAGGACTCAGGCCTTGAAGGTCTTGCCTTCGAACTGCTCGGCAACGAAGGCCCAGTTGACCAGGTTCCAGAACGCCTCGACGTACTTCGGACGCAGGTTGCGGTAGTCGATGTAGTAGGCGTGTTCCCAGACGTCGCAGGTCAGCAGTGGGGTGTCGCCGCTGGTCAGCGGGCAACCGGCGCCGATGGTGCTGGCCAGGGCCAGGGAACCGTCAGCTTTCTTCACCAGCCAGCCCCAGCCGGAACCGAAGGTGCCAACCGAAGTCTTGGTGAACTCTTCCTTGAACTTGTCGAAGGAACCGAAAGCGGCGTTGATGGCTTCAGCCAGGGCACCGGTAGGCTGGCCGCCGCCGTTTGGCGACAGGCAGTTCCAGTAGAAGGTGTGGTTCCAGACCTGAGCGGCGTTGTTGAAGATGCCACCCGAAGAGGTCTTGACGATCTCTTCCAGGGTCTTGCCTTCGAATTCGGTGCCTGGGACCAGGTTGTTCAGGTTCACGACATAGGTGTTGTGGTGCTTGTCGTGGTGATACTCCAGGGTTTCCTTGGAGATGTGCGGCTGCAGGGCATCGTGGGCGTACGGCAGCGGCGGCAATTCAAAAGCCATGGTGGATCTCCTGATTCAGGTCTAGTTCGCGGTTTGCGCAGGGCCGATCACGGGCGGCCCTCTGAGCGTCGGCGAGTTTGTACTCTTTGCGACGCAAGGGGGCGATCATAGCACCAGCCCCGGCGCATAACCACGCAACAAACATAGGGAATAGAGGTTCCGCAGCGGTTGGCGGGTACCGACCAGTGGTGGTCGTTTCCAGGCCAACCGATGTGTGCCGGGCCATGCAGGCCAGAGCTCAGTTGAAGATCAACTGCGCCGCCACCGCGAACATCATCACCGCCACCATCAGGTCGAGCATGCGCCAGGTCGCCGGGCGGGCCAGCCACGGTGCCAGCCAGGCCGCACCGATCGCCAAGGTCGAGAACCACAGCAGCGAGGCACTGGCCGCCCCGGCCACATAGGCGCCAGGCTCGGTCTGCTGGGCGCCCAGCGAGCCGATCAGCAACACCGTATCAAGGTAGACGTGCGGGTTCAGCAGCGTTACCGCCAGCGCACTGAGCAGTACGGCACGGCGCGAGCGCATGCCTTGGCCTTCCTGGTGCTGCAGGCTTTGTTTGGAAAAGGCACTGCGCAGGGCTTTGGCGCCGTACCAGATGAGGAACAACGCGCCGCCCCAGCGCGCAACGGCCAGCAAGGTCGGGTTTTGCGCCAGCACCGTGGCCAGGCCGAATACCCCGGCAGCCACCAGCAGAGCGTCACAGACAATGCACAGCGCCGCTACCGGCAGGTGATGCTCGCGGCGCAGGCTCTGGGCGAGGACGAAGGCATTCTGGGTGCCGATGGCCATGATCAGGCCGAAGGCCACCAGCATGCCGTTGAGATAGCTTTGCCACATGGCGTGCCCTCCATAAAGGAAACTAAAGATGCTGGCCATTGTGGTGGTTGGCGCTGTATAAGAAAAACAAATAAAGCTGATCAGGCATTAGGGAAATCGATGTTCGACTACAAGTTGCTCGCCGCCTTGGCGGCGGTGATCGAACAGGGTGGTTTCGAGCGTGCCGCGCAAGTACTGGGCCTGTCGCAGTCGGCCATCTCCCAGCGCATCAAGCTGCTTGAAGCGCGGGTCGGGCAACCGGTGCTGGTGCGTGCCATGCCGCCCAGCCCGACCGAAGTCGGCCGCCAGTTGCTCAACCATGTGCAGCAGGTGCGCCTGCTTGAACGTGACTTGCAGCGCCAGGTGCCGGCGCTGGACGAAGAGGGCATGCCGGAGCGCCTGCGCATCGCCCTGAACGCCGATAGCCTGGCCACCTGGTGGGCCGGTGCGGTGGGCAACTTCTGTGCGCAGCAGAACGTGCTGACCGACCTGGTGGTAGAAGACCAGGAAGTGGGCCTGAAACGCATGCGTGCCGGCGAGGTGGCGGCCTGCCTGTGTGGCAGTGAACGCCCGGTTGCCGGGGCGCGCAGCCTGCTGCTGGGGGCCATGCGCTACCGGGCGTTGGCCAGCCCCGGCTTCATGGCGCGGCATTTCCCCCAGGGTTTTGTCGCCAGCCGCTTGGCCCGAACCCCCGCTATCGTGTACGGCCCGGATGATTTCCTGCAGCATCGTTACCTGGCATCACTGGGCATCGAGGACGGTTTCCTGCACCACCTGTGCCCGTCGTCCGAAGGCTTCCTGCGCATGACCGAGGCCGGGCTGGGCTGGGGGCTGGTGCCCGAACTGCAGGCTCGGGAGCAGCTGGCCAGCGGGGAGTTGGTGGAAATCTGCAGCGATACCCCCATCGACGTGCCGCTGTACTGGCATCATTGGCGCAATGGCGGGCAATTGCTCGCGCAACTGACCGACCACCTGCGGCACACCGCGCAGCAATGGCTGGTGCCCTTGTAGCCACGGCTGGCGTCAGTTGCATCTGAAATTTGGCAAGACGGAGTCTTACATGCGAATTCTGGTCACCGGCGCGAGTGGCTTCATTGGCGGGCGCTTTGCGCGCTTCGCCCTGGAGCAGGGCCTGGACGTGCGGGTCAGCGGCCGCCGCGCCGAAGGGGTCGAGCACCTGGTCAGGCGCGGCGCCCAGTTCATCCCTGGCGACCTGGGTGATCCCGAGCTGGCCCGCCGCCTGTGCCAGGGCATGGAGGCTGTAGTGCACTGTGCCGGCGCGGTGGGCAACTGGGGGCGCTACCAGGACTTCTACCAAGGCAATGTGGTCGTCACCGAAAACGTGGTCGAGGGCTGCCTGAAGGAACATGTGCGGCGCCTGGTGCACCTGTCGTCGCCGTCGATCTACTTCAATGGCCGCTCGCGCCTGGACATCCGTGAAGACCAGGTGCCGCGTCGTTTTCACGACCACTATGGGCAAACCAAGCACCTGGCGGAGCAAAAAGTGTTCGGGGCCCAGGAGTTCGGCCTTGAAGTGCTGGCGCTGCGCCCGCGCTTCGTCACAGGTGCCGGCGATGCCAGTATCTTCCCGCGGCTGATGCAGATGCAGCGCAAAGGCCGCGTGGCAATCATCGGCAACGGCCTGAACAAAGTCGACTTCACCAGCGTGCACAACCTCAACGAGGCACTGCTCAGCGCCTTGTTCGCCGATGACCGTGCGCTGGGCCAGGCCTACAACATCAGCAACGGCCAGCCGTTGCCGCTGTGGGACGTGGTCAACTACGTGATGCGCCAGATGCAGCTGCCGCAGGTTACGCGCTACCGTTCCTATGGCCTGGCCTACAGCCTGGCCGCGGTGAACGAGGCCGCCTGCATGCTGTGGCCAGGGCGCCCGCAACCCACCCTGTCGCGCCTGGGGATGCAGGTGATGAGCCGTGATTTCACCCTGGATATCAGCCGTGCGCGGCAGTACCTGGACTACCAGCCCAAGGTCAGCCTGTGGACGGCGCTGGATGAATTCTGCGGTTGGTGGAAGCATTTGCCGCCTGGGCAGTAAAGCCGCTGGCGTGACAATGGTCATCAACACGCCGCGCTTGCGGTTTATACTCGTGCCTCTTTGCGACTACCGCGGTTGAATGTATCCATGCGTAACCATGCTCACGATGACTACGATGACGTGCCTACCTTGCGGGCGGGCACCGTTGATGATGACGAACTGATGCCGGCGCACGTGGTGCGCAGCCGCCAGAAAGCCGCCCGCGGGGCCAGCACGGCGCCGTTGTGGGCGCTGCTCGGCGCTTCGTTCATCGCGTTGGCGGGCCTGGGCTGGTGGAGCTTCCAGCAGATCTCGCTGATGGAGCAGCAGCTGGTGGCGACCCAGGAGAGCTTTGCCCGCATCAGTGAAGAAGCCGCCGGGCGTTTGCAGGCGATCAGTGGCAAGGTGGAGGCCAGCGAATCCGGCGTTACTAGCAGTAGCGAGGCGCTGAAGCTGCAGTTGCGCCAGTTGCAGAAGGGTGTGGCCGGTCAGACCGGTGACTTGGGTAAACGCCTGGAGCAAGTGTTGGCTGATACCCGTGAACAGCAGAAGGCTGTGACCGAGCTGCAAAGCCAGCTGCAGGCGCAGCTGAAGCTGGTGAACGGCGAGCTGGCCGCGTTGCGTTCGGGTCAGGTTGATGGCGGCAAGCTGGATGCCCAGTTCAAAGGCCTGAACGAGCAGGTTGCCGCGCTGAAGGCCGCGCAGGTGGATGGCGGCAAGCTGGACGGGCAGCTCAAGAGCCTGGGCAGCGAAGTGGCGGCACTGAAGAAGCAGGGCAACCCGAGCGCGGCAATCCAGGGCCTGGAACAGGATATCCTTGTGTTGAAGAGCCAGATCGACAACCGCCCGGCTGCGGCAGCGTCCGGTGGTGCGTCGGTGCAGGAGTTCGATGCCTTCCGGGCGCAGATGACCCGCAACCTGAATACCTTGCAGAGCCAGATCCAGAACTTGCAGCAGCAGATCAGTGCCAGGCCCTGACATGGCAGGGGAGGGCGTTGCCCTCCTATCGCGACACAAGGCCGCTCCTACCGGAGATCGCGTTCCCCTGTAGGAGCGTCGCGATAGGGCCGCAAAGCGGCCCCGGCAATCGTGATTACAACCGCGGATAATCGATATACCCCACCGGCCCCTTGCCATAGAAAGTCTCAGGCCGCGCCTCGTTCAACGGCGCATCCGCCGCCAGCCGCGCCGGCAGGTCGGGGTTGGCGATGAACGGCACGCCAAACGCCACCGCATCGGCCTTGCCACTGGCCAGGGCCGCATTGGCGCTGGCTTTGTCAAACCGCTCGTTGACGATGTACAAGCCGCCGAACGCTTCTTTGATCAATGGGCCGATGCTGTCATCCGCTTCCCGCTCCCGCGAGCAGATAAAGGCAATGCCCCGCTTGCCCAGCTCGCGAGCCACATAGCTGAACGTTTCGGCGCGGTCGGCATCACCCATGTCGTGAGCATCGGCACGCGGCGCCAAGTGCACGCCTACGCGGTTCGCGCCCCACACTTCGATGGCCGCATCGGTCACCTCCAACAGTAGGCGTGCACGGTTTTCCAGCGACCCGCCATAGCGGTCGGTGCGCTGGTTGGTGCTGCTTTGCAGGAACTGGTCGAGCAGGTAACCGTTGGCGCCGTGAATCTCTACACCATCGAAACCGGCAGCCTTGGCGTTCTCGGCACCGCTGCGGTAGGCCTCGACGATGTCGTTGATTTCCTCGGTTTCCAGCGCGCGCGGGGTGGGATAGTCACTTAGCGGGCGCACCAGGCTTACATGGCCCTTGGGCTGGATCGCGCTAGGGGCAACCGGCAGCTCGCCGTTCAGGTAGCTGGGGTGGGAAATACGGCCAACGTGCCACAGTTGCAGGAAGATGCGCCCGCCGGCGGCATGCACGGCCTTGGTGACGTTGTTCCAGCCACGCACCTGCTCATCGTTCCAGATGCCGGGGGTATCCGGGTAGCCGACGCCCATGGCACTGACCGAAGTCGCCTCGCTGAGGATCAGCCCGGCGCTGGCGCGCTGCACATAGTATTCGGCCATCAGCGCATTGGGCACGCGGCCTTCGTCGGCCCGGCAGCGGGTGAGCGGGGCCATGATGATGCGGTTGGGCAGTTGCAGGTCGCCCAGGGTGATCGGATCGAAAAGCGTGGTCATAGCGGTTACCTGCCTTGTCAAAGTGCTTGGCGCAGTTGTTCGAGGAACGCCTCGATGGTGGCTTCGTTGCGTTTGAAGAAGTGCCATTGGCCAATCTTCTGGCTGCTGATCAGCCCGGCGCGCTGCAAGGTGGCCAGGTGGGCGGAGACGGTCGACTGCGACAAGCCGCAGCGTTGGTCGATCTGCCCGGCACACACACCGTTTTCGGTGCTGTGGTACTGGTCGGGGAACTGCGTTGCCGGGTCTTTCAGCCAGCTGAGGATTTCTCGCCTGACCGGATGGGCCAGCGCTTTTATGATTTCGTCGAGATCGAGAGGCATGGGTTGAGGCTCGTTGTAGCGGTATATCGCGATAGGGCGAAATGTAAATCGCCCGATCCCGATACACAAATACGAAGAGGTTCTGAGCTGAGTACGAATCGCTATATCGCGTTATAACGATATGCTGGTGAGCGGTGCTAGACTGCGCCCATGAACTACCTCGCACATCTGCACCTGGGCGGCCCGGCGCCGCAACAACTGCTTGGCAGCCTGTATGGCGACTTCGTCAAAGGCTCGCTGGAAGGGCGCTTTCCACCTGCGCTGGAGGCGGCTATTCGGCTGCACCGGCATATCGACAGCTACACCGATCAGCACCCGTTGGTGCTGGCCGCACTGGCGCGCTTTCCGCGTGAGCGGCGGCGCTTTGCCGGCATCGTCCTGGATGTATTCTTCGACCATTGCCTGGCGCGGGATTGGGGCAACTACGCCGAGCAGCCCCTTGAGCAGTTTACTGGCGCGTTTTATCGGGTGCTGCTGGCGGAGCCAGAGCTGCCGGGGCGGCTGGCGCGGATTGCACCGTTCATGGCAGCGGATGACTGGCTAGGGGCGTATGGCGATTTTGCCACCCTGGAGCAGGTGTTCAACGGCATTGCCCGGCGCTTGTCGCGGCCTGAGGGCATGGCGGGGGTGATGGGGGAGCTTGAGCGGCTGTATGAGCCGCTGCTGGCGGATTTTCGCGAGTTCTATCCGCAGCTGCAGGCCTTTGCAGCGGCGCAGCGTAGGGCTGAGGACCTGTAGCGCCTGTGAGATCGAGCGCCGCCCGCGCGGCGCTTCGCAGCACAAGGCTGCTCCCACATATGTTTCGGGCCAGTTATTCCTGGGGCATAGGCGCGCGGTCCCTTGGTGTTCACCTCGATATCGTGTCGGACAAACAAGGCGGTCGCGCGCATTGGTACAGGCGTAATTGGCCCGAAACAGATGTAGGAGCAGCCTTGTGCTGCGAAGCGCCGCGCGGGCGGCGCTCGATCTCGCAGGCGCCAGCTTGCCCACGCCAGGCTCAGGCAGCCCGCGCCTGCCGCCTTGGCACTGCTTCAACTTCCTCAACCCCGAACAACGCCAGGTGAATTGCCTGCTGCGCCTGCAACGCCAGCACCGCCCGTTCCTTGCCCACGCTGCCGACAGGTTGCAGCAGGTGAATGCACACCTCGCCCCGCGGCTGGGCAAACAGGCGCATCAGGTGCGACACCAGGTCATCATCGCCAATGAACGGCGCAATCGGGTCGATCTGGCCATCACGCAAATACTGGATAGCCACCGGCTGCACCGCCACGCCGCGATCGATGGCACCTGCCAGCAGGCGGCCATGGAAGGTGCGCAAGGTGCGACCGCTGGTAGTGGTGCCTTCGGGGAAGATCAGCAGCGGCCGGGCCAGCCCCAGTTGCCCGGCGATCTGTTCGCGCAGGCGCTGGCTGTCACCCCCGCCACGGCGAATGAACAGCGTGCCGGCTTTTTCCGCCAGCCAACCCGCCACCGGCCAATGACGCACCTCGGCCTTGGACAGGAATGACAGCGGCAGCAGCATGCCGAGCAGGGGGATATCGGTCCACGAGACATGGTTGCTGACCCACAGCATCGGCCGTTGCGGCAACTCACCCACCACCCGCACATCGAAGGGCAGGGCGGCGACCAGGCGTTTCATGAACAGGCAGGTCCAGCGCTGGCGGCGTTCGATGGGGGCCTTGAAGCCCAGGCGTTCACCGAGGGCGATAAGGCTGGCCATCAACATGCCCAGCAACAGTACCAGCAGCAGTCTGCTCAGGCGGGCTACTACCCGCAGCTTCGGCATCACACCGCTGCCTTGAAGTGGCGGGCGTAGCGCGGGCACAGGTCGTCGCGCTTGAGCAGGATGAACACGTCGGCCACCTGGAAGTCCTCGTCCCAGCACGGTTCGCCGCAAATCTTCGCGCCCAGGCGCATGTAGGCCTTGAGCAGCGGTGGCATTTCGGCGATGACGTTACCCGGCAGGGCCAGGCTTGGCAGCGGCTTCTTCGGTTCGGCACGCAGGTGCTCGTTGCACAGGTAGCGGTCACGCAGGCGCTGCATCACGGCATGGGCCTGTATGCCGCCATCCTGCATGGGGATGCTGGCGCAGCCCATCAGGTAGCTGTAGCGGCCCTCGTTGAGCACCTCGGCCAGTTCACCCCACAGCACGGCGATGGTGCCGCCGTTGCGGTAGTCGGGGGCTACGCAGGTTCGGCCCAGCTCCAGGATCGGGCCCTGCAGCTGCAACAGGCCGTGCAGGCGGAATTCTTCCTCGCTGTAGAAGCGGCCCAGGCTGCTGGCGGCCTGGTGGTCGAGCAGACGGGTGGTGGCCACCAGCTCGCCGGTGCTCAGGTCACGCACACCAATATGGCGGCAGTGCACGTCGTAGTCGTCCATGTCCAGGCCCTGCTCGGCACCCTTGAACTTGGCCTTGAATTCTGCGCTGAACACTTTGAAACGCAGGGCCTGGGCCTCTTGCAGCGCCGCGGCGCCAACCAGGCGTTCGGCTTGCAGACGGCGTTCAGTGCTGTTGTCGCCAGAATGAGCGATCCGAGTCATTACGAGTCTCCATAAGCCAGCCATGAGGGTTGCGGCCGGTCGGCTTTGTTGTGCAAAGTCAGCCTAGGTAGGCGCGGTGTCACCCCTGTGAATCTTTGGTGATGCTTGCGTGACACTCCCGAACCTTGACCAGAAAGCCCCAGCAAGGAGCCGTCCCATGGCCTGGTTGCAACGATTGAACGACCCGCTTCGCCACGCGCCGGCGGGCACTTTGGGCGAAACCTATGCCGCGCTGCTCGAGCGCCTCGGCCCGGTTGCCCCCTTCGAACTGGCGGCACTGGGCGGGCGCGCGATGGCCACGCCGGGCCTGGCTTTTCTGGTGGGTTACCAGGCCGCTTTGCGCGTGCTGTGGCCCAGTGCACCGCCCAGCCTCGGCGCCCTGTGCGCCACTGAGCGGCGCAGCGTAAGGCCGGCGGACATGCATACGCGCCTGGACGGTTTGCGGCTGAGCGGCAGCAAGGACTTCGTCACAGCCGGGCTGGAGGCGGAGTGGCTGCTGGTGGCGGCGCGCAGCGAAACCGCAGGCGCGGCGCCACAATTGAACCTGGCGGTGGTCTACCCCGGGGAGCCTGGCGTGACGCTGGAGCCATTGCCGACCCTGCCGCTGATGCCGGAGGTGGGCCACGGGCGCTTGCTGCTGGAGCAGGCAACGTGCGAGTTGCTGGCCGGTGACGGCTGGGATGCCTATGTGAAGCCGTTCCGCTCGCTGGAGGACTTGTATGTGCTCACGTCGCTTACGGCCTGGCTGTATGGCGTGGGGCAGGAAAGCGCCTGGCCCCAGGATTTACGGCTGCAGCTGCTTGGGCTGCTGGCAGGGTGCGCCGAGGGCAGTCGGCAGTGTGCCGATAGCGTGAGTTGCCATTTGTTGCTGGGCGGGTTGTTTGCGCAGTTCCAGGCATTGCGGGGGGCGATCGATGCGGCCTTGGCGGCAGGGCCGGTGCATTGGGCACAAATCTGGCAGCGTGACCAAGGGGTGATGACGCTGGCCGCGGCGGCGAGAGAGAAGCGGCTGAACAAGGCTTGGGCTGCTGCGGGATTGTCATGAAGGCCTGATAGGTTTTTGTGAACCGATGATACCGGGGGCCGCCTTGCCGGCGATGGGCTGCGCAGCAGCCCCAAAACTGCGAGCCTGAAACGCAATGCTGAAAGGTCTGCTATTGGTTCTTTGCCTGGCCCTGGCAACCGCCGAAGCCGAGGACTGGCCTGACCCTGCCTGGCGGAACGACCCTGCCACGTTCGACTGGCAAGCCGTCGACGCCTACGCCTTCCCCCCTCGCACTGCCCCCGACCGCAGCGGCATCCGCACCGACGCGCTGCTGATCATCCGCGACGGCCGTATCCTCCACGAGCGCTACACCGCCCCCACTACTGCCGCCACCGCGTACCTGACCTGGTCGGTAAGCAAGAGCGTACTCGCCACGCTGATGGGCGTGGCCCAAGGCGAAGGGCGCTTCGAGCTGGAAGATCCGGTCACCCGTTTCTACCCCGCCATGCGCGGTCATCCGGGCATACGCATGGCCGATCTGCTGCACTGGGCCAGTGGCCTGGACTGGCAGGAAGACTACGAATACGCCCCGCTCAAGTCCTCGGTGGTGGCCATGCTGTATACCCGTGGCCGCGAGGACATGGCGGCCTATACGGCGGCGCGGGGCGCGTCGGCCAGCCCCGGTCAGCGATTCCTCTACTCCAGTGGCGACAGCAACCTGCTGGCCGCCGCGCTGCGCGGCATGCTGGATGCCGGGCAATATCCCGATTACCCTTGGCACGCGCTTTTCACCCCGCTGGGTATCGACAGCGCAGTGTGGGAGCGTGACCGGGCGGGCACCTACGTGGGCTCTTCCTATCTGTACCTCAGCGCCCGTGACCTGGCGCGTATCGGCTTGCTGATGCAGCGCGACGGCCGTTGGCAAGGCCGGCAACTGCTGCCCAAGGACTGGGTGGCCTTCAACCGCACAGCGTTTGACCATGCCGAGCCTGTGCCGGGTGAGGCCAACCCTGGCGGCCACTGGTGGCTCAACCAGCCGCTGGCCGGCGCCGCGCGGCCTTGGCCAAGTGCGCCCGAAGACACCTACGCCGCCCTTGGCCACTGGGGCCAGGCGCTGTACGTGCTGCCCGCGCAAAAGCTGGTGGTCGTGCGCTATGCCGATGACCGCGACGGCAGTTACCAGCATGACGAACTGCTTAAGCGGGTACTGGCGGCGATGGCCCGGGAGGGCACATGAAGCGGGCCTTGTTGCTGCTACTGGTGATGCTGCTGGGCCTGTTGTTCTGGGCCTGGCAGGAGCGTCAGGCCTTGGCGGATTTCCCCGGCCTCCTCTCGGCCTACTCGGCCAAGGAATACTGCTCGTGCCGCTTCGTCATGGGCTTCGAGCAGGCCTACTGCCAAGGTTATGTAAAGCAGTGGCTGCCGCTGAGCCTGCTGGAGGAAAACAGCCAGCAGCGGCTAGTCACTGCCGAGGGGCTTGGGCGGCGCAACCAGGCTGCCTGGCAGGGCCTGCGCGAGGGTTGCCGCTTGCTGCCATGAAGGCGGGCGGGTAAGGTTGGCGGCTTGGTTTCACGAGATTTGTCATGTTCAAACTGCCCCGTCTACTGCCCGCCTTGTTGCTGGCTTTGTGCCTGCCCGCCCACGCCAATTGGCACCTCGATGGCGAATCGTCGCGCCTGTCGTTCATTACCGGCAAGAACGGTGACACCGCCGAAGTGCACCGCTTCCTGGTGCTGCACGGTACGGTCGACCGCAAAGGCGTGGCGGGGCTGAGCATCGAGATGGACTCTGTCAGCAGCGGCATCCCGCTGCGTGATGAGCAAATGCGCGACAACCTGTTCGAGGTCGGGCGCTTCGCCGAGGCCACGGTAAAGGCGCAGATCGATCTGCGGCCGATCAATGACCTGGCCGATGGTGCACAGATCGAGTTGCGCCTGCCGCTGACGGTCACGTTGCATGGCCAGTCGCACAGCTACAACGCCTTGCTGCTGGCCACTCGCCTGGATGCGCGGCGGTTCCAGGTTGTGACCCTGGAACCGCTGCTGCTGCGCGCCGAGGATTTCGGTTTGCTGCCGGGGCTGGAAAGCCTGCGCAAGTTTGCCGGGCTCAAGTCCATCAACCCGTCGGTGCCGGTTAGCGCGGTGCTGATTTTCACCGCCCGCTGACATGCCGGGGCCGGTCTTCCCCTGGCGGGATGGCAACCAGTTCGAACTGCTGATCGATGGCCCCGAGTTCTTTCCGCGCATGCTGGAGGCAATCGTGGGTGCCGAGTTTCAGGTTGACCTGGAGCTGTACCTGGTCGAGGCCGGGGCCTGTGCCGAGGCCGTGGTCGAAGCGCTGGAGCAGGCCGCCCGGCGTGGTGTGCGGGTGCGTTGCCTGTTCGATGACTATGGCTCGCTGGCCTTCAACAGCGCCCTGCGCCAGCGCCTGCTGGAAGCCGGTGTGTACCTGCGCTGGTACAACCGCCTACGCTGGAAGCGTGGCCTGCGCAACCTGTACCGCGACCACCGCAAGCTTTTGCTGGTGGACGAACGCTGGGCGGTGGTGGGCGGTACGGGCGTAACCGACGAGTTCTGGAAGCCGGGCGACGCGACCAGCGAATGGCATGAGGTGATGGTGCAGATTCAGGGGCCGGTGGTAACCGACTGGCAACTGCTGTTCGACCGCCAGTGGTCCGCCAACAACCGCCGCACCGCCTGGCGCCCTGCCGAAGGCTTCGGCCTTCCGCGCCTGCCCAAGGTGCCGGCCCATGGGCAGGGCATGGGCCGGGTGGCCTATGCCGACGCCCGCCAGCACCAGGACATCCTGCATTCGCTGGTGCGGGCGCTGAACAGTGGCAAGCAACGGGTATGGCTGGCCACGCCGTACTTCCTGCCGACCTGGAGCGTGCGCCGTTCTTTGCGCCGTGCCGCCAGCAAGGGGCTTGATGTGCGCCTGTTGCTGACCGGCCCACGCACCGACCACCCGTCGGTCCGCTATGCAGGGCACCGCTATTACCCACGCCTGCTGCGCGCCGGCGTGCGAATTTTTGAATACCAACCGTGCTTCCTGCACCTGAAAATGGCCGTGGTAGACGACTGGGTCAGCGTCGGGTCGTGCAACTTCGACCACTGGAACCTGCGCTTCAACCTTGAGGCCAACATCGAGGCGCTGGACCCGCCGTTGACAGCGGCGGTGGTGGCCAGCTTCGAGCGCGACTTTGCCTTGAGCCAGGAAGTCGACCTCGACCACTGGCATGCCCGCCCCCTCTGGCGCAGGGTGAAGCAGCGGATCTGGGGCTGGATCGACCGACTGGTGGTCAACGTGCTCGACCGCCGTGACTGACAGCGGCTATCGTGCATTGACTGTTTACCGAAGGAGTGGGTGCGATGACGGCGAAGAAGATTCTGATGCTGGTGGGCGACTACGTCGAGGATTACGAAGCGATGGTGCCGTTCCAGGCCTTGAGCATGGTGGGCCATACCGTGCATGCGGTGTGCCCGGAGAAATTGGCGGGGCAGACTGTGCGCACTGCCATCCATGATTTTGAGGGTGAGCAGACCTACAGCGAAAAGCCGGGGCACAACTTTGCCCTGAATTACGACTTCGTGCGGGTGCGGCCCGAGAGTTACGACGCGCTGCTGATCCCGGGTGGCCGTGCGCCGGAGTACCTGCGCCTGGATGAGAAAGTGCTGGAGCTGGTGCGGGCGTTCGACCAGGCCGGCAAGCCGATTGCGGCGGTGTGCCATGGTGCCCAGCTGTTGGCGGCGGCGGGTGTGCTGGAGGGGCGCGAATGCAGCGCGTACCCCGCGTGTGCGCCGGAAGTGCGTCTGGCGGGCGGCACGTTCATCGACATCGCGGTGGACCAGGCCCATGTGGATGGCAACCTGGTGACTGCACCGGCCTGGCCAGCCCACCCGGCGTGGCTGGCGGCCTTCCTGAAAGTGCTGGGTACCCGTATCGTCTGACCGGGCCCCTTCGCAGCACAAGGCTGCTCCTACAGGGACCCCACAACACTCAGGTCTTGTGCTGGCCCTGTAGGAGCAGCCTTGTGCTGCGAAGAGGCCGGTACAGGCAATGCAGCTCTCTCAGGCTTAGGCTACTTGCTCAACCCAGTCATTGAGGTTGTAGTAGTTGGTCACCCGGGCAATCTTGCCGCAGTGGATATAGAAAAACGCCCCCGCCGGCAGCACATAGGTCTGCCCGTTGGCTGCCGGCAACCCTTGGTCATCGGCCAGGTACTCGCCATGCACGGTGAACTCCGCCGCCGCGCGGCTGCCGTCGGCATTCTGCATCACCACGATATCGGCCAGGCGTTCGCGGTAGCAGCGGTTCATCTTGTCCATGAACGCGGCAAACCGGGCCTTGCCCATTTGCCGCTCGCCCTGGTTGATGTCGTGGATCACGTCCTCGCTCAGCAGGGCGAGAAAGCCCGGCATGTCGCCGGCGTTGAACGCGGCGTAGTAAGCATTTACCAGTTCGGTAGCGGTCATGGAACAGTACCTGTCGTGTAGGGAAAAGGCGGGTCGCTGCCTCGGATGATAGGGTTTCCCTTCAAGCCCGGCTTAGCCGAGCGCGTCATCCACATCGACAAAACGACCGCCACGCATGGAAATACGCCTGTTGCACGGCGCCGCTATCGCGCCATACATCGATGACCTCGCTCGCCTGCGCCTTAGCGTGTTTCGCGAGTTTCCCTACCTGTATGACGGTACCCCGGAGTACGAGGCTGACTACCTGGCCGCCTATGCGCGCTCCGGGCGTAGCCTGGTGGTGCTGGCGCTGGACGATGGCAAAGTGGTAGGCGCTTCCACCGGCCTGCCGCTGGTGGATGTCGCCCCCGAGTTCCAGCAGCCGTTCCTGGCCCAGGGCCGCGACCCGGCCAGCGTGTATTACTTCGGTGAGTCGCTGGTGCTGCCGGAGTACCGAGGCCAGGGCCTGGGCGTGCGCTTCTTCATCGAACGCGAGTCCTATGCGCACAAACTGGCCGAGTTCGATTACTGCGCGTTCTGCGCGGTGGAGCGGCCAGGTGTGCACCCGCGACGGCCGGCAGACTACAAACCTTTGCACGGTTTCTGGCGCAACCGCGGCTTCCTGCATGACCCGTCATTGCGTACCACCTACGCCTGGCGCGACCTGGATGAACAGGAAAGCTCCGACAAGCTGATGTCGTTCTGGCTGAAGGAACTGCCGATATGATCCGCCTGGCGGCCTGCCAGTACGCCATCGAACTGCATGAAACCTGGGACGCCTACGCCGACCACCTGCAGGGCCTGTGCGCCGAGGCCGTGGAGGCGGGCGCAGGCTTGCTGCTGCTGCCGGAATACGCCGGTCTGGTATTGAGCGGCCAACTGAGTGCCGAGCAGCGGGGTGACCTGAAGGCTTCGATTGCCGGCATCCAGCCGTTGATCGAGCCGTGGAGGGCGCTGTGCGAGAGCCTTGCGCGGCGCTGGGGAATCTACCTGCAACCGGGCAGCGTGCCGGTGCTGGACAGCGATGGGCGGTACCGCAACCGTGCCTGGCTGTTCGGCCCCAAGGGTGTGCTGGGTTACCAGGACAAGCTGATGATGACCCGGTTCGAGCGAGAGCAGTGGGACATCGCGGCGGGCCAGGGGCTACAGGTGTTTGACACCGAGTTGGGGCGCCTGGGGATTTTGATCTGTTATGACAACGAATTCCCCATGCTGGCCAGGGGCCTGGCAGAGGCGGGTGCCGACCTGATCCTGGCGCCCAGCTGTACCGATACCGAGGCGGGTTACCACCGGGTACGTATCGGCGCCCAGGCGCGGGCACTGGAGAACCAGATTGCCGTATTGCAGAGCCCTACGGTGGGGCATGCGCCATGGTCGCCTGCGTTGGACGAGAATATCGGGCGGGCAGGGTTGTTCGTTCCGCCGGATCACGGGCTGCCGGGGGATGGAGTGGTGGCGTTGAGCGAGGCACTGAGCCCGGCGTGCAGCCAGTGGCTGGTGTGTGAGGTGGACCTGGAGGAAGTGCGGCGTGTGAGGCGGGAAGGGCAGGTGTTTACCCGCAGGGACTGGCCGGAGCAGTTTGACAGAGTCTTGTGAAAACAGTGGCGCCCGCAAAGCAGGCGCCAATGCTACATCAGGCTTACTTCACTTCGACTGCCAGGCTCTCGGCAATCTTGCTCTGCCACAGGGCAGGGCCAGTGATGTGTACCGATTCACCGTTGCTGTCTACGGCAACGGTAACCGGCATGTCCTTGACGTCGAACTCGTAGATCGCTTCCATGCCCAGTTCGGCGAAGGCCAGGACCTTCGACTTGCGGATGGCCTGGGCCACCAGGTAGGCAGCGCCACCAACGGCCATCAGGTACACGGCCTTGTTGTCCTTGATCGCTTCGATGGCGGTCGGGCCACGCTCGGACTTGCCGATCATGCCCAGCAGGCCGGTCTGCTCAAGGATCTGGCGGGTGAACTTGTCCATGCGGGTAGCGGTGGTCGGGCCGGCAGGGCCTACCACTTCGTCACCGACCGGGTCGACCGGGCCTACGTAGTAGATGAAGCGGCCTTTCAGGTCCACCGGCAGCTCTTCGCCACGGTTGAGCATTTCGACCATGCGCTTGTGCGCGGCATCGCGGCCGGTCAGCATCTTGCCGTTGAGCAGGATGGTTTCGCCCGGTTTCCAGCTGGCGACTTCTTCCGGGGTGATGTCGTCGAGGTTGACGCGGCGGGCACTTGGGCCGGCTTCCCAGACGATTTCCGGGTAGGCGTCCAGCGACGGCGCTTCCAGTTCGGCCGGGCCGGAGCCATCGAGCACGAAGTGGGCGTGACGGGTGGCGGCGCAGTTGGGGATCATGCACACCGGCAGCGATGCGGCGTGGGTCGGGTAGTCCATGATCTTGACGTCGAGCACGGTGGTCAGGCCACCCAGGCCCTGGGCACCGATGCCCAGCTGGTTGACCTTCTCGAACAGCTCCAGGCGGATTTCTTCCAGACGGTTCTGCGGGCCACGGGCTTTCAGCTCGTGGATGTCGATGGATTCCATCAACACTTCCTTGGCCATGACGGCGGCCTTCTCGGCGGTACCGCCGATGCCGATGCCGAGCATGCCAGGCGGGCACCAGCCAGCGCCCATGGTCGGAACGGTCTTCAGCACCCAGTCGACGATCGAGTCGGACGGGTTGAGCATGGCCATCTTCGACTTGTTCTCCGAGCCGCCGCCTTTGGCTGCGACATCGACCTCGACCTTGTCGCCAGGGACAATGGAGTAGTGGATCACTGCCGGGGTGTTGTCCTTGGTGTTCTTGCGGGCACCGGCCGGGTCGGCCAGGATCGAAGCACGCAGCACGTTTTCAGGCAGGTTGTAGGCGCGACGCACACCTTCGTTGATCATGTCGTCGACGCTCAGGGTGGCGCCGTCCCAGCGTACGTCCATGCCCACGCGCACGAACACGGTGACGATACCGGTGTCCTGGCAGATCGGGCGGTGGCCGGTGGCGCACATGCGCGAGTTGATCAGGATCTGGGCGATGGAGTCACGCGCAGCAGGCGACTCTTCACGCAGATAGGCCTCGTGCATGGCCTGGATGAAATCGACGGGGTGGTAGTACGAAATGAATTGCAGGGCGTCGGCGACGCTCTGAATCAGGTCGTCTTGCTTGATCACGGTCATGCAGCGCGCTCCTCTTAAAGACGGGAACATTCATAAAGACGCTCGACGGTGCCGACCAGCATGTCGAAACGCCTTGCAAGGCGCCGGCAGGTCAGGCCGGCGGAAAAAGGCGCGGCAGTATAGCGCGCATCTGTGCCGGGCACACCTTCGGCCGGTCTGGACCATGGTCGGCCGCGGGCAGGCACTGTTCTTGCTGTCTGGCTGAAGAGATAGGATGCTTGACGGGGGCTGGCTTGCCGGCGATTGGGCCGCAAAGCGGCCCCGGCAAGATATAGAGCCAGGAGAGATAGCTGACAATGCCCGAAATATGCGTGGGCGAGCGCCGCTGGGCGGTGCCGACCGGCAGCAACCTGCTCGATGCCTTGAACGAGGCCGGGTTGAATGTGCCCTACAGTTGCCGCGCCGGTAGCTGCCATGCCTGCCTGGTGCATTGCCTGGACGGGCTGCCAGCGGACGCCTTGCCCGAGGCATTGGCGCTGGAGAAACACGCCCAGGGCTGGCGACTGGCTTGCCAGTGTCGGGTAGTAGGTGACCTGCGTGTGGCGGTGTTCGACCCGCAGCAGGATGGCATTCCCGCACAGGTTTGCGCGCTGGACTGGTTCGGTGACGTGCTGCGCCTGCGCCTGCGCCCAGAGCGCGCAGTGCGATATCAGGCGGGCCAGCATGTGGTGTTGTGGAGCGGGGCGGTAGCGCGGCCCTATTCCCTGGCAAGCCTGCCGGGTGAAGACGACTTCCTTGAATTTCATATCGACTGCGAGCGGCCCGGTGCTTTTTGCAGCAAGGCCCGCGGGTTCAAGGTTGGCGACTCGATGCGCTTGGGGGAGCTCAGGGGCGGAGCGTTGCATTACGACCCGGACTGGCAAGGACGACCGCTCTGGTTGCTGGCTGCGGGTACCGGGCTTGCGCCTTTGTGGGGCATTTTGCGCGAGGCGATGCGGCAGGGGCATCAGGGGGAAATCAAGGTGATGCATGTGGCGCATGGCCACGTTCAGCACTACCTGGCTGAGCCGTTGCAGGGGATTGAAGGCGTGAGTGTCGAGCTGGTGCTGGCGGAGCAGTTGGATGAAGCGCTTGCGGCATTGCGGCCGACATCACGGCAGACGGTTGCACTGGTATGTGGCTCGCCGGCGAGCGTGGAGCAGTTTGCACGGCGGCTGTTTATTGCAGGGGTGCCCAGGAACCAGGTGTTTGCCGATGTGTTTGTCGAGCATGCTTGAACAAAAAGGGGCCGCAAAGCGGCCCCCGGGGTAGATCAGCCGACCAGCGGATCACCGACATGCAGGATCTTCATGCCGTTGGTGCCACCGATGGTGTGGTAGCTGTCACCTTTGGTCAGGATCACCCAGTCACCCTGTTCCACCAGGCCGCGCTTGAGCAGTTCGTCGACTGCCGCCTGGCTTACCTTGTCGGCCGGCAGCGAGGCCGGGTCGAAGGCGATCGGGTAGACGCCGCGGAACATCGAGACGCGAGCCTGGGTGGCGCGGTGCGGCGACAGGGCGAAGATCGGCACGTGCGAACGCAGGCGCGACATGATCAGCGGGGTGTAGCCGCTTTCGGTCAGGGCGATGATCGCCTTCACGCCCGGGAAGTGGTTGGCCGTGTACATGGCCGCCAGGGCGATGCTTTCGTCGCAACGCTCGAAGGTGGTGTGCAGGCGGTGGCTGGACTTCTGGTTGGTCGGGTGCTTTTCGGCACCTTGGCAAATCCGCGCCATGGCCTGTACGGCTTCGATCGGGTAGGAACCGGCAGCACTTTCGGCCGACAGCATCACCGCATCGGTGTTGTCCAGCACGGCGTTGGCCACGTCGGACACTTCAGCGCGGGTCGGCATCGGGTTCTGGATCATCGACTCCATCATCTGGGTCGCCACGATCACCGCCTTGTTGTTGCGGCGGGCGTGCTGGATGATCTTTTTCTGGATGCCGATCAGCTCGGCGTCGCCGATTTCCACACCCAGGTCGCCACGGGCAACCATCACCGCGTCGGAGGCGGCGATCAGCTTGTCGAGGGTCTCGTCGTCGGCAACCGCTTCGGCGCGTTCGATCTTGGCCACCAGCCAGGCGCTGCCGCCGGCCTCGTCACGCAGCTTGCGTGCGTATTCCATGTCGCTGGCGTCACGCGGGAAGGAAACGGCCAGGTAGTCCAGGTCCATTTCCGCAGCCAGTTTGATGTCGGCCTTGTCTTTTTCGGTCAGGGCCGGCGCGGTCAGGCCGCCACCTTTACGGTTGATGCCTTTGTGGTCCGACAGCGGGCCACCGATGATCACCACGCAGTGCAGGGCGTCTGCAGTGGCGGTTTCGACGCGCATGACCACACGGCCATCGTCGAGCAGCAGTTCGTCACCGACGCCGCAGTCCTTGACCAAGTCGGGATAGTCGATACCGACGATGTCCTGGTTGCCTTCGGTCAACGGGTGGGCGGTGGAGAAGGTGAACTTGTCACCGATCTTCAATTCGATGCGCTTGTTGGCGAACTTGGCGATGCGGATCTTCGGACCCTGCAGGTCGCCCAGCAGCGCGACATGGCGGCCGTTCTTGGCGGCGATGTCACGGATCAGGCGGGCGCGGGCCTTGTGCTCGTCCGGAGTGCCGTGGGAGAAGTTCAGGCGTGCCACGTCCAGGCCGGCAAGGATCAGTTGCTCGATCACTTCCGGCGAGTTGCTGGCGGGGCCAAGGGTGGCGACGATTTTGGTACGGCGGATGGTCATGCACAGACTCCTATAGTGAAGCGCAGCGAAAGGCTACTCCTGAATCTCGCTGTAGTCATTGTTCCGTTGCACTACCTGCGACCAAGGCAGGGTGGCATTTGAACGGTCGGGGTATCCTTGCAAAAGCCTGTGAAGATTTGTTGGCGTTGGCCGATACACAGGCATCAAAGGAGATCCCCATGCGAGCCCTGATCGTTTTAGCCCTGGCGGCCAGCGCCGTCGGCTGCACCCGCTGGTCCATGGACCACCACCTGAACAATGCCTACCGCGCCTATGATCGTGGCGACTGCGCACGGGTCATGCTGGAGCTGTCGCAGGTCGATCGCACCAGCCGTTCGCGGCCGTTCATCCATCCGGAGGTGTCGCTGCTGCGTGGCCAGTGCCTGGAGCGCCAGGCGCTTTACGTGGATGCCGCGCAGACTTACCAGTACCTGATCCAGAATTACCCGGGCAACGAGTACGCCTATCGTGCCCGGGCACGCCTGCAGACCCTTGAAAAACTTGGTCATGCCCGTAGCGGCGAAGCGGCTGTGGCCAACCCGGTGACGACCACACCTTGGCGATAACACCAAGGTGTGGTTTATTTCACGAGATTTGCGGCGCGCCCTGCGCTAATCTGTAACTCAGCTGTTACAACAACCGCCAGTACCTTGTATTCCTGGCATCAGGTACGGAATACACTCGCGATCATGTTCAACAAGCGCCACATCGAACGCCATCAACTGCCTTGTGTCCTCAAGGTATTCAACCGTTTTACCGGTCAAGAAATCGGCCAGCTGGGTAATGCCTCCGAGGATGGCCTGATGGTAATCAGCCAGCTGCCTGTGCTGGTAGGGCCCGATTACGAACTGCAATTGCGCTTGCCGCTGGTCGGCGGCGGGCATCAGTTCGTCAACCTGACCGCCAGTTGCCTGTGGTGCCGCGAAGACCAGACGCCCGGGCACTACGATTCGGGCTTCATGCTGTTGCAGGCCCCCCGCGAATTCGACGAGTTCGTGCGCTCACTGCGTGATTATTTCAGTTTCCTTCCTGCCAACGCTTCTGTCTGAGGCTGCGCTAGAATCGGGTCGACCTTGATACAGGAAGACCCCGTGACCTCAAGCATTTTCTGGCACGACTACGAAACCACCGGCATCAACCCGCGTTGCGACCGGCCACTGCAGGTGGCCGGCGTGCGCACCGATTTCGACCTTAACGAAATCGACGAGCCGATCAGCCTTTATTGCCGGCCTTCCGACGACATCCTGCCGCACCCGGCGGCTTGCCTGGTGACAGGCATCACCCCGCAGTTGCTGGCCGAGCAAGGCCTGTGCGAGGCCGAGTTCATGACCCGGGTGCATGCGCAACTGGCGCAGCCGGGTACCTGTGGCGCTGGCTACAACACCCTGCGCTTCGACGATGAAGTGACCCGCTACAGTTTGTACCGTAACTTTTTCGACCCGTATGCCCGGGAGTGGCAGGGCGGCAACAGCCGCTGGGACCTGATCGACATCGTGCGGACCGCCTACGCCTTGCGTCCTGACGGTATTCAATGGCCACAACAGGATGGGCGCACCAGCCTGCGCCTTGAACTGTTGAGCAAGGCCAATGGCATTGACCATGGGCATGCCCACGAGGCGCTTTCCGACGTGCGGGCAACCATTGCCCTGGCCCGTCTGATTCGGCAAAAACAGCCCAAGTTGTATGACTGGCTCTTCCAGTTGCGCAGCAAGCATAAGGTGATGGAACAGATCCGTTTGTTGCAGCCACTGGTGCATATATCCGGGCGCTTTTCGGCGGCGCGTAATTACCTGGGTGTCGTATTGCCATTAGCCTGGCACCCGCGTAATCGCAATGCGCTGATCGTCTGCGACTTGCATCAGGAATCCCTACCGTTACTGAGGGAAAGTGCTGAGGTTCTACGCCAGCGCTTGTATACCCGTCACGATGCGCTGGCCGAGGGTGAATTACCGGTGCCGCTCAAATTGGTGCAGATCAATCGCTGCCCGGTACTGGCGCCATTGTCGGTATTGCGCCCGGCCGATCAACAACGATTGGGCCTGGACTTGACGTTGTTACAATTGCGCGGCGAACAGTTGGCTAATCAACAGGCGCAATGGCAAGACAAGCTGGAGCACATCTACGGCAAGGAAGACTTCGCCCCGAGTGAAGACCCGGAACAGCAGTTGTATGACGGTTTTGTGGGGGACCGAGACCGCCGCTTATGTGAGCAAGTGCGTGCGCTGGAACCCGCGCAGTTGGGCCGTGGCCAGTGGATGTTCGATGACCCGCGTTTACCGGAATTGCTGTTCCGCTATCGGGCGCGCAACTTCCCTGAGACCTTGACCAGCGAAGAACGCCAGCGCTGGTATGGCTTCTGTCAGCAACGACTGAGTGACCCGCAGTGGGGAGCACCCAATACGCTGGGCGACTTCGAGCAGGCGCGTCAGCAAGCCTGGGAAGGCGCTGACGAGGCTGGCCGGCGTGTACTGGAGGCTTGGCAAATGCATGCCCGGCAATTGCAGACACAATTTGCAATTGACTGACAGCGGCGCAAACAAAAACGCCGGCAATGTGCCGGCGTTTTTGTTGCGTTAAGCAAAAGGCAAATGCTGACAATCAGTCCAGCAGGGTTGCCCAGCTCTCAACCACATCACCACCCCAAGTGGCTTTCCACTCTTTCAGGGTCTTGTGGTTGCCGCCTTTGGTTTCGATCACTTCACCGTTGTGCGGGTTTTTGTATTGCTTGACCTTGCGCGCACGTTTGGTGGCAGTAGGTTTGACCGCGCCGCGAGGTGCCTTGCTCAGTTTCGACTCTGGGTCGAGCAGGGCAATCACGTCGCGCAGCGACTTGGAGTACTCGCCCATCAGAGTGCGCAGTTTGCCTTCGAACTCCAGTTCTTTCTTCAGCTTGTCATCCTGCGACAGGTTGGCCAGGCGGGCCTGAAGTTCCTTGATGGCTTCTTCGGTGGCGCGGTACTCGTTGATCAGGGACATGGAGTGTTCCTTTAATGCGTGTTCAGAAATGTGTGGGGCAATAATAGACAGGCCATACTCGCAAGTAAACATGATATTCCGCGATTAACTGTTAATTAAGCTGTGACAACATTTCGCTACGTGAACAAAAATTTACTTACAAACCCTGCATTTCGTCATCTCTGTCAGGCAATGCCTGCGCCGGGTATGCGGGTCGGCATACGCCATCGCCGCTGCGATCAATACTGCGTTTTTTCTGGCGGACCGCTAGAATAGGCGCCTTTGCGAAGTTCTGGAGTCTCATTCATGCGCACCTATCGTCTGGTGATCGCCTGCCCCGACCGTGTAGGCATCGTGGCGAAAGTCAGTAATTTCCTGGCCTTGTACAATGGCTGGATCAACGAAGCCAGCCACCACTCTGATGAGCAGAGCGGTTGGTTCTTCATGCGCCATGAAATCCGTGCCGAATCGCTGCCGTTCGGTATCGAAGCCTTCCGCGAGGCGTTTGCGCCGATCGCCGAAGAGTTCTCCATGACCTGGCGCATTACCGACTCGGCGCAGAAAAAGCGTGTGGTACTGATGGCCAGCCGTGAGTCGCACTGCCTGGCCGACCTGCTGCATCGCTGGCACACCGATGAACTGGATTGCGAGATCCCTTGCGTGATTTCCAACCACGACGACCTGCGCAGCATGGTCGAGTGGCATGGCATTCCGTTCTTCCATGTACCGGTCGACCCCAAGGACAAGGCACCGGCCTTTGCCGAAGTGTCGCGCCTGGTCCAGGAGCACGCCGCCGATGTGGTGGTGCTGGCCCGTTACATGCAGATCCTGCCGCCGCAACTGTGCCGGGACTTTGCTGAAAAGGTGATCAACATCCACCACAGCTTCCTGCCGTCGTTCGTCGGCGCCAAGCCTTACCACCAGGCCTCCCTGCGTGGGGTGAAACTGATCGGCGCGACCTGCCACTACGTCACCGAAGAGCTCGACGCCGGCCCGATCATCGAGCAGGACGTGGTGCGTGTCAGCCATGCCGACAGCATCGAGGACATGGTCCGCTTTGGCCGTGATGTGGAGAAGATGGTGCTGGCCCGTGGCCTGCGTTATCACCTGGAAGACCGGGTGCTGGTGCATGGCAACAAGACTGTCGTTTTCGATTGATGATGCAGGGGGCGCAAAGCGCCCCCGGCAATCTTGAAAGGAACACTGATGGCCAAACAACGCAACACCCCTACCGCCTCACCACCTCCCACTCTCGGCGAAGGTTGCCTGGCCCGCTACGACCCCGAAGCCCTGGATGACACCGACGGCACCGACTTCCCCGGCGCTGCCGAACTCTGGCAACAGCTCAACCCGCCTGACGCCGCCAGCGCTCCAGCAACGGACGCGCCAGCAGGCACACGAACACCGGGCCGCCTGCCAGCAGATAAAAGTAGTAAGTAACCGCCCGCCATATCAGGATCGCCGCCGCTGCGGTAGAACTGCCCACCCATGGCGTCAGCAGGCTGGCCGAAGTCAGCTCGGCGGCACCGGCGCCCCCTGGCAGCAGGCTGAACTGGCCGGCACTGAGCGACAGCATCTGCACCAGAAAGCTGGGGATCCATGCCAGGTCCACCCCCAACCCCCTCAATACCAGATACAAAACGCTGTAGCGCAGGCCCCAGTGTAGGCAGGTCAAGGTGAACACCAGGCTTAACGTGCGCTTGGGCAACTGCCAGGTCTGCGCCAGCGCGTGCATGAAGTGCAACAGCTTGCGTGCCCAGCGTCGTTTGCGCTGCTGGCTCATGCCCAGGCGCCGCAGCAGCCTGCCGTTCAAGCGCATGACCTGGCGGCGATAGCGCAGCAGCCCGGCCACCCCGGCCAGTGCTGTGCACAGTAGCAGCGCACTGCCCAGCAACATGCTTTCCTGGCTGCGGCCCAGGCTGTGGAACAGTGCGTAACCGGCTATCGCCAGCATTGCGCAGAAGAAAAACACCAGGTCGTTCAACTGGTCCATGGCGAATACAGCGCCGCTGCGTGCCGGGCTGATGCGGTCACGCGCCAGCAGGGCCATGAGGGTCAAGGGCCCGCCGCTGCCGCCGGGGGTGGTGCAGATGGCAAATTCGGTGGCCATGACCACGCCCAGGCTGCGCAGTGGCCCAAGCCTGGCACCTTGCTGGCCGAGCAACAGGCGCAAGCGAATGGCGTTGATCGCCCAGCACAGCAGGATCATGCCCAGCAGAGTGAGCATCAGCACAGGGTCGAAGCGTTGCAGCCTCGGCAGCAGCTCGCTGCCACCGAGCAGGATCGGCACCAGCAATGCCGCGAGCAGTGCCAGGCCCAGCCAGGCCAGGCGGTTCATGCGCTGGCCTGGCGGTCCAGCCAGGCCGATTTGGTCAGTGGCTCGCGGCCTTGAGCCAGCAGGCTGCGCAAGGTGTTCAGCCAGTATTCACGGGAGGTGCGGTGGCGCATGTCCACCGGGTGCAAGCCCAGGCGCAGGGTCTCGGCATCGCGCCAACGGCGGCATTGCCAGTCGCACAAAACCCTTGAAAGCCCTCGGCGCCAGGCGCTGCGGGCACTCCACACCAGCCCCGGGGCTTCGATCGCGGTGAAGTCCGGTAAGCGGTACAGGTGCTGTGGCGTGCTGGTGTAACGCAGCGGCAGGCGGCGCAAGGCCTGGCGGGTGCCCTCGCTCATCAGCCAGGCTGGCGCGACAAAGCCGGCCACAGGCCACCCCTGCTGGTGGAACATTGCCAGGCCGCGCTCCAGCCGTTGCAGGGCCTGCTGCTGGTCGAGGCCGTAGAACTCACCTTCGTGGGTATAGATACGGCGCATGAAGTAGTCGCCGGGCGTGCGGGGCGGCGGGCCGTTGTCGGCATGGTAATAGCCGTGCAAGGCCAGTTCGTCGCCCTGACCCAGGCGCCGGTCAAGCAAGCGGCAGAAGGTGGGAGAACGCAGCAGCAGGTTGCGCTGGTGGAAGTCCGGCACCACAAGCCAGGTCATCGGGACGCCGCCGAGGCTGTCGACGGCTTCGACGAAGGGTTGGTAGTCCGGCCAGGTCTCGGGCGCAACATCATGCAGCACCAGCATCAGGCTACGTGACGCCGGCCGTGCCTCAACCATGAGCGCGCACCTGCGGCGGGTGGCCGAGCACGGCCTGATAGTGTTGCAGCAGGCCGCAGACCACGTTGTCCCATGAATAGTGCTGCTCCACGTGGCGGCGAGCCTGCGCCCCGAGTGAGCGTACGCCGGCCTCGAACGCTTCGCGCACGGCCGCTGCCATGGCCTGGCCATCGTTGGGGCGGCACAGGCGCCCGCACTGTTCGTTGACGATTTCGCCGAAGGCGCCGGCGCGCACGGCCACCACGGGGGTGGCGCTGGCCATCGCTTCGAGGATGACCAGGCCGAAGGTTTCCTGGTCTCCGGCGTGCACCAGCAGGTCGGCGCTGGCCAGCAGCCGGGCAACTTCCGGGGCCGGGCAGAAGTGGTCGATCACGCTGACGTTGCGCGGCACGTTGGCCGGCATGTTCGAACCCACCAGCAGCAGGTGGTAGGGGGCACCCAGCTGCTTCATGCAGTCGAGCAGCACCGGCAGGTTCTTTTCCCGCGAGCCGCGGCCGGCATAGATCAGCAAACGGCTGGTGTCGGCAATGCCCAGTTCTGCGCGCAGGTGCGGGTCGCGCTGGCCGGGGTTGAAGGTGGCCAGGTCCACGCCCAGGCGCTGCACATGCACATCGCGAACGCCCAAGCGGCGCAATTTGTCGGCCATTACCTGGCTGGGCGCCAGCACCCGGTCGAAATTGCCGTACAGCTTGCTGACATAGGCCTCGACATTGGGCGTGAACCAGTTGCCCATACGGTTGCTGACCAGCAACGGCAGGTCGGAATGGTAGAAGCCGATCACCGGCACATCCAGTTGACGCCGTGCCTCCAGCGCTGCCCAGGCGGTCAGGTAGGGGTCGCCGACTTCGATCAGGTCGGGCTTGAGCCGTCGCAGTTCACTGCACCAGGGGGCCAGGCGTACCGGGAAGCGGTAACCCTTGCCGAATGGCAGAGGCGGGGCGGGCACTTGATAGATGCCATCGGCGTGCTGTGCACTGGCACCGGGGATCAGCAGGCTGTGGCGTACGCCGTGCATGGCGTCAAGGCGGCGGTGTTTGGCATCAAGATAGGTACGTACGCCGCCGCTGGCCGGGGCGTAGAACATGGTGATGTCGGCGATGTGCACGATCAGCATCCCTCCGGGATCATCTTCGGTCTGTCATTCGGCGGTAACTGCCGGCGATGACGCGCCTAAAGGTGGACCTTTCAGAAGGATAGTTTGTTCGATCGGTTTGAGGAGAGGGGGAGTTCGGAATCCTTGTAGGAGCAGCCTTGTGCTGCGAAGAGGCCGGTGAAGGCAACATGGCAGTACTGCCTGTACTGGCCTCTTCGCAACACAAGGTTGCTCCTGCAGAGGAGGGTGTAGCTCCGGTCAGATGCGGAAACTGCCCACCAGTTGCTTCAGGCGGCCGGCCTGCTGCTCAAGGTCCGAGCAGGCGCGCAGGGTGGCTTGCAGGTTCTCCACGCCTTCCTGGTTGAGCATGTTGATCTCGTTGATGTCCATGTTGATCGCCTCGACCACGGCGGTCTGCTCTTCGGTGGCGGTGGCCACCGACTGGTTCATGCCGTCGATCTCGCTGATGCGCACGGTAACGCTGTCCAGCCGCTCACCGGCCTGGTTGGCGATCTGCACGCTGTCCTGGCTGTGGCGCTGGCTCTGGTCCATGGTCTCGACCGACGCGCGGGCGCCAACCTGCAGCTCTTCGATCATGGTCTGCACTTGCTGCGCCGATTCCTGGGTGCGGTGCGCCAGGTTGCGCACTTCATCGGCCACCACCGCAAAACCACGGCCGGCTTCACCGGCACGGGCCGCTTCGATGGCGGCGTTCAGCGCCAGCAGGTTGGTTTGCTGGGAAATGCTGGTGATCACTTCGAGGATCTGGCCAATGTTGACGGTCTTGTTGTTCAGCGTCTCGATGTGCCCGCTGGAACTGACGATCAGGTCGGACAGGCGGTTCATCGCCGCAATGTTGCGCTCGACCACCTGTTGCCCCTCTTCGGCCAGCAGGCGAGCCGAACTGGCATGTTGCGACGCTTGGGCGGCGTTGCCCGCGATTTCCTGTGCGGCGGCGCCCAGTTCGTTGATGGCGGCCGCCACGCTGTTGGTCCGGTTGGACTGCTCGTCAGAGTTGGTCATCGACGAGTTCGAGGCGCTGATGACACGCAGGGCTACTTCGTTGACTTGTTCGGTGGCCGAGGACACCTCGCTGATCGAGCTGTGAATGCGCTCGACGAAACGGTTGAAGGCGGTGCCCAGGATGCCGAACTCGTCGTGGTTGTGAATGCGCAGGCGTTTGGTCAGGTCGCCTTCACCTTCGGCGATGTCTTCCATGGCGCGGGTCATGGTGTGCAGCGGCTGCATCAGCACGTTTATCAGCAGCCCGAGCAGGCCGATGATGATCACCACCGCCACTACCGTGGCGATCACCGCCGAGGTGCGGAAGGTGCTGAGCATCGAGAAGGCCTTGTCCTTGTCCACCGACAGGCCGATGTACCAGTTGGCCGAAGGCAGGCCGGTGATCGGGGTGAAGGTCAGCAGGCGGGCCTGGCCATCGCTTTGCACTTCGGTCAGCTCACCGGTCAGTTTTGGCGTGTGCTGCGGGAACAGGTCCGACAGCGACTTCATCACCAGGTCTTTGTCAGGGTGCACCAGGACCTTGCCCTGGTCGTTGACCAGGAAGGCGTAGCCCATGCCGCCGAAGTTCAGCGAGTTGATGATCTGCACCAGGCCATCCAGGGCCAGGTCGCCACCGACCACGCCGACACTGCTGGAAACCTTGCTGAGGATGCCAATGACCATCTTGTTGGTGGTCATGTCGATGTACGGTTCGGTCAGTGTCGCGCCGGCGGCACTCATGCCGTCCTTGTACCAGGGGCGCGTGCGCGGGTCGTAGCCATCGGGCATTTTTGCGTCCGGGCGTACGCTGAAACCGCCGTCCACCTTGCCCAGGTAAACGGTGAGGAAGCTGGAAATGAGCGCGTTCTGGGCCATCAGGGTTTCGGCGTTGGTGGGGTCCTGGGCAATGTTCTGTGCCAGGTTTTCCACCAGCTTGATTCGGCCGTCGAACAGGTTGCGGATGTTGGTCGAAGTGGAGGCGCCCATTTCAGCCAGATAGTTTTCCAGGTCCTCGCGGATCGCATTACGCTGGAGGTAATCGTTGTAGAGCGTGAAAAGGCTGAAGGCGAGTATCACGATCAATGATGCTGCCAAAAGAATCTTGTGGCTGAAACGAAGGCTTTTGTTCATGGCGTAATCGGTTCCGCTAAGGTGTTATATCAGGCGTTCGCACGGGTGGAGCCGCAAAGCAGTGCAACATCCCGAAAAGTCCCTTTTCGGTTGTTCCTCTCTAATTAAGGCGAATATCACCCAAAGGTATCGGCCGAATTAAGGTAAAGCTTGAGCAGAGGATTACAGAGATGTCGGAAACATCGACCATAGTTGTAGGTGCTGGCCCGGATGGCCAGCCAGTCGGGCAAGCGATGCGGCTGGCCAACCGCCATGGCCTGGTGGCGGGCGCGACGGGCACCGGCAAGACCGTGACCTTGCAGCACTTGGCGGAAGTGTTCAGCGACGCAGGGGTTGCCGTATTCGCGGCCGATGTCAAAGGTGACTTGTGTGGCCTGGGTGCCGCTGGCACACCACAGGGCAAGGTGGCCGAGCGAATTGCCGGTATGCCTTGGCTCGGGCACACGCCCCAGGCCTACCCGGTAAGCCTGTGGGACATCGCCGGGCAGTCCGGCCACCCGCTGCGCACTACCCTCAGTGAAATGGGGCCGTTGCTGCTGGGCAACCTCCTGGAGCTGACCGACAGCCAGCAGGCGGCGCTGTATGCGGCCTTCAAGGTTGCCGACCGAGAGGGCCTGTTACTGCTGGACCTCAAGGACCTCAAGGCGCTGCTGGCGCACCTGAAGGACAACCCGCAATTGCTGGGTGAAGACAGTGCACTGATGACCACGGCCTCTACCCAGGCCTTGTTGCGGCGGCTGGCGACCCTGGAGCAGCAGGGCGCCGAGGCGCTGTTTGGCGAGCCGGCATTGCAGCTTGAAGACCTGCTGCGGCCGGGCTCGGATGGCCGTGGGCGCATCCACCTGCTCGACGCCAGCCGGCTGGTGCATGAGGCACCCAAGGTGTACGCAACCTTCCTGCTGTGGCTGCTGGCCGAGCTATTCGAGCAATTGCCCGAGCGTGGAGATGCCGACAAGCCGGTACTGGCCTTGTTCTTCGATGAAGCGCACTTGCTGTTCAACGGTACGCCCAAGGCGCTGCAGGACCGCCTGGAGCAGGTGGTGCGGTTGATCCGCTCCAAGGGCGTGGGGGTGTACTTCGTCACCCAGTCACCGGGTGACTTGCCGGATGCGGTGCTGGCCCAGTTGGGGTTGCGCATTCAGCATGGCCTGCGGGCCTTTACCGCCAAGGAGCAAAAGTCGCTGAGAGCAGTGGCCGATGGCTTTCGCCCGAACCCCGCGTTCGAAACCCTGGCGGTGCTGACCGAGCTGGGGATTGGCGAGGCGTTGGTGGGGACACTGGAAGAGAAGGGTACGCCTGCCATGGTGCAGCGGGTGCTGATTGCACCGCCGCAGTCGCGTATCGGGCCGCTGAGTGCGGCCGAGCGCAGTGCGCTGATTGCCGCTTCGCCGCTGGCGGGGCGCTATGACAAGCCGGTGGACCGTGAGTCGGCCTATGAAATGCTGACCCAGCGCAAGGGCGAGGCGGTGGAGCCAGCCCCGCAGCCGAAGGCGGATGAGGAGAGCTTTGCCGACAAGGCCGGTGACTTCCTGCAGAGTGCGGCGGGGCAGGCTATCAAGTCGGCTGTGCGCCAAGCCGCCAACCAGTTGGGGCGGCAACTGGTGCGCGGGTTGATGGGGTCGTTGCTGGGGGGCAAGAAAAGGTAGTTTGCTTGTACCGGCCCTATCGCCGGCAAGCCAGCTCCCACAGGGATCTCGTTGCCCGTGTGGGAGCGGGTTTACCCGCGAAGAGGCCGGTGCAGAAAAGCACAAATGAAAAAGGCGCCCCAAGGCGCCTTTATACTGAGAGCAGTGTCACTCAGCCAATGGCTTTGGATGCCAGCCAGAACAGGCCGGCGGCCAGGCCCATCGAGGCCGGCAGGGTCAGGATCCAGGCCAGCAGGATGGTCTTCACCGTGCCGCCTTGCAGGCCGCTCTTGTTGGCGACCATGGTGCCGGCCACGCCTGACGACAGCACGTGGGTGGTCGATACCGGCAGGGCGAACACGTTGGCCATGCCGATGGCGCAGGCCGCGGTGATCTGTGCCGACATGCCCTGGGCATAGGTCATGCCCTGCTTGCCGATCTTCTCGCCAACGGTAAGTACCACACGCTTCCAGCCAACCATGGTGCCCAGGCCCAAGGCCAGGGCGACGGCCACGATCACCCAGAACGGTGCGTATTCGGTGGTGGCGGTCAGGTCTTTGCGCAGTTTTTCCAGGTCGGCCTTTTCACGGGCGTCGAGGCCTGGCAGCTTGCCAACCTTCTTCGCGGTGTCATCCAGGCACAGCAGATAGCGACGCACTTCAACGCGCTTGTCGGTATCCAGGCTGTGGTAGTCGGTCACGCCCTGAAGCGAGGACTGCAGCGCGGCGATGGTCGGCTCGGTCTGCTGCGGGTTGCAGCTGAACTGCTCCGGCAGGTCGTTGGACTTGGCCTTGCCCAGTGCCAGGAACTCGCCAAGGGTGGCGGCGTTGCGCTGGTAGAACTGGCTCATGTGCAGGGTAGCGTCGCGGGTACGCTCGATCTGGTAGGTGGTGCTGTTCAGGTCGAGGACGAACTTGGCCGGGACGATACCGATCAGCACCAGCATGATCAGGCCGATGCCTTTCTGACCGTCGTTGGAACCGTGCACGAAGCTCACGCCCATGGCCGAAACCACCAGTACCATGCGGTTCCAGAATGGCGGGTGCTTCTTGTCGTCGAGCTTGCGGCGCTGGTCGGGGGTCTTGTGCATCTTCGACAGCGGGCGCCACCACTTAAGGCCGATCAGCACCAGGGCTGCGACGGCGAAGCCGGCCATTGGCGAAACCACCAGCGACATCGCGATGTCGATCGCCTTCTGCCAGTTGACGCCATCGGCCAGCGGGATGTCGTTGATCAGGGCGTTGGCCAGGCCGACACCGAGAATGGAGCCGATCAGCGTGTGCGAACTGGAGGCGGGGATACCAAAGTACCAGGTGCCCAGGTTCCAGGTGATGGCCGCAGCCAGCAACGAGAAGACCATGGCCAGGCCGTGTCCGGTGTTCACATTGATCAGCAGCTCTACCGGCAGCAGGTGCACGATGGCATAGGCCACCCCGACACCGCCGAGCAGAACGCCAAGGAAGTTGAACACGCCGGAGAAGAACACGGCGAGGTGCGGCGGCATGGCTTTGGTGTAGATGACGGTAGCTACCGCGTTGGCGGTGTCATGAAAGCCATTGATGAACTCGAAGGCGAGTACGAAGGTCAAGGCGAGCAGCAGGCTCACCAACACCCAGGCATCCAGTCCGCTGAATAAATCGATCATGAAGGTTGTCTGGCGGGTATAGGGGGGCGGGATTATGCCAGAAAACCTTGGCAATCGATGCACCTGCTACAGACCGATGGCAATCTTCATGGGGTGAGCGCACGGTGCACGTAGGGGCGCTGAGGCAGGGAAATATCGGCTAAAAAGCGCAAAGCGTGGCTAAATCAGGCAGAAAAACGAAGAAATGGCCGATTCGCCATCATTCAAACGGGCGTATGAAATTTGTGTAATTCCATTTCATCATCGGTCAGATGGTAAAGATCGACCGCGCCCGGGCTGGCCGGGCGACGACGCGCTGGCGTGGTCCAGGGTCAGGGATTGTCGCTGCGCAGTTCCTTTTCAATGCGTTCCAGTTCCTGGTTGAACGCCTGGTCGCGCACGCTGGCACGTTTGCGCCAAGGTTTGCGCTCTGGATCCGGTTGTGCGGCGTAAGTGGTGACTTCACCACCGTAAACATCCTTGTAACGTTCAGCCTGGCGCTCGAGTTCTGCGCGCAGTTCATCTTTCGTCACATGCAGTACCTGAATTAAGTGTGATGACTGTTGTTATGCATTGTGCAGCATGCACATGCCTCGCTGGCCGCAACGGCTAGATACAACGGAAGGTTCCATTACTACGCTAGCGTCGGGGCCTGCGCAATCGATTATAGCAACCGATAATTCGCCGAACATCGTTATTTAACAGCCCTGACATCATCTGACGCAAGTAGTGGCAGGTGTCGGCAAACAGTTTGGACGTTTCGTACAAGTTTGAAAGGCATGGCGGATAGTTCGATGCAACGCCGGGGTGAGGCCCGAATGAAAAACGGCCTCGCCAAAAGGCGAGGCCGTTGCCTGGGGACTTCTACGGTGGGTACCTGACCAGTCTCTCCAAAGAAGCCACAAGTGGCAGGAGAAAGGTATAAGCAAAAGTGTCAGCGGTCAATTGCGATTATCGGCCGTTTGTTCGATAATCGCACGAACGGGCGTTTTTTTTGAGGTGTGCGATGAGTGACGAAACCCTGGTCAACGATCCGGTCAATCCAGAGCCGGCGCGACCCGCTTCGGCCGCCATGGCGCCGCCGATCGTGGCTTCCCCGGCCAAGCGCATCCAGGCGTTTACCGGCGATCCCGACTTCATGACCTCCCTGGCACGTGGCCTGGCCGTGATCCAGGCCTTTCAGGAGCGCAAGCGCCACCTGACCATCGCCCAGATCAGCCACCGCACCGAAATCCCTCGCGCAGCGGTGCGCCGTTGCCTGCACACGCTGATCAAGCTGGGTTACGCCACCTCCGACGGGCGTACCTATTCGCTGCTGCCCAAAGTATTGACGTTGGGGCATGCCTACCTGTCGTCGACGCCGTTGGCGATTTCTGCCCAGCCTTATCTGGACCGTATCAGTGACCAACTGCACGAAGCGGCCAACATGGCCACCCTCGAAGGCGACGACATTCTTTATATAGCCCGTTCGGCCACGGTGGAGCGGCTGATATCGGTCGACTTGTCGGTGGGCGGGCGCCTGCCGGCCTATTGCACATCGATGGGGCGCATCCTGCTGGCGGCGATGGACGACACCAGCCTGCGTGAATACCTGGAGCGTGCCGACCTGAAAGCGCGCACCAGCCGTACGCTGCATGACCCTGAGTCACTGTTCGCCTGCATCCAGCAGGTGCGCGCCCAGGGCTGGTGCGTGGTGGACCAGGAGCTGGAGCAGGGGCTGCGTTCGATTGCCGTGCCGATCTACGACGCGTCGGGGCAGGTGTTGGCGGCGCTGAACGTGAGCACCCATGTGGGTCGGGTGACGCGTAGCGAGCTGGAACAGCGCTTCCTGCCGATCCTGCTGGCGGCCAGCCGGGACCTTTGCCATCAGTTGTTTGGCTGAGATTGCAGGGGGGCGCCAAGCGGCCCCCTTTCACATTTAGAACAGGCAAAACGGTTTCTTGTGCGATAAACGCACAGTGTCGCTCCGGGCGAATTGCGCCACCGCCGCCCGCTGATTAATGTCTCTCGCAACGGTCGGCCAAGCCGACCGAACAAAAAATACAAGAGGCACTTACCATGAATACTGTCCACTTATTGCTGCGGCCGCACCCGCACGCAGTACCGTTGTATCCAGGCTGACGCAGGCCATATTCCCCAATCATCGTCCCCTGTACCGGTTGCCCGTGTGCAGTGGTCTGGCTGTGCCCTACATTCTGGATAACAACAATGAACCAAGCACAAAACAGCGTCGGCAAAAGCCTCGACGTCCAGTCATTCATCAACCAGCAGCCGCTGTCCCGCTACCAGTGGCGGGTCGTGTTGCTGTGCTTTCTGATCGTCTTCCTCGACGGCCTGGACACGGCCGCCATGGGCTTCATCGCCCCGGCGCTGTCGCAGGAGTGGGGCATCGACCGGGCCAGCCTTGGCCCGGTGATGAGCGCCGCATTGATCGGCATGGTGTTCGGTGCCCTGGGCTCCGGGCCGTTGGCTGACCGCTTCGGCCGCAAAGGTGTGCTGGTGGGCGCGGTGCTGGTGTTTGGCGGTTTCAGCCTGGCCTCGGCCTATGCCACCAACGTCGACCAGTTGCTGGTGCTGCGCTTCCTGACTGGCCTGGGCCTGGGTGCCGGCATGCCCAATGCCACCACGCTGCTGTCCGAATACACCCCCGAACGCCTCAAGTCGCTGCTGGTGACCAGCATGTTCTGCGGCTTCAACCTGGGCATGGCCGGTGGTGGCTTCATTTCCGCCAAGATGATCCCGGCCTATGGCTGGCACAGCCTGCTGGTGATCGGCGGCGTGCTGCCACTGCTGCTGGCGCTGGTGTTGATGGTGTGGTTGCCGGAGTCGGCGCGGTTCCTGGTGGTGCGCAACCGTGGTACCGACAAGATCCGCAAGACCCTCTCGCCCATTGCGCCGCAGGTGGTGGCCGAGGCGGGCAGCTTTAGCGTGCCAGAGCAAAAGGCCGTGGCCGCGCGCAGCGTGTTTGCGGTGATTTTCTCCGGCACTTATGGCCTGGGCACCATGCTGCTGTGGCTGACCTACTTCATGGGCCTGGTAATCGTCTACCTGCTGACCAGCTGGTTGCCAACCCTGATGCGTGATAGCGGCGCGAGCATGGAGCAGGCCGCATTCATCGGTGCGTTGTTCCAGTTCGGCGGCGTGCTGAGTGCCGTGGGTGTGGGCTGGGCCATGGACCGTTACAACCCACACAAGGTGATCGGCATTTTCTACCTGCTGGCTGGGGTGTTCGCCTACGCCGTGGGGCAGAGCCTGGGCAACATCACCGTGTTGGCCACGTTGGTGCTGATCGCCGGCATGTGCGTGAACGGCGCGCAATCGGCAATGCCGTCGCTGGCGGCACGCTTCTACCCGACCCAGGGCCGTGCCACGGGTGTATCGTGGATGCTGGGTATCGGCCGCTTTGGTGCGATTCTGGGGGCCTGGAGCGGCGCAACGCTACTGGGCCTGGGCTGGAACTTCGAGCAGGTGCTGACCGCGTTGCTGGTGCCTGCGGCGCTGGCGACCGTAGGTGTGATCGTCAAAGGGTTGGTCAGCCACGCCGACGCGACCTGAGAAGCGGGGGCCACTTTGTGGACCCTTCGCAGTACAAGGCTGCTCCTACAGGGAGCGGCCTTGTGTCGCGATAGGGCTGCGCAGCAGCCCGGCCTGCAGATTAGTAGCAGCGCAACAAATAGTTCGATAATCGCACAAATAGTCGATTATCGGATTGTAAGCCTACCGCTACTCTCCTTAATCTGAGCTCATCGAAGCACCCTGACCAGTAGCCTCCACACGTACCGCCGCGGCCCATGGCCAGTGGCAGGAGAAGCCTAATGCGCGACGTATTTATCTGTGACGCCATCCGCACCCCCATCGGCCGCTTCGGCGGCGCCCTGGCGGGTGTGCGTGCCGACGACCTGGCTGCCGTGCCGCTGAAAGCGCTGATCGAGCGCAACCCTGCGGTGCAGTGGGACCAGGTTGATGAAGTGTTCTTCGGCTGCGCTAACCAGGCCGGTGAAGACAACCGCAACGTGGCGCGCATGGCGCTGCTGCTGGCCGGCCTGCCGGAGAGCATCCCGGGCGTCACCCTGAACCGCCTGTGCGCATCGGGCATGGATGCCATCGGCACTGCCTTCCGCGCCATCGCCAGCGGCGAAATGGAGCTGGCGATTGCCGGCGGCGTCGAGTCGATGTCGCGCGCTCCGTTCGTCATGGGTAAGGCTGAAAGCGGCTATTCGCGCAACATGAAGCTGGAAGACACTACCATCGGCTGGCGCTTCATCAACCCGCTGATGAAGAGCCAGTACGGTGTGGACTCCATGCCGGAAACCGCCGATAACGTAGCCGATGATTACCAGGTTTCGCGCGCTGACCAGGACGCTTTCGCCCTGCGCAGCCAGCAGAAGGCTGCAGCCGCCCAGGCTGCCGGCTTCTTCGCCGAAGAGATCGTGCCGGTGCGCATTGCCCACAAGAAGGGCGAAACCATCGTCGAGCGTGACGAGCACCTGCGCCCGGAAACCACGCTGGAGGCGCTGACCAAGCTCAAGCCGGTCAACGGCCCGGACAAGACGGTCACCGCCGGCAACGCCTCGGGCGTGAACGACGGTGCTGCGGCGCTGATCCTGGCGTCGGCAGAAGCGGTGAAGAAGCACGGCCTGACCCCGCGTGCCCGGGTACTGGGCATGGCCAGCGGCGGTGTTGCACCACGGGTGATGGGCATTGGCCCGGTGCCGGCGGTGCGTAAACTGACCGAGCGCCTGGGTGTGGCGGTAAGTGATTTCGACGTGATCGAGCTCAACGAAGCCTTTGCCAGCCAAGGCCTGGCGGTGCTGCGTGAGCTGGGTGTGGCCGACGATGCGCCGCAGGTGAACCCTAATGGCGGCGCAATCGCCCTGGGGCACCCGCTGGGCATGAGCGGTGCGCGCCTGGTGCTGACTGCGCTGCATCAGCTGGAGAAAAGTGGCGGGCGCAAGGGCCTGGCGACCATGTGTGTGGGTGTCGGACAAGGTCTGGCGCTGGCCATCGAGCGGGTTTGACCTGTACCGGCCCTATCGCGGGCAAGCCCGCTCCTACAAGGAACCACGCTCTCCCTGTAGGAGCGGGCTTGCCCGCGATAGGGCCGGTAGCTTCGACATAAGGCCAATTGCCAGCCAGATAGCGGAACGAGTGTGTTACCAGGTATGTCTAGACTTACCTAGGACCCTCCAGGAGTAAAACCGTCATGACCTCAACCTATTACACCGGCGAAGAACGCAGCAAGCGCATCTTCGCTATCGTCGGTGCCTCCTCAGGCAACCTGGTGGAATGGTTCGACTTCTACGTCTACGCCTTCTGCGCAATCTACTTCGCCCCGGCCTTCTTCCCTTCCGACGACCCTACCGTCCAGCTGTTGAACACGGCTGGTGTGTTCGCCGCAGGGTTTTTGATGCGCCCCATCGGTGGCTGGATCTTCGGCCGCCTCGCTGACCGCCATGGTCGCAAGAATTCCCTGATGATCTCGGTGCTGATGATGTGCTTCGGCTCCCTGATGATCGCCTGCCTGCCCACCTATGACAGCATCGGCACCTGGGCCCCGGCGCTGCTGTTGCTGGCCCGCCTGATCCAGGGCCTGTCGGTGGGTGGCGAATACGGCACCACCGCCACCTACATGAGTGAAGTGGCCCTGCGTGGGCAGCGTGGCTTCTTTGCCTCGTTCCAGTACGTCACCCTGATTGGTGGGCAGTTGCTGGCGGTGCTGGTGGTGGTGATCCTGCAGCAGTTGCTGACTGAGGATGAACTGCGTGCCTGGGGCTGGCGCATTCCATTCGTGGTAGGGGCCATCGCCGCGCTGATCTCGTTGATGTTGCGCCGCTCGCTGCACGAGACCAGCAGCGCCGAAACCCGCAACGACAAAGATGCAGGCACCATCAAGGGCCTGTTCCGCAACCATGCGGCGGCCTTCATCACCGTGCTTGGCTACACCGCCGGCGGCTCGCTGATCTTCTACACCTTCACCACCTACATGCAGAAGTACCTGGTCAACACCGCGGGTATGACGGCGAAAAACGCCAGCTACGTGATGACCGGCGCGCTGTTCCTGTTCATGGTGGTGCAGCCGTTCTTCGGCATGCTGTCCGACCGCATCGGCCGACGCAATTCGATGCTGCTGTTTGGCGCGCTCGGGACCTTGTGCACCGTGCCGCTGCTGATGGCGCTGAAAACAGTCACCAGTCCGTTCATGGCCTTCGTGCTGATCAGCCTGGCGTTGTGTATTGTCAGTTTCTACACCTCGATCAGCGGCCTGGTGAAGGCCGAGATGTTCCCGCCACAAGTACGTGCGCTGGGTGTAGGCCTGGCCTACGCAGTGGCCAACGCGGCATTTGGCGGCTCCGCCGAGTACGTGGCCTTGGGCCTGAAGACCCTGGGCATGGAAAACACTTTCTACTGGTACGTGACGGCCATGATGGCGATTGCCTTCCTGTTCAGCCTGCGCCTGCCGAGGCAGGCCGCGTACCTGCACCACGATGACTAAGGACGTGGCATGACCAACCAACTGTTCGACGCCTACTTCACCGCGCCGGCCATGCGCGAGATTTTCTCCGACCGTGGCCGCTTACAGGGCATGCTCGATTTCGAAGCCGCGCTGGCCCGTGCCGAAGCTGCTGTGGGGCTGGTCCCGCACAGCGCCGTGGCCGCCATCGAGGCGGCATGCAAGGCCGAGCGCTATGACGTGGGGGCGCTGGCCAATGCCATCGCAACCGCTGGCAACTCGGCAATCCCGCTGGTGAAGGCGTTGGGCAGGGTGATTGCCAGTGGCGTGCCCGAGGCCGAGCGCTATGTGCACCTGGGCGCCACCAGCCAGGACGCGATGGACACCGGTCTGGTGTTGCAGTTGCGCGATGCCCTCGACCTGATCGAAGCGGACCTGGGCAAACTGGCCGATACCCTGTCGCAGCAGGCCTTGAAGCACGCCGATACGCCAATGGTGGGCCGCACCTGGCTGCAACACGCTACCCCGGTGACCCTGGGCATGAAACTGGCTGGCGTGCTGGGGGCATTGACCCGCCACCGTCAGCGCCTGCAAGAGCTGCGCCCGCGCCTGTTGGTGCTGCAGTTCGGCGGCGCCTCGGGCAGCCTGGCCGCTCTGGGCAGCAAGGCGATGCCGGTGGCCGAGGCCCTGGCCGAGCAACTGAAGCTGACCCTGCCCGAGCAACCCTGGCACACCCAGCGTGATCGCCTGGTAGAGTTTGCCTCGGTGCTTGGCCTTGTGGCCGGCAGCCTGGGCAAGTTCGGCCGCGATGTCAGCCTGCTGATGCAAACCGAGGCGGGGGAGGTATTCGAGCCTTCCGCACCAGGCAAGGGCGGCTCTTCGACCATGCCACACAAGCGCAACCCGGTGGGCGCTGCGGTGCTGATCGGTGCCGCGACCCGCGTGCCGGGGCTGGTATCGACGCTGTTCGCCGCCATGCCCCAGGAGCACGAGCGCAGCCTGGGCCTGTGGCATGCCGAATGGGAAACCCTCCCGGACATCTGCTGCCTGGTCTCCGGCGCGCTGCGCCAGGCCCAGGTGATTGCCGAGGGCGTGGAAGTGGACGCAGCGCGCATGCGCCGTAACCTCGACCTGACCCAAGGGCTGGTGCTGGCAGAAGCGGTGAGTATCGTCCTGGCCCAACGCCTGGGCCGCGACCGTGCCCACCACTTGCTGGAACAATGCTGCCAGCGCGCCGTGGCCGAACAGCGCCACCTGCGTGCGGTGCTGGGTGATGACCCGCAGGTCAGTGCCGAGCTGTCTGCCGAAGAACTTGATCGCCTGCTCGACCCTGCCCATTACCTGGGCCAAGCCCGCGTCTGGGTCGCGCGCGCCGTATCCGAACATCAACATTTCACTGCCTGAAGGAGACTGCTGTGGCGCATTTGCAACTGGCCGATGGCGTTTTGAACTACCAGATCGATGGCCCGGAAAACGCTCCGGTGCTGGTCCTGTCCAACTCGCTGGGCACCGACCTGGGCATGTGGGACACCCAGATTCCGCTGTGGAGCCAGCACTTTCGCGTGCTGCGCTACGACACCCGTGGCCACGGCGCATCGTTGGTCACCGAAGGCCCTTACACCATCGAACAGCTGGGCGGTGACGTGCTCGCCCTCCTTGATGGCCTGGACATCCAGAAAGCGCATTTCGTCGGCCTGTCGATGGGTGGCCTGATCGGCCAGTGGTTGGGCATCAACGCCGGTGAGCGCCTGCACAGCCTGACCCTGTGCAACACCGCCGCCAAGATCGCCAGTGACGAGGTGTGGAACCCCCGTATCGACACCGTGCTCAAGGGTGGCCAGCAGGCCATGGTCGACCTGCGCGATGGCTCTATCGCCCGCTGGTTCACCCCGGGCTTCGTCCAGGCCCAGCCTGAGCAAGCCCAGCGCATTTGCCAGATGCTGGCGCACACCAGCCCGCAAGGTTATGCCGCCAACTGCGCAGCGGTGCGTGATGCCGATTACCGTGAGCAACTGGGCCGCATCCAGGTGCCCGCGCTGATCGTTGCTGGCACCGAAGACGTGGTCACCACCCCTGCACATGGCCGCTTCATGCAGGCCGGTATCAAAGGTGCCGAGTACGTCGACTTCCCGGCAGCGCACCTGTCCAACGTCGAAATCGGTGAGGCGTTCAGCCGCCGCGTGCTCGACTTCCTGCTGGCTCACTGAGGACAACGCCATGGATGAGAAACAACGTTACGACGCGGGCATGCAAGTGCGCCGTGCGGTACTTGGCGATGCCCACGTGGACCGTAGCCTGGAAAAGCTCAATGACTTCAACGGCGAGTTCCAGGAGATGATCACCCGCCACGCCTGGGGTGATATCTGGACCCGCCCCGGCCTGCCGCGCCATACCCGCAGCCTGATCACCATCGCCATGCTGATCGGCATGAACCGCAATGATGAACTGAAACTGCACCTGCGCGCCGCAGCCAACAATGGCGTGACCCGCGAAGAGATCAAGGAAGTGCTGATGCAGAGCGCGATCTATTGCGGCATCCCGGCGGCCAATGCCACGTTCCACTTGGCTGAGTCGGTGTGGGATGAACTGGGTGTAGAGTCTCGACAGCAGTAATGCCTGCACTGGCCCTATCGCCGGCAAGCCAGCTCCCACAGGGATTGCATCAGGCCTGAGGGCAGTGCACTCCCTGTGGGAGCTGGCTTGCAGGCGATAGGGCCATGGAATGTTTACATGACCGTATTCTTCTGACGCATGGCTACCGGGCCTGCGTTGTTTTCTACGGCGTGTTTCAGGTTCGGGCACAGGCCGAGCATGAATGCCGCTTCTGCCACCACGAACAGCGGCCCGATGATCAGCCCGCTGACATCGTCGACAAATGCAGGTTTGCGGCCTTCGTAGTAATGGCCGACGAACTGGATGATCCAGCCCACCAGGAATGCCCCCAGCCCGGCGCTGAGCCACAGTGTTGTCGTCTGTACTGCCAGCACCTGGCCGACCCACAGGCACAGTCCCAGCAACAGCCCCATCACCAGCCCGAAGCGCAGGTCCAGGCGCAGGTAAAACCACACCGAAGCCGCCGCTGCCAGCAGGGCAGGGGACAGCCACATGCCAACTATTTCCCAGCCTGGGCGTGACAGCAGGATGGTGACTGCCAACACGATCATCGGGATGCCTGCGAAGTGGGTGGCGATGTTGCGTGGGTCGCGGTGGTAGCTGGCGTATTGGCTCAGGTGGTCGACGAGGGTTTTCATTGTTGTGCCTCCCTGGTGTGCCTGATCTAGGTGTATTGCCTGTACCGGCCCTTCGCGGGTGAACCCGCGAAAGGGCCGGCACTGGTAACCCATATAGCTCAGGATAGCCCGCAGCTACTACTATCATCAGCTCAGCGAATGGCAGCAGCCCGTACCGGCGTATCCAGCCCTACCAGTGTCTCGATCATCGCCCGCGCCGCCGGCGACAACCGGTAACCGCTACGGCTGACCACGCCGCAGCGCACGCTCAGTACCTCCAGCGCCGGCGGCAGGTTGCGCCAGTGCAGGCGCACCAGTGTGCCGGTGGCCAGGTCTTCGGCCACGGCCTCCTCGCTGGCCGTGCCAATGGCGTCGCTGGCCTGCACCACGCTGCGCAGTATCGCCAGGTGCTCGGTCTGCAGGTGCGGGATGAAGTCGCTGCGCCCGCTCAGGTTGGCCAGGCGCTTGCGCACGCCGGGGGCGAGCAGGGCGCTGGCCAGCGGGTAGCTGAACAGGTCGTTGGTCGACAGGCTGTCCTTGGCCAGCAACGGGTGGCCAGGCCGGCAGAAGAACAGGCCGGGCCGTGGCGACAGGGGCTCGGTGTGGAAATTGGGGTCGGCTTCGAACGGTCGGATATCGTCGACGAAAAACTCGATCTGTTCACGGCGCAGGGCCTGGCCCAGGCGTTCGGCATTATCTACCAGCAGCGAGGTGCGGATGCCCGGGTGGCGTTCGATGAAATGGCGCAAGGCGTCGGGGACCAGGCGCACGGCCAGCGCCGGGCCACTGCCGAAATGCAGCTCGCCGGCGTCGAGCTTGGTCATTTGCAGTACTTCGTTGCTCAGTTGCGCGGCACCCTGCACCAGGCGGCGGGCGTGCTGCAGTACCACCAGGCCCTCGGGGGTTGGCAGCAGGGCTTTGCTGGCGCGGTCCACCAGCGGGCAGCCGAACGTGTGTTCGAGGCCCTGGATGGCGCGGCTGAAGGCGGGTTGAGTGATGCCCATGGCCTCGGCGGCACGGACGAAACTGCGGTATTCGGTGAGGGCGATGAAGTAACGCAGCTGGCGGAGGTCCATGTCACGGCTCTGGGGCGGGGATCAGGGCCCTATTCAAGCTGTTACAGCTTATGTCGTCCAAGAAGGTTTATGGATTTGGTTATTTCTTTTGGTTATTTGCAAGGGCTTCTGGCCTCTTCGCGGGCATGCCCGCTCCCACAGGTAGGGCGCAGAATTCAAGGCTGGTGCAATCCCTGTGGGAGCGGGCGTGCCCGCGAAGCATTCAAAGGAGATTCAGCGGGTAACTCACGATCAGCCGGTTCTCGTCAAAGGCGTTGGTACTGAAGTCCCGGCGCATGGTGGAGTTGCGCCATTTCACCGACAGGTCCTTCAAGCTCCCCGACTGCACCACATAGGCCAGTTCGGTCTCGCGAGCCCATTCCTTGCCATCATCCACGCTGCCCACGGTGACGTTTTCACCCTTGATGTAGCGGTTCATCAGGGTCAGCCCAGGCACGCCAACGGTAGCGAAGTTGAAGTCATGGCGCACTTGCCAGGAACGCTCCTTGGCATTGTCGAAGCTGGAGTTGTAGCTGTCGTTGGCCAGAGTGCCGCCGCTGGTACCGTTGACCCGCATCCAGGCGTCGTCGCCGCTGACCTTTTGCAGGCCGACGTAGAAGGTGTGGCCCTGGTAACGCGCCGAAAGCATGGCCGAGGCGGTGCGGTTATCCAGCTTGCCGGCGCGCTCTGCGCCGTCTTCCTTGCCGATGAAGTAGCCCAGGTTGGCGCCCAGGGTCCAGTCGCCCAGCGGCTGGCTGTGCGTCAGGTTGAGGTATTGCTGACGGTAGATGTCCTTGAGCTGGGCATCCCACAGGCCGATCATGGTGCGCTTGTCGTTGAAGGTGTACTCACCACCGCCGAAGTTGAAACGATCGGAGGTGAACGCGCCTTTGCCGTTCATCGACATGTCTTCCATGCTGGCGTCGTTGCGCGGGCTGTTACCGCGGAACTGCCCGGCGTACAGCGTCAGGCCGGCAATTTCCTTGGAGGTCAACTGGCCACCACGGAAGGTTTGCGGCAGCGAGCGGCCATCGTCCGAGCGCAGGATGGGCAGTACCGGCATCCATTCACCGACTTTCAGCTCGGTTTCGGACAACTTGGCTTTCAGTGCCACACCCAGGCGGCCGAAGTCATCGGCCGGGCGGCCGTCGTCATGCACGGGCAGCAGGTGTGTGTTGGTGGTGCCTTTGCCGCCGTCGAGCTTGACCGAGTACAGGCCCAGCACGTCCACCCCGAAACCGACGGTGCCTTGGGTGAAGCCGGAGCGGGCGTCAAGAATGAAGCTTTGCGTCCATTCTTCGGCCTTGCCCTGCGGGTTGGCCGGGTCGACGAAATTGCGATTGATATAGAAGTTGCGCAGGTTGAGGGTGGCCTTGGCGTCTTCCATGAAACCACCTTCGTTGGCGGCGAAGACGGGGAGGGCGCAGGACATGGCCAACAGGCCGGGCAGCAGCTGGCGTGCGGGTTGCAAAGTGCTCATCTGTCGTGGATCTCTTGTTTTTATGGGGCGAGCCGGTGCACTGCTGGATCAAGCCTGCAGGTGCGGGTCTTTTTTTTGATGAACTTGGGCAACGTTGCGTAAGCGGATGTTGCGGGGTAGTGCGGGGGTGAGGCAATTCGCCGCAAACGGAACGGGGCGATAATCGAACGGAATGTTCCAGCTGGTTAATTGTTTTGCTTTGACAGACGTTTCGCGGCGGTTCGATGCCTCGATGAACCCTTGCCTACGAGCCCTGCACTGGCAGCGACAAACAAAAAGCCCACCGTAAAGGTGGGCTCGATGCTGCTACAAACTCAATCAGCCTTTCGGTGCTTGCACCGATGCCTGCTGGTTGGCCTGCCCGGTCTGCTCATACCAGCCACCGCCGAGCGCCTTGTACAGATTGACCTCGCTGGTCAGCTGCGAAAGGCGGTCGGTAATCAGCGACTGTTGGGCGCTGAACAGGTTGCGCTGGGCGTCGAGGAAGGTCAGGTTGCTGTCGATCCCGATGCGGTAACGGCGCTCAGCCAGGCGGTAGTAATCCTGGTTCGCCTGCACCAGGTCGCGCTGGGCCTGCAGCTGCTCTTCGAAGGTCTTGCGCGCCGCCAGGCCATCGGAGACTTCCTGGAAGGCGGTCTGGATGGTTTTTTCGTACTTGGCGACGTTTATGTCCTTCTGGATCTTCGAGTAGTCCAGGCTGGCCTTCAGGCTGCCGGCGTTGAAGATCGGCAGGTTGATCTGCGGCTGGAACAGCCAGGTGCCTTGGCCACCGGCGAACAGGTGACCCATGTCGGGGCTCAGGCTGCCAGCGTTGGCGGTCAGGCTGATGCTCGGGAAGAACGCTGCACGGGCGGCACCAATGTTGGCATTGGCGGCCTTGAGCAGGTGCTCGGCTTCCTGGATGTCCGGGCGACGCTGGAGGATGTCCGACGGCAGGCCGGCCGGCACTTCGGCCAGCTGGTCGGCGTTGAGCTCCAGCGGCTTCGCCAGGTTGGCAGGAACGCCGGTACCCAGCAGCACGGTCAGGCTGTTGACGTCCTGGGCGACCAGGCGCTGGTACTGCGAGTACTTGACCCGGGCGCCTTCCACAGCGGTGCGCGCCTGGCTGACGTCGAGGGCAGAAGCCACGCCGACTTCATTGCTGCGACGGGTGAGGTTGTAGCTTTGCTCGTAGGTCTTCAGCGTTTCTTCGGTCAGCTTGAACAGGGCCTGGTCGGCCTGCCAGGTGTAGTAGGCGTTGGCCACGCTGGCCACCAGGGCGATTTGCGTGGAGCGACGCGCCTGCTCGCTGGACAGGTAGGTTTCCAGCGCCTGCTCGGTCAGGCTGCGCACACGGCCGAACAGGTCCAGCTCATAAGCGCTGACGCCCAAGGTGGCCGAGTACTGGCTGGTGATGCCAGATTCGCCGGTTTGCGACATGTTCGCCGGTACGCGTTGGCGGCTGCCGCTGCCGGTGGCCGAAACCGCCGGGAACAGGTCGGCACGCTGGATGCGGTACTGCGCGCGGTAAGCGTCGAGGTTCAGCGCCGCGACGCGCAGGTCGCGGTTGTTGACCAGCGAAGTCTGGATCAGCTGTTGCAGTGCCGGGTCGTGGAAGAACTGGCGCCAGCCCTGTTCGGCGGCAGCAACGTCTGCCGATTGCGTCGGCGAGTACGCAGGGCCTTGCGGCCACTGCGCTGCCACCGGCGCTTCCGGGGTCTGGTAGTCAGGGATCAGCGAGCAGCCGCCAAGAATGAAAGCGGTTACCGCCAGGGACAACAAAGACTTGGTCATTGCCCAGCCTCATAACGTGGAGTTTCAGGGGTGGCGTCTTTTTCCGGCTCTTTGCTGCCGAACAGCGACGACACTGCGACGAAGAACAGTGGTACCCAGAAGATAGCAAGCACGGTCGCACTGATCATGCCGCCGATCACGCCAGTACCAATGGCGTGCTGGCTGCCGGCGCCGGCGCCGCTGGCGATGGTCAACGGTACCACGCCGAGGATGAACGCCAGCGAGGTCATGATGATCGGGCGCAGACGCATGCGGCACGCTTCGATCGCTGCGTCGTACAGGCTGCGGCCTTGCTCGTGCAGTTCCTTGGCGAACTCGACGATCAAAATGGCGTTTTTCGCCGCCAGACCGATGGTGGTCAACAGGCCGACCAGGAAGTACGTGTCGTTGGACAGCCCGCGCAGGCTGGTGGCGATCAGTGCACCGATGATACCCAGCGGTACTACCAGCACGACGGCGATCGGGATCGACCAGCTTTCATACAGTGCAGCCAGGCACAGGAACACGAACAGCACAGAGAGGGCGAACAGTGCCGGCATCTGCGAGCCGGAGAGTTTTTCCTCGTAAGACATGCCGGTCCAGGAGAAGCCGATACCGTCCGGCAACTCGCCCGCGATGCGTTCCACCTCGGCCATGGCATCACCGGTACTGTAGCCCGGGGCCGGAGCACCCAGGATTTCCATCGCCTCTACGCCGTTGTACCGGGACAGCTTGGGCGAACCGTACGTCCACTCGCCTTTGGCGAACGACGAGAACGGGACCATTTCGCCTGCACCGTTGCGCACGTACCACTTCTGCAGGTCTTCCGGGCTCATCCGCGCGTTTGGTTCGCCCTGGATGTACACCTTCTTGACTCGGCCACGGTCGATGAAGTCGTTGACATAGCTGGCACCCAGCGCAATCGACAGGGTGTTGTTGATGTCGGCAATGGTCACGCCCAGGGCGCTTGCACGTTCGTCATCGATAGTCAGCTGGTACTGCGGCTCATCGTTCAGGCCGTTCGGGCGCACGGCGCTGAGCACCTTGCTTTGTGCGGCCTTTGCCAGGAACTGGTTGCGCGCTTCCATGAGTTTGGCATGGCCGACACCACCGCGGTCCTGCAGGAACACGTCGAAGCCGGTAGCATTACCCAGTTCGAGTACCGCAGGCGGCGCGAAGGCGAACACCATTGCGTCGCGGAAGGTGAAGAAGTGCTTCTGGGCACGTTCGGCCAGGGCGAACACACTGTTTTCCTTGGAGCGTTCACCCCACGGCTTGAGCATGATGAACGCCATGCCCGAGCTCTGGCCGCGGCCGGCGAAGTTGAAGCCGTTGACAGTGAACACCGATGCCACGGTGTCGGCCTCTTCCTTCAACAGGTACTCACGCATCTGGTCAACCACAACCTGCGTACGTTCGGCACTGGAGCCGGCCGGGGTCTGTACCTGGGCAAACAGTACGCCCTGGTCTTCTTCCGGGAGGAAAGCAGTAGGGATGCGGGTGAACAGCCAGATCATGCCGACCACGATCAGCGCGTAGCCGAGCAGGAACGGTACCTTGTTGCGCAGGATCGTGCCCACGCTGCGCTCGTAGCCGTTCACGCTGCGGTCGAAGTTGCGGTTGAACCAGCCAAAGAACCCGCCTTTGGCAGTGTGGTGCTCACCTTTCTTCAGCGGCTTGAGCATGGTGGCGCACAGTGCCGGGGTGAAGATAAGCGCTACCAGCACCGAGAGGCCCATGGCCGACACGATGGTGATGGAGAACTGCCGGTAGATCACACCTGTGGAACCACCGAAGAACGCCATGGGCAGCAGTACCGCCGACAGTACCAGGGCAATACCCACCAGGGCGCCCTGGATCTGTTCCATCGAACGTTTGGTCGCCTCCTTGGGCGGTAACCCTTCCTCGGACATGACCCGTTCGACGTTCTCCACCACGACGATGGCGTCGTCCACCAGCAAGCCGATGGCCAGGACCATGGCGAACATGGTCAGGGTGTTGATACTGAAGCCTGCGGCGGCAAGGATGCCGAACGTACCCAGCAACACCACCGGTACGGTCATGGTGGTGATGATGGTGGCGCGGAAGTTCTGCAGGAACAGGTACATCACCAGGAACACCAGGACCACGGCTTCGATCAGGGTGTGGATCACACCGCTGATCGATTCGGTGACCACCGGGGTGGTGTCGTACGGGAATACCGCTTTCACGCCAGGCGGGAAGAACGGTTCCAGGCCTTTGATGGTCTCGCGCAGTGCCTTGGCGGTGTCCAGCGCGTTGGCGCCGGTAGCCAGTTTTACGGCCAGGCCGGAAGCCGGCTTGCCGTTGAACTGGGCGCTGACCGCGTAGTTTTCACCGCCCAGGCCCACTTGCGCGACGTCACCCAGTCGTACCTGGGAGCCATCCTTGTTGACCTTGAGCAGGATCTTCTCGAACTGCTCGGCGGTTTGCAGGCGGGTCTTGCCGATGATGGTGGCGTTCAGCTGGGTACCAGGCAGGGCTGGCAGGCCGCCGAGCTGGCCGGACGAAACCTGCACGTTCTGGGCGGCCACGGCGGTCTTGACGTCGACCGGGGTCAGCTGGAACTTGTTCAGCTTGGCCGGATCGAGCCAGATACGCATGGCGTACTGCGCACCGAACACCTGGAAGTCACCCACACCCGCAGTACGCGAGATCGGGTCCTGCATGTTGGAGACGATGTAGTTGGCCAGGTCGTCCTTGGTCATGCTGCCGTCTTCGGACACCAGGCCGATCACCAGCAGGAAGTTTTTCACTGCCTTGGTGACGCGGATACCTTGCTGCTGCACTTCCTGCGGCAGCAATGGGGTGGCCAGGTTCAGCTTGTTCTGTACCTGGACCTGGGCGGTGTCGGGGTTGGTGCCTTGTTCGAAGGTGGCAGTAATGGTCATGCTGCCGTCGGAGTTGCTTTCCGACGACACATAACGCAGGTTGTCGATACCGTTGAGCTGCTGCTCGATCACCTGCACCACGGTGTCCTGCACGGTTTGCGCCGAGGCGCCCGGGTAGGTCACGGCGATGGCGATGGCCGGCGGCGCGATGCTGGGGTACTGGTTGATAGGCAGCTTCAGGATCGACAAGGCGCCGACCAGCATGATCACCAAGGCGATCACCCAGGCGAAGATCGGGCGATCGATAAAGAACTTCGACATGGTTTACTCCGCTTTGGCGTCTGCTTTCGCCGCGTTGGCCTGATCAGGGCTGCCCGGCTTCTTGACGTTGGTGGCTTCGCTGACCTTGACCTCGACGCCCGGGCGCACGTACTGCAGCCCTTCGGTGATCAGGCGGTCGCCTGGGTTGAGGCCTTCCTCGATCAGCCAGTCGCTGCCCAGGGTACGGCTGGCCTTCAGCTGGCGCAGTTCGACCTTGTTCTCCTGGTTGACCACCAGGGCGGTTGGGGCGCCTTTGAGGTCGCGCGTCACGCCCTGTTGCGGTGCCAGGATGGCTTGGCTGTTGACCCCGGCCTTGAGCCGCGCATGCACGAACATGCCTGGCAGCAGGGTGTGGTCCGGGTTGGGGAAGATGGCACGCAGGGTCACCGAGCCGGTGGTCTCGTCGACCGCCACTTCGGAAAACTCCAGGCGACCTTCCTGCTTGAACAGGCTGCCGTCTTCCAGCACCAGCTGAACCGATGCGGTGTTGGCGCCAGACTTCTGCAGTTGGCCGCTTTCCAGTTCACGGCGCAGCTTCAGCAGCTCGGCGGTGGACTGGGTGACGTCGACGTAGATCGGGTCGAGCTGCTGGATGGTGGCCATGGCGTTGGTCTGGCCATTGCTCACCAGCGCGCCTTCGGTAAACGACGAGCGGCCGATGCGACCACTGATGGGCGCCAGCACCTTGGTGTAGCGCAGGTCGATCTGGGCGCTTTTGAGCGAGGCATCGGCCTGCAATCGTTTGGCATTGGCGTCGTCGTATTCCTGCTTGGACACCGCCTGTTCGTCGATCAGCTGCTTGTAGCGCTCGGCCAGGGAGCGAGTAGCTTGCAAGTTGGCCTGGGCGTTGGCCAGGTTGGCTTCGTACACGGCAGGGTCGATCTGGTACAGCTGCTGGCCTTCCTTCACCTCACTGCCTTCCTTGAACAGGCGCTTGAGGATGATGCCGTTGACCTGCGGGCGCACTTCGGCGACCCGGTAGGCACTGGTACGCCCCGGCAGTTCCGAGGTCAGGGTGAAGGCTTGCGGCTGAAGGGTAACCACGCCGACCTGAGGAGCCTGCGCCGCTGGCGCTGCTTCTTCTTTCTTACAGCCACTGAGCAGGGTTGCCAGGGCGACGGCGGAAACCAGAGCGGTAACGGCTGGCTTGAATTGCATGAGGATCCTCGGGTCGCTGGAGCAGGGAGACGCTCAAGAGTAATGGAAGAGATCTTGATCTGGAAAAATTGCTATCCGGTGGATAAATAGCTTGCTAAGGAATATACTTACATTCATGGTTGTTTGTAAATACCGCTGGGTTGTACTCAGGTACTGCCACAGCTCTTGATTAGCTCATCCGCGAGGTTCCCTGCAGAGGAGCCCCGGAGCGTCCCCCGCACGCGCCGCGCGTTCGGGCCAGATGAGGTTGTACTGCCATGGTCCGTCGAACCAAAGAAGAAGCCCAGGAAACCCGCGCCCAGATCATCGAGGCGGCGGAAAAGGCCTTCTACAAGCGCGGGGTTGCGCGAACCACCCTGGCCGACATCGCCGAGCTGGCGGGTGTGACGCGCGGGGCGATCTACTGGCATTTCAACAACAAGGCAGAGCTGGTGCAGGCGTTGCTCGACAGCCTGCACGAAACCCATGACCACTTGGCGCGGGCGAGTGAAAGCGAGGACGAAGTCGACCCGCTTGGCTGCATGCGCAAGCTGCTGTTGCAAGTGTTCAACGAGCTTGTGCTCGATGCCCGAACCCGGCGTATCAATGAAATCCTGCATCACAAGTGCGAGTTCACCGATGACATGTGTGAAATTCGCCAGCAGCGCCAAGGCGCAGTGCTGGATTGCCACAAGGGCATTGCCCTGGCGTTGGCCAATGCCGTGCGCCGGGGCCAGTTGCCTGGCGAGCTGGACGTGGAGCGCGCGGCGGTGGCCATGTTTGCCTATGTCGATGGCCTGATCGGGCGCTGGTTGTTGCTGCCGGACAGTGTCGATCTGTTGGGTGATGTCGAAAAATGGGTCGACACCGGGCTGGATATGCTGCGCTTGAGCCCGGCGCTGCGCAAATGACACTTTGTGAAGGATTGTGAGGGAGTGTTTCCCGTCTGTATTAAGAGAGGATTAATACTTCCGGGGTGCCCTGAACGAAGCACAGGAACAGCGCACCCTTCAGCGGCCGCGTAATTGCCGGTCGGGCAGCGCAAATGCCGCAAACACCCCCAGCACCGCAACCAGCGCACTCCCCATCAGCAAATGCCGGAACGTCTCCGTCAACCGGCCCTGCGTCACCAGGTCCACCTCCCCGGCCTTCAGGCTCCCCAGCAATGGATTCCCCAGCATTTCGAACCCGCCTTGGTGCAGCAGCGCCAGCAGCAGGCTGGACATGCAGGCCACGCCCATCGCCCCGCCCAGCGAACGGAACAGGTTGGTGGTGCTGGTGGCCACCCCGATGTCCTTGCTGTCCACCGCGCTTTGCGTGCCCACCAGCGATGTCGGGAACTGCAACCCGCAGGCAATGCCGGTCAGCAGCATGAACAATGCACTGAGCCACCCAGACTGCGGCGGGGTCAGCGCCATGGCAAAAATGGCCACTGGCATCAGCAGTGCGCCCGCCAGAATCTGCGGCTTGTAGCGCCCGGTGCGGCTGGTCATGCGCCCGCCGGTGAAGGCGCCCAGGGGCAGCCCCATCGCCAGTGGCAGCAGGTGCAGGGCGGCGCTGTCGGCACCGGCGCCGGTGATGCCCTGGTAGCGCAACGGCATGAGCATGGTCAGCGAAATCGACTGGAAGCTGGCGAAAAAGATCACGCCCCAGCACAGCACCGCCACCCGGTTGCCGAACAGGCCCAAGGGCAGCAGCGGCTCCGGGCAGCGGCGCTCATGAATGATGAACAGCGCCAGGCCAAGCACGGCGCAGGCGAACAGGGCCACTACGGCCGGGTCAACCCAGGCGTGGCCCTGGCCAACCAGGGTGATGCCCAGTAACAGGCTGCCCAGGCCGAGGATCAGCAGCACGGCGCCGAGGTAGTCCACCTGTGCCTCGCGGCGCTGCGCCGGCATGCCGCCCAGGGCCCGGTGGATCGCCCACAAGGCAACCAGCCCCAGCGGCAGGTTGATCCAGAACACCCAGCGCCATGACAGGTACTCGGTCAACCATCCTCCCAGCACCGGCCCGGCGACACTCGCCACTGCATACATGCTGCTGAAATAGCCCTGGTAGCGGCCGCGTTCACGCGGGGGCACGAAGTCGCCGATGATTGCCTGGCTGACCGAAACCATGCCGCCCGCGCCAATGCCCTGCAGTACCCGGGCCAGCACCAGTTGCTGCATGTCCTGGGCCAGGGCGCAGGCGATCGAGGCCAGGGTGAACAGGCTGATGCCGGTCAGGATCATCCGCCGCCGCCCGTAGAGGTCACCCAGCTTGCCGTAAATCGGCACGGCCACGGTCATGGCCACCATGTAGCCGGAGATGACCCACGCCAGCAGGCCGACATCGTTGAACTGAGCCGAGATCGCGGGCAGCGAAACGGCGACGATGGTCTGGTCCAGTGCGCCGAGGAAGATCGCCAGCATCAGGGCGGTCAGCACATTGCGCAGTGTGGTGGGGGGCAGGGCGGCGGTCACGGGAATACCTTGTTTGTCTGTGGCGGCCTCTTCGCGGGCAAGTCGGATTGTAACCTGAGTTAGGTAGCTTCCTATGTACTATCTGCATCCCCTATGCCGAATCGGCATTGGCGCATTCATCCAGTGCAGCATGGCTGCGTGATATCGTTGGTATGCCACAGGGGCTGAAATCCGGGGCTTGCACCAGCTTGGTGCAACAATATGCCGCAGGTTTTTCAGCCCGCTGTCTCCCACACCTTTTATTCCTCTGCCTGCATGTCGAGCATGACCGCCCAGATGGCGACGGTTGGAACAGGTCAGGTAGACCCGATTACAGGGGTCGGTAGTTACCGTTCAAATTTCAACTTATTTGCGGAGTGATCATGCCCAAGGCTTCCCATCAAGATCTGCGTTTTGCCTTCCGCGAACTGCTCGCTTCAGGTTCCTGTTACCACACGGCATCGGTGTTCGACCCGATGTCGGCACGCATTGCCGCAGACCTGGGCTTCGAGGTCGGCATCCTGGGGGGGTCTGTCGCTTCGTTGCAGGTACTGGCCGCGCCGGACTTCGCCCTGATTACCCTCAGCGAGTTCGTCGAGCAGGCCACCCGTATTGGCCGGGTAGCGCAATTGCCCGTGCTGGCTGATGCCGACCACGGCTACGGCAACGCGCTGAACGTGATGCGCACGGTGATCGAACTGGAGCGCGCCGGCGTGGCCGGGCTGACCATCGAGGACACCTTGCTGCCTGCCCAGTTCGGGCGCAAGTCCACTGACCTGATCCCGGTCGAGGAAGGCGTTGGCAAGATTCGTGCGGCGCTGGAGGCACGGGTCGATTCGTCGTTGTCGATCATCGCCCGCACCAACGCTGGCGTGCTCACCACCGAAGAAATCATCGTGCGCACCCAGAGCTACCAGAAGGCCGGTGCCGATGGCATCTGCATGGTGGGCGTGAAGGACTTCGAGCAGCTCGAGCAGATTGCCGAGCACCTGACGGTGCCGCTGATGCTGGTCACCTATGGCAACCCCAACCTGCATGACGATGAACGCCTGGCGCGCCTGGGTGTGCGTATCGCAGTCGACGGCCATGGCGCCTACTTCGCTGCGATCAAGGCCACTTACGATTGCCTGCGCTTGCAGCGTGGCAAGCAGAACAAGTCGGAAAACCTGAGCGCCACCGAACTCTCGCACACCTACACCCAGCCCGAGGATTACATCCGCTGGGCCAAGGAATACATGAGCGTCGAAGAGTGACCGGCAGGGCGCCGTCAACTCAACGGACGGCGCTCAAGGTTGCAGTGTGAGGCACGCAATGTGCCTGCTCGCAGCTGGCTGCGGCGCTGGGCTGGCTGCGTAGCAGCTCGGCGCGCCAGCAGGCAGAACCGTACAGCCCTGCGACGGCCGTCAGGGCCATGACGAGGGCGACTCTTCTGGACTTGATGCCCATGGTACTCACCTCCTGTTACAGCGCTAGGTGATACCTTCCAGCTTAGGCCAATTCAAGCGTCACAGATGCCGATCCCACTCCGGTTCGTCCTTGAACCGCTGCACCAGAAAATCCAGCATGCTGCGCAAGGTCGCCGGCATGTGCTTGCGCGACGTATAAACCGCATTCAGGTTCAGTGTACGCGGCTGCGCTTCGGGTAGGAGGCGCACCAGTTCGCCCCTGCGCAGGGCGTCGGCGGTCTGGTAGCTCGGCAGCATGGCGATGCCAGCGCCGGCCAGTGCCGCCTTCTGCAATGTCATTGCTTCGTTGGCGCTGATGTTTCCCGCGACCGGTACGGCGACCGGCTGGCCGGCTACCTCGAACTGCCAAAGGCTATGGCCGAAATAGGCATGGGTCAGGCAGTTGTGCCGGCTCAGGTCCTCGACCCGTTGCGGCACGCCGTGCTCGCTCAGGTAGGCCGGGGACGCGCACACCACCGAGCGGCACACGCTCAGGCGCCGGGCGATCAGGTTGGGGTCCAGCTCGTTGCTGGTGCGGATGGCCAGGTCGATGCGTTCATCCACCAGGTTGACGGTGCGGTCGAGCATTTGCAGTTCCACCTTCACCCCAGGATAGCGCCGCACATAGGCAGCCACCGCGTCCACCAGCTGCGCCTGGCCGAACGAGGTGCTGACGCTGATGCGCAGCGCGCCTTTTGGCGCGTCATCCGGCTGCTGCACTGCGGCCTGCAGGTCGCCGGCCAGTTCCAGTAGTTGCCGGCAGCGGGGCAGGGTTTCCTGGCCGGCTGCGGTGAGGCTGAGTTTGCGAGTGGTGCGCTGCATGAGCCGCGCGCCAACCCAGTCCTCCAGCTCTGCCAGGTAACGCGACACCACGGGGCGAGACAGCTGCAGATGGTCTGCCGCTGCTGACTGGCTGCCCAGGTCGACGACGGTGACGAAAACGCGCATGGCGTTGAGACGGTCCATGATTTGCCCGGTTTTAGAAACAAACTATGTTCGAGCATCGCATTTTTTGCAACGGATCGGGCAACTAAGCTGCTGGGCATCGTTCAACTGAAGGCCTTGCCCATGTCCCTGTTCACCCCCCTGCGTGGCCTGCTACTGGCCTGCGTGACCCTGGCCGGCCCGGCGCTGGCTGCCGAACCGTTGCAACTGGACGTCTACAACCCCGGGCACGCGGCCATTTTCCCGGTCAGCTCGGTGATTGTCAGTGGCGAGCACGATGCCGTGCTGGTCGATGCCCAGTTCGGCAAGGCCCAGGCCCAGCAACTGGTGCAGCGCCTGCAGGCTGGCGGCAAACACCTGACCACCATCTACATCAGTCACGGCGACCCGGACTATTACTTTGGCCTGGACACCCTGACCCAGGCCTTCCCCGACGCCAAGGTGCTGGCCTCTGCCGCCACGGTTGCACATATCCGCCAGACCATGGATGCCAAGCTGGCGTACTGGGGGCCGCAGATGGGGGCAGACAAACCGGCGCGACTGGTGGTGCCGCAGGTGCTCGAAGGCCAGCGCCTGACACTGGAAGGGCAAGCCCTCGACGTGGTTGGCCTGGACGGCCCGCAGCCAGACCGCAGCTTCGTGTGGATCCCGTCAATCAAGGCGGTGGTGGGTGGCGTGGTGGTGGCCGAGAACATTCATGTGTGGATGGCCGATACTCAATCGGCCAAGTCCCACGCCGACTGGCTTGGCACATTGGCGCATATCGAAGCGCTGGGGCCACGCACGGTCATCCCTGGGCACTACCTGGGAGACAGCAGCCGTTCACTGAAAGCTGTTCGCTTCACTGCAGACTACATTCGTGGGTTCGATGCTGAAACCGCCAAGGCGAAAGACGCCAACGCGCTGATCGAGGCCATGAAGCAGCGTTACCCGGGCCTGGCCGATGAAAGCTCGCTGGAGCTCGGGGCCAAGGTCGCCAAGGGCGAGATGAAGTGGTAATTCCGTTCAATTGATGGAGAGTGTTCCCATGAGCAAGATCGCAATCATCGGTGCCACTGGCCGCGCTGGTAGCCAGTTGCTGGAAGAAGCCCTGCGCCGTGGCCACAGTGTGCTGGCCATCGCCCGCGACCCTTCGCCACTGCAGGGGCGTGAAGGGGTGACCGTCAAGGCGCTGGATGCCAAGGACAGTGCCGCCCTGCAAGCGGCGGTAACGGGTGTGGACGTAGTGGTGAGCGCGGCGCATTTCTCGACCATCGAGCCGCATGCCATCATCGAGCCGGTCAAGCGGGCCGGGGTAAAGCGCCTGCTGGTGGTGGGGGGTGCCGGCAGCTTGTTGCTGCCGTCGGGGCATCGGGTGATCGACAGCCCGGACTTCCCGGAAGCCTACAAGGCCGAGGCCACGGCCGGGGTGCGTTTTCTGGAAGCGTTGCAGCGCGACCCGAACCTGGACTGGACCTTCCTCTCGCCGTCGGCGGAGTTTGTTGAAGGTGAGCGCAGCGGGCGCTACAAAGTGGGCAAGGATCATCTGCTGATCGGTGCGGATGGCAAAAGCTGGATCACCTTTGCCGACTATGCGATTGCCATGCTCGACGAGCTGGAAAAGCCGGCGCATTCGCGGCAGCGGTTTACCGTCGGGTATTGAGTCGCCTGCTTCGCGGGCATGCCCGCTCCCACAGGTACAGCACAGACTCCGAGGCCCTGGCTGTACCTGTGGGAGCGGGCGCGCCCGCGAAGAGACCCTTATTGGCTAGCCTGGCTCTCCAGCCAGTCCAGTAACTCCACCAACCCCGGCGGCAAGCTTCTGGCCTGGCTCACCAGGTAATACCCTTTCCCGGTCACCACCTTCAGCGCAAACGGCATGCACAGCCGCCCCCCGCGCAAGTCATCGCCAATCAGCGACCAGTCGCCGATGGCCACGCCTGTCCCCTGCGAGGCCATGGCCATCGCCATGTCCAGTGTCTCGAAATGCTGCTTCGGCCCATGAGTGGCCAACGTCACCCCAGCGGCCTGTAGCCACAATTGCCAGTCATGTTCATCCCGCGAGGGGTGCAGTAGCATGTGTCGCGCCAGGTCTTCCACCTGGCGCAACGGTATCGGCCCCTCACGCAGCGAGGGGGCGCACACTGGCGTAAGTTGTTCATCGAACAGCTTGCGCACCTGCAGCCCGTGGTTCGGCGCATCGCCGTAGACCACCGCCGCATCGAAGCCCTCGCGACGAAAATCCACCCCATGCTGCACCGTGGTGGTCAATTCCACCGGTACATCCGGGCGCAGTGCCTGCCATTCCATCAGGCGCGGTAGCAGCCAGCGCATCACGCACGTCGGGGCCTTGAGCTGCAAGGTCGTGCTGCGCCCACCCACTTCACGCACGCCTTGCTCGATGAGCGCGAACACCTGCTGCACCCGAGGCAGCCAGTCCTGCCCTTCACGGGTCAGGCTAAGCCCGCGGGCCTGGCGCTGGAACAGGGCATAACCCAGGTGCTCTTCGAGGGCGGCGATCTGGCGGCTGACGGCGCCTTGGGTGATGTGCAGCTGTTGCCCTGCACGGGTGAAGTTGCAGTGCTGGGCGGTGACCAGAAAGGTGTGCAGGGCGGGCAGGGGCGGGAGGCGTTTCATCGCACTAAGCCATGATGACAGGACATGGCTAGTATGTGTTTTTTTGCATTGTGGCGATAGCCGTGGCTTGGGTCCAATAAGGGCATACTCCAACAAGATTCATGGTGAAACCCGATGGCAACCTGCGGCGAAGTACTGGTCAATCTCCTTGAAGGCTATGGCGTCGACCATGTCTTCGGCATTCCCGGTGTACATACCGTTGAGCTCTACCGTGGCCTGGCGGGCTCGTCCATTCGCCACATCACCCCGCGCCATGAGCAGGGTGCAGGGTTCATGGCTGACGGCTATGCGCGCACCCGTGGCAAACCTGGGGTTTGCTTCATCATTACCGGCCCTGGCATGACCAATATCACCACTGCCATGGGCCAGGCGTATGCCGACTCGATCCCGATGCTGGTGATTTCCAGTGTGCAGTCCCGTGATCAGCTGGGCGGTGGCCGCGGCAAGCTGCACGAACTGCCCAACCAGTCGGCGCTGGTGTCGGGAGTGGCGGCGTTTTCTCACACCTTGATGAGTGCTGCAGACCTGCCGCAGGTGCTGGCGCGGGCATTTGCCGTGTTCGAGAGCGCCCGGCCACGCCCGGTGCATATCGAAATCCCGCTGGACGTGCTGGTCGAACCGGCCGACTTCCTGCTGCCGGGCCGCCCGGTGCGTGGCAGCCGGGCAGGGGCAGCGCCGCAGGCCGTGGCACAGATGGCCGAGCGCCTGGCAGGTGCCAAGCGGCCGTTGATCCTGGCGGGCGGTGGCGCGTTGGCCGCGGGTGCTGCGCTGGCGCGCCTGGCCGAACACCTTCAGGCCCCGGTGGCCCTGACCATCAATGCCAAGGGTTTGCTCCCGGCCAGCCACCCGCTGCAGATCGGTTCGACCCAGTCACTGCCGGCTACTCGAGAGCTGGTGGCTGAAGCGGACGTGGTGCTGGCGATCGGTACCGAACTGGCTGAAACCGATTATGACGTGACCTTCAAGGGTGGCTTCGAGATCCCGGGTCGCCTGCTGCGCATCGATATCGATCCGGACCAGACCGTGCGTAACTACCTGCCGGAGCTGGCGCTGGTAGCCGATGCCGAGCTGGCCGCCGAGGCATTGCTCGCTGCCTTGCAGGCCCAGCCGCAACCTGTGCGCGAAAGCACCTGGGGTGTGGCTCGCGTGTCCAACCTGCGCCAGGCACTCGCGGCAGGTTGGGACCAGCCAACCCTGAGCCAGACGCGTCTGCTGAGCGCGATCCTGGAGCGACTGCCCAATGCCGTGCTGGTGGGCGATTCGACCCAGCCGGTGTACACCGGCAACCTGACCCTGGACATGCATCAGCCACGTCGCTGGTTCAATGCCTCAACCGGCTACGGCACCCTGGGTTATGCGCTGCCTGCGGCCATGGGCGCGTGGTTGGGGAGTGCGGAGCAAATCGGCCAGCGCGCGCCTGCGGTGTGCCTGATTGGTGACGGCGGCTTGCAGTTCACCCTGCCGGAGCTGGCCAGTGCGGTGGAGGCGCAGGTGCCGCTGATCGTGCTGCTGTGGAATAACCAGGGGTACGAGGAGATCAAGAAGTACATGGTCAACCGGGCGATCGAGCCGGTCGGGGTAGATATCCATACCCCGGACTTCATCGGCGTGGCGCGGGCGCTGGGGGCTGCGGCGGAGCATGTGACCGACGTGAAGCAGCTGCAGGCGGCGCTGGGGCAGGCGGTGGAGCGCAAGGGGCCGACCTTGATCCAGGTTGACCAGAATCAGTGGCAGGAAACCGTGGCGGGTTGAATTCAAGCTATTGCCTGTACTGGCCCTTTCGCGGGCAAGCCCGCGAAGAGGCCGGTACAGGAAAAACAGGACTCAGCCAGCAGTAGCCCGCAGCCGCGCCACATCCCGAATCGGTGGTGCGCCATACAGCCGGCTGTATTCACGGCTGAACTGCGACGGGCTTTCATACCCCACCCTGTAGGCTGCCACCGCCGCCTCTAGCCCGTCGTTGAGCATCAACCGCCGCGCCTCCTGCAGGCGCAGCTGCTTCTGGTACTGCAACGGGCTCATCGACGTCACGGCCTTGAAGCGATGGTGCAAGGTCGAAGTGCTGAGGTTGACCTCCCGGGCCAGGTCCTCGATGCGCAGGGGCAACTGGTAGTTGTTGTTGAGCCAGGTAATGGCCTGGCACACCCGGTGAGTCTGGCTGTTGGCCAAGGCAATTTCATACAGCCGGCAACCCTGCGGCCCACGCAGCAGGCGATAGAGAATCTCGCGGCGGAACAGTGGCGCGAGCATGGCGATGTCGCGCGGGGTATCCAGCAGGCGTAGCAGCCGCAGCAAGGCGTCGAGCAATGCGGCATCGGTCCTTTCCACATACAAACCACGGCCTGAAGGCCGGTTGGGTACCAGCATCGGCCCGCTCTCGGCGATCAGCTGGCTGATCTCGGCCGGGTCCAGGTCCATGCGCAGGCCCAGGCTGGGGTTTTCCGGGCTGGCGTCGAGCCTCACCCCGCTCAGCGGCAAGGTCACCGACACCACCATGTAGTGCAGGGGGTCGTAGGCGTACTGCTCGTCACCAAGGAACAGGCTTTTGCTGCCCTGGGCAAGGATGCACAGCGCCGGTTGCGCCAGGGTCGGCACCGAGCGCACGTTCTCGGTGTAGCGCACCAGATACAGGTCATCGATGGCCGATGCGGGACCATGGGGGTCGCCGGCATGGCGGCGGATCAGCTCGGCCAGTTCCAGGCGCTGCAGTTCCAGGGTCGGGTCGATGGACGTGACGGTGGTCATGATGGCTTTCCTCTGCTGACCGACGCAGCATAGGTTTGGGCAAAGAGGGGCGCTAGTCGAAAGCTGCACGTCGCTTGCCTGATCCTGCCGCGCAGCAGGATCAGGCAATCGGCGAGCAGTAATGGCCTAACGCGGCGCGCGGGTGAGCCCCTAACCTTGGCAGCCTGGCTTTTTCGTCCGCCTGCTTCAAGGAGATTGTGCAATGACCCTAAAACAACCGGTCACCCATCTTGCTTTCATCCGTGCCAGCAGCGGGCGCTCGGCAGAACTGGGCGCGCGCCTGCGCGACCTGCTCGAGCCCTCGCTGCGTGCGCCGGGCTGCCTGAGCTTCACGGTACAGCGCTCCCAGGCCGATGCCGACCTGTGGTTGCTCAGTGGCAGCTGGCAGGATCAGCAGGCGATGAGTGGCTACTTTGCTTCGCCGACACTGGATGTGTTTGGCGAGCTGGTGCAGGCACAGGTGGTCAGCAGCCTGGACTTGCACACCTTCGATTGAGGGTGGATGAGGTAAAGTAGCGCCCTTGTTCAACCACGCGGATAGCAACATGGCACGTAGGGAATTCACTCATTTCGAAGCGGTATCGGCGATGGTGCCGGTGGAAGGTGGCGGCTACAACGCGGCCATTGCGGTCAAGGCCTTGGCCATGGGCGGCGCGCCGCGCTTTCACAAGGTCCTGGACGGGCAGGTGTTCAAGGGCGCCGTGGCCGCCGACGAAGCGGCCACGGCCGAGCTGCAGCGCCTGCAAGGCGTCAGCGAAGAGGGTGAACTGATCTGGTGATCAGGCCGGCGGGCGTCCCATCTTGAACAGGTTGCCCAGCTCGAAATAGTCCGCCGGGCCACCGCCACGCAGGATCGGTTCGGCGGCCGCGGTATCGTAGATGCCGTTTTTCAGCAGGTGCTCGGCAATGTGCACCGCCACCACCTCACCGAGGATCAGCCAGCTGGGCACCAGTGCCTGGTCGGCCCGCTTGAGCTGGACGATCTGGCTGACCTTGCACTCGAACGCCACCGGGGTTTCGCCTACGCGGGGCACGCTGACGATGCTCGACGGCGTGGCGGTAAGGCCGCTCAACTCGAACTCGCTCACCTGGGCAGCAACCGGCGCGCAGCTCTGGTTCATCTGCTCGGCCAGTGGGCGGGTGGCCAGGTTCCAGACGAATTCGCCGGTCTGCTCGATGTTGTTCAGGCTGTCTTTGCGCCCGACGCTGCAGAAACCGATGATCGGCGGGATGTAGTTGAAGGCGTTGAAGAAGCTGTAGGGCGCCAGGTTCAGGCGGCCTTCGCGGTCATGCGAGGAAATCCAGCCGATAGGGCGGGGGCCGACGATGGCGTTGAACGGGTCGTGGGGCAGGCCGTGGCCTTTGGCAGGTTCGTAGTAATACATCTGTGCTGGGCTTGTTGGCCCTACCTCCTGGTGGACAAGGTGCCTAGTGTGCCAAGCCTGTGCTCGCCTGCAAATGATCAAGCCCGGCCGAAGCCGGGCTGGGTGCTCGCATCAGGTATCAGCTGATGCGGTGGGCGTTGGTGCGGTCGAAGCCGTCTTCAGCAAAGCGCTGGCCGCCGGTGCGGTCGAAGCCGTCTTCAGCAAAGCGCTGGCCGTTGGTGCGGTCGAAACCGTCTTCAGCAAAGCGCTGGCCGTTGGTGCGGTCGAAACCGTCTTCAGCGAAACGTTGGCCTCCGGTGCGGTCAAAGCCGTCTTCAGCGTAGCTGGCGGACTGGGTTTGAGCCGCAGCAAAGGTGTGAGCGCTGGTACGGTCGAAGCCATCTTCGGCGAAGGCGCCAGCTGCGAAAACCGAGAGGGCCAGGGTGAGGATCAGTTTGTTTTTCATGGTCGTTGCTCCGGGGTTCGAGAAGTTGTTTGTTTCTATGGGTTTAATCCTACGCCGATTTATTTGATTAAAAAGCGCAAAAAATAGCGTTTAAAAATCGAGTAAATCGATGTGTTTGGGCAGGCTTCGCGTGGGTCAGGCAGCGGTGTCAGTCAGTAGCCGCAAGCCCTCGCGTCGTCGTTTTGTCAGCCATTGCAGCTTGAAGGTCGGGAATTAATGGGGCGTTAACAGCGAATTGTCTTGTTTCAAAGTCCGCTCCACGCTTTTTTCATACATCGCCAACCGATTTTTCAGACGCTGCTCAGCACCATCGCCGCACCTCAAACTGGAGCGGCAAAACAATGAACAAACTCCCGCAAATCACCTTGGCCTTCTGGGTCATGATCGGCAGCGCCATCGCATTGGTGGTCGTGGCCCGTTACTGGACGCGCATCCCCGGCGTGGTGTTGTTCTGGGTGGCGTTCGTGCTCACCCGCCCGTTTGGCGCCACCTTGGGCGACTTCCTCACCAAGCCACATGAAAAGGGCGGCCTGGACTTCGGCACAATCGGTTCGTCGGCCGTGCTGGGCGGGGTGCTGCTGGTGCTCGTGCTGATGGCCACCTGGTACCAGCGCCGTGAGCCGCGTCAGGCGTTGGAGATGTCCTGAGTGTTGATGCGATAGCGGGTACTGCGGCCCCCGCCTGGCAGGCGAACCAGGCAAGCCTTGTCGAGCAGGTCGGTAAGGTGGCGGGTCGCAGTGGCCTTGGAAACCTTCGCCACTGCCTGGTACTGCGTGGCGCTGATGCCCTTCTCGAAACCGCGGGGGCCGCCATCAAGCAACCTGTTGAGCACCTTGACCTGTTCAGGCAGCAAGCCATCTGCGCGATGCGCCTGCCAGAACCTGGCCTTGGCCAGTATCCGGTCGATGTTTGCCAGTGCCTGTTCGAGGCTGCGCAGCAATGTGGCAAGGAACCAGGACAACCAGCGGGTGATATCCAGGTCGCCTTTCTGGCTGCTCTCCATGACCTGGTAATAGCCGGCCCTGTCCTCGAGGATGCTGGCGGACATGGCATAGAAGCGAATGGCCTGGCGCTCAGCTTGGGCCAGCGCCAGGTCGGTGATCGCCCGGGTCAGCCGACCATTGCCATCATCGAACGGGTGCAGCGTGACAAACCAGAAGTGCGCAATACCGGCGCGTAACAGCGGATCCAGACCAGCGATATCGAGGCTGTTGGCAAACCAGTCGAGAAACGCCGCGAGCTGTGTTTCAAGACCCTCGCGCGGTGGTGCCTGGAAATGCACGGTGGGCTTGTCGAGACGGCCGGAGATCACCTGCATGGGCACTTCATCACGTAACCGGCCGACCAGTACCGCCTTGCTCAAGGCGCCTTGTACTTCCGGGAATAGCCACTGGTGCCAAGTGAACAGGCGTTGCAGGGTCAGTGGTCGGTCATACCCTTGTGTTGCATCCAGCATCAGTTCCGCCAGCCCTTCACTGCGGGCACTGGTAGCTCCCGGTTCATCCATGCCCAGCCGACGGGCAAGAGAAGAGCGCACCGAGCCCACATTCAGCTGTTCACCTTCGATTGCCGAGGAGGTGACGATGTTCTGCAGCAGCGTATCCAGCATGTTCTGGCACTCGCTGAGCCCATCGATGCTGCCGATCTTGCCCAGCAGACGACCTTGCATGCTGATGCAGTTGCGCAGGAGCGGGGCAATGGCTTCGTTTTGCCAGGTAAATTGGGGCCAGGCTGGTTGCTGCCAGATCCACAAAGGGCTGTTCATGATTGTGCCGATCCATCCTGTGAGCCGAATAGGCCGGCTATTCGGCTCATTGGGTGAGCCGAATAATAGCGCTATTCGGCTCAACCTGTGAGCCGAATAATCCCGCTAATCGGCTCACAGGTTGTCGTGCGTCATGAAAAAGGGGGCGCCCATGTAATGGAGCGCCCCCTTTCAGTGTTGCCAACCAGCGTCAGTCAGTAGTAATCCGCGAGTGTTGCTTGGTGTCCTTCATGGTCGCGTAAACCAACAGCGAGCAGGCGATACAGGCGGTGACGTACCAGTAGAAGCCGCTTTCCATGCCTGCGCTCTTGAACCACAAGGCCACGTACTCGGCGGTGCCGCCGAAGATCGACACGGTCAGGGCGTACGGCAGGCCCACGCCCAGGGCGCGAATTTCGGTTGGGAACAGCTCTGCCTTGACCACGGCGTTGATCGAGGTGTAGCCGCTGACGATGATCAGCGCCGCCATGATCAGGAAGAATGCGCCCCACCAGGTCTGGATGGTGTGCAGGGTGCTGAGGATCGGTACGGTGAACAGAGTGCCGAGCACACCGAAGGCGATCAGGATCGGACGTCGGCCGATCTTGTCCGACAGGCCACCGATCACCGGCTGCAGGCACATGAACAGGAACAGTGTAGCGGCCGAGATGGTGGTCGAGTCGCTGATGCTCATGCCCACGGTGTTGACCAGGTACTTCTGCATGTAGGTGGTGTAGGTGTAGAAGGCCAGGGTGCCGCCCATGGTCAGGCCGACCACGGTCATCAGTTCCTTGGGGTGGCGCAGCAGGGTGCGCATCAGGCTTTCCTTGGCCTTTTCCTTCTTGGTGAACGAGGCGGTTTCTTCCATGCCGCGACGCAGGTACAGGGCCACCACTGCGCACAGTGCACCGATCACGAACGGCACGCGCCAGCCCCAGGCATACAGCTGCTCTGTGGTCAGGGTCTGCTGCAGGACAATCAGTACCGCCAGGGCGATGAGCTGGCCGGAGATCAGGGTCACGTACTGGAAGCTGGAGAAGAAGCCACGGCGTTCCTTGCTGGCCATTTCGCTGAGGTAGGTGGCCGAGGTGCCGTACTCGCCACCCACCGACAAGCCTTGTAGCAGGCGGGCGATGACCAGCAGGATCGGTGCGGCGACGCCGATGGTTTCGTAGCCCGGGGTCAGGGCAATGACCAGCGAGCCTGCGCACATCAGCAGTACCGAGGCCATCAGCGCGGCCTTGCGGCCTTTGCGGTCGGCGTACAGGCCCATCAGCCAGCCGCCGATCGGGCGCATGAGGAAGCCCACGGCGAAGATCGCGGCGGTATTGAGCAATTGTGCGGTGGAATCACCGGCCGGGAAAAAGGCCTTTGCGAAGTACAGCGAGAATGCGGCGTAGACGTACCAGTCGTACCATTCGACCATGTTGCCGATGGACCCGCTGAAGATCGACTTCAGGCGGCTGGCGGTGGTTTTTTCCGCGGCGGGCGCAGTGGCCGCCCCGGCGGGCAGGGAGGTGGCGTTATCCATCAGGGATACCTTCTCGTTGTTTTTGTGGAGCGCGCCGTGGCGCAGCTTGCCAAGGCGGTTGCAGAAGGTGTGCCAAATGGGTGCAGGCTGATTCATTTGAGGGCAGAACCGCGTGATAGCTGGCCTGTAGGAGCGGCCTTGCGCCGCGAAGGGCTGCGAAGCAGCCCCATGATCGTTCTGAAATAAGCGGATTTTTGCCTATCAGCGATTGCAGGTAAGCGGAAATCCGCTCATTCGCGCCCGACAAAATCCTCGCGCACCAGCCCATGCCGCTGCATCTTTTCGTTAAGCGTACGCCGCGGCAACTGCAACGCCTCCATCACCGACTTGATCTCGCCCCCATGCTGGCGCAAGGCTGCGCGCAGGCATTGCGCCTCGAACGCTTCCATCTGTTCGCCCAGCGACTGCCCGGCAGGTGCCACTTCGATGTTCGGCGAACTCAGCCCCAGCGCATGGCGTTCCGCCGCATTGGCCAGCTCACGTACGTTGCCCGGCCAGTCATGGGACAGCAGCTGTGCCAGTTGTGCGCCCGACAGCAGCGGGGCGGCACGGCCCAGCTTTTCGCCTGCAGCGCGGGCAAAGTGCTCGAACAGCAGAGGAATGTCTTCACGCCGCTCACGCAGCGGCGCCAGGCGCAACTCGGCCACATTCAGGCGATAGGCAAGGTCTTCGCGAAAGCGCCCGGCGCGGGCCTCTTCGAGCAGGTCGGGCTTGGTCGCGGCAATGACACGCAGGTCGACGCTGATGCTCTGGTTGGCACCCAGGCGCTCCAGCTTCTGCTCCTGGATCACGCGTAACAGCTTGGCCTGCTGCGCCAGCGGCATGCTCTCGATTTCGTCGAGAAACACCGTGCCACCGTTGGCGTACTCCAGCTTGCCGATGCGCTTGCCCTGGGCGCCGGTGAAGGCGCCGCTTTCGTGGCCAAACAGCTCGGCCTCGAACAGCGACTCGGGAATGGCCGCGCAGTTGAGTGCGACGAAGGGTTTACCGGCGCGAGGGCCAAAATCGTGCAGGCAGCGGGCCACGCGCTCCTTGCCACTGCCGGTTTCGCCACGGATCAGCACATTGACCGGCAGGCTGGCCAGCTCCAGTACTTGTCGGCGCAGCTGTTGCAGGCCCTGCGACATGCCCAGCAGGGTGCCTTCCAGGCGTGACTTGAGGTCTGCCTGTTCGTGCAGCCGGCGGTTTTCCAGCACCAGCTGGCGCTTTTCCAGGGCCCGGCGCAGGCTGCCCAGCAAGTGCTGCGGGGTGAAGGGCTTTTCGAGAAAGTCGTAGGCACCGCTGCGCATGGCTTCCACTGCCATGGGCACGTCGCCGTGGCCAGTCAACAAGATGACGGGCAAGTCGGGGTCGTCCGCCTGCAGGCGTTCGAGCAATTGCAGGCCATCCATGCCCGGCATGCGCACATCGCTGATGATGACCCCGGGAAAGTGCTGCGGCAGGTGGGCCAGGCACTCTTCGGCGCGCGCGAACAGTTGCACGCTGAAGCCGGACAGGCTCAGCCATTGCTCGACCGCACTGCGGATACTGGGTTCATCATCGACGACGATCACTGAATTCAACATACAGGCTCCAGGTCACGGGGCAGGGTAAGGCTCAGGCGTGCACCACCGGGCAGGTTTTCGACCTGCAGCTGGCCACCGGCCTCGTGGACGATACCGTAGGAAATGGCCAGCCCCAGGCCCAGGCCTTCGCCCACCGGTTTGGTGGTGAAGAACGGGTCGAAGACTCTGGCCAGGTCGGCCTCGGCAATGCCGCCCCCCGAGTCCAGCACGCTTAGGCGCCACCGTTCGCCCTCGGGTTCGATGCGCACCTCCAGGCGTTTGTAGCGCTTGTCGGCCATGGCGTCGAGGGCATTGCGCAACAGGTTGATCAGCACTTGCTCCAGGCGAATGGCATCGCCGCGTACCCAGGCCGGGCGCGCCAGGTACAGGGCCACCTCTACCTCTTCGCTGCGAATGCGGGTTTCCAGCAGGTGCAGGGCCTGGTCGACCACGGTGGCCAGGTCGAGGCGCTCGCGCAGGCCGACCGGGCTGTTGCGGGCAAAGGTTTTCAGGTGGCTGGTGAGCGCGGCCATGCGCGTCAGCATCTGCTCCAGCGGCTCCAGGGCCTGGCGCGCCTCGTCATGGCGGCCATGGTCGAGCAGCAGGCGCAGGGTTTCCAGTTGCATGCGTTGGGTGGTCAGCGGCTGGTTGATTTCGTGGGCCATGGCGGCCGACATCTGCCCCAGCGCCGCCAGTTTGGCTGATTGCACCAGGCCCTCTTGAGCCGTGCGCAGTTCGCGAGTGCGTTCCTCGACCTGGCGCTTGAGCTCTTCGCGGCTGCGCTGGCGCAGACGGGCCAGGCGCAGGCGCTGGCTGACGAACAGGGCGGCGAACACCAGGCTCAGCCAAACGGCGGCGGCGCCCAAGGCGGCATTGCGGCCGTCGGCAGTGACCTGCGGTTTGCGCAGCAGGTGCAAAGTCCAGTTTTCGCCTTCCAGTGGCAGGCTTTCCCACAAGTATTCGGCGCTGCCCTCAGGGCCTTGCACGCGGCTCAGGGTGCTGTTGGCGGCAAAGCGCGTCAGCACCTGATGCTGCAACGGCACCAGCGGTTGTTTGTCGTACTGGCGGGTTTCGGCAAGCTCGGCACGGTCGGCACCACTGAGCGGCTGCAGCTCGCGGTAGCGCCAGCCGTCCTGGTTGGCGATGAAGGTGATGCCGCGGGCATCGCTCACCAGCAGGATGTCGCTGCCCTGGCGCCACTCGCGTTCAAGTTCCGGGAACTCCAGCTTCACCACCATGGCACCGAGGAAGCGGCCATGCTCGTCGTTCACCGCGCTGGCGAGGAAGTAGCCCGGCACGCCACTGGTCACGCCCACGGCGTAGAAGCGGCCACTGCCCTGGCTGCGGGTTTGCTTGAAATAGGGCCTGAAGCCGTAGTTGGAGCCGACATAGCTGCTGGGCAGCCGCCAGTTGCTGGCGGCGATGGCCAGGCCGGTGCGGTCGAGCAGTTCGAGGGTGGAGGAGTTTGCGGCGCCGTTGATGCGTTCAAGCTTGCGGTTCAGGGCGTCCTGCACCTCTTCGCTGGCCGGGCCACGCAGGGCGGCGATCAGCTCCGGGTCCAGCGCCAGCACGGCGGGCAGGGCGCGGTAGCGGTCGATCAGGGTGTGCAGGGTATTGGCGTACAGGCCCAACTGCTGGCTGGCACGCTGGGCGTCGTCTTCCATGGCCTGGCGCTTGGCCTGGTGCATGGCCCAACCAGCACTGAGGGCGGTACCCAGCACGATCAGCAGAGTGATCAGCCCCAGACGCAGGGCGCGAAAGGAAAAGGGCATCGGGGCGGATCCGGATGATTGTGATATCGGGGCCTGCCTCTTCGCGGGCAAGCCCGCGAAAAGGCCGGTACAGGCGACCTTTCAGTTACAGCAGTTCGAAGCTCTGCTGCTGCACCGCCTGGGAATCCAGCCCGACCTGGACATTGAATTCCCCTGGCTCGGCAACCCGCTGCAGCTGGCCATTGTAGAACTTCAGGTCGTCCTCGCTGATGCGGAAGGTCAAGGTGCGTGACTCGCCCGGCTTGAGCATCAGCTTCTGGAAGTTCTTGAGTTCCTTGACCGGGCGGCTCATCGACGCCGACACGTCCTGCAGGTACAGCTGCACCACGGTCTCGCCGGCTACCTTGCCGGTGTTCGCCACCGTCACCTTGGCCTCCAGTGTGTCGCCGCGCTTGAGGTCCTTGTTCGACAGCTTCAGGCCCGACAGCTCGAAGCTGCTGTAGCTCAGGCCATAGCCGAACGGGTACAGCGGGCCGTTGGGCTCTTCAAAGTACTGCGAGGTGTAGTTGCCTGGTTTGCCAGGGGTGAACGGGCGACCGATGCGGGTGTGGTTGTAGTACATCGGGATCTGCCCGACCGAGCGCGGGAAGGTGATGGCCAGCTTGCCGGACGGGTTGTAGTCACCAAACAGCACGTCGGCGATGGCATTACCACCTTCGGTGCCGGCGAACCAGGTTTCGAGGATGGCGTCGGCCTGCTCGCGCTCCCAGCTGATCGACAGCGGCCGGCCGTTCATCAGCACCAGCACCAGCGGTTTGCCAGTGGCCTTCAGGGCCTTGATCAGCTCGCGCTGGCTGGCCGGGATCTCCAGGGTGGTACGGCTCGACGACTCGTGGGACATGCCGCGGGACTCGCCGACCACTGCCACCACCACATCGGCTTGCCTGGCCGCCTTGACCGCTTCATCGATCAGCACCGCAGGCGGGCGCGGGTCGTCGACGATTTCCGGGGCATCGAAGTTGAGGAAGTTCAGGTAATCGAGGATCGCCTTGTCGCCCGTGACGTTGGAGCCTTTGGCGTAGACCAGCTTGGCCTTGCCTTCCACGGCGCGGCGCAGGCCTTCGCGCACGGTTACCGAGTGCACCGGTTTACCGTCGGCGGCCCAGCTGCCCATCATGTCGATGGGGGCATCGGCCAGCGGGCCGACCAGGGCGATGGTGCCGGCCTTTTTCAGCGGCAGGGTCTGGTTGCGGTTTTCCAGCAGCACCAGGCTGCGGCGTGCCACGTCACGCGCAGCTTCGCGGTGCAGGCGGTCGTTGCCGTAATAGTCCTTCAGGTCGGTTTCGGCTTTGCCGATGCGCACGTAGGGGTCCTTGAAAAGGCCCATGTCGTACTTGGCGCCGAGCACTTCGCGTACCGCCTGGTCCAGTTCGCGCTGGGTCACTTCGCCGGACTTCAGCAGGCCTGGCAGCTCTTCGCCGTACAGGGTGTCGTTCATGCTCATGTCGATGCCGGCCTTGATCGCCAGCTTGGCGGCTTCACGGCCGTCGCGGGCGACGCCGTGGCGGATCAGTTCCTGGATAGCGCCGTGGTCGCTGATGGTCACGCCTTTGAAGCCCCACTCCTTGCGCAGCAGGTCGTTCATCAGCCAGGTGTTGGAGGTGGCCGGCACACCGTTGATCGAGTTCAACGCCACCATTACCCCGCCAGCACCGGCGTCGAGCGCGGCGCGGTAGGGCGGCAGGTAGTCGTTGTACATTTTCGGCAGGCTCATATCGACCGTGTTGTAGTCGCGTCCGCCTTCCACTGCGCCGTATAGGGCGAAGTGCTTGACGATGGCCATGATGCTGTCGGGGTTGGCCGGGCTGCTGCCCTGGAACGACCGCACCATCACCTGGCCGATTTTCGAGGTCAGGTAGGTGTCCTCGCCGAAGCCTTCGCTGGTACGGCCCCAGCGCGGGTCGCGGGCGATATCGACCATGGGTGCGAAGGTCATGTCCAGGGCGTCGGCCGAGGCTTCGATGGCTGCCGTGCGGCCCACCTTGGCGACGGCGTCCATGTCCCAGGTGGCGGCCATGCCCAGGCCGATCGGGAAGATGGTGCGTTCGCCGTGAATGGTGTCGTAGGCGAAGAACATCGGGATCTTCAGGCGGCTACGCATGGCCGCGTCCTGCATCGGGCGGTTTTCGGGCGCGGTGCGCGAGTTGAAGGTGCCACCGATGCGGCCGGCGGCAATTTCTTCGCGGATCTTTTCGTGGGGCATTTCCGGGCCGATGCTGATCAGGCGCAGTTGGCCGATTTTCTCGGCTTCGGTCATCTGGCTGATCAGGTGCTCGATGAATGCCTGCTTGTCCTGCAGGGGCGGGGCATAGGGGGCGGCAAGGGCCGCCTGACTGGCAAGGCCCATGGCCAGGCCCAGCAAAGACAGTTTCATCATCAATTCCGTTGTGGGGCCTCTGCCGTATCCAGGGTGATACGCGCGCGGCCGAAGTTTTCAGGCGGCTATTGTTGTACGATTCGCAGGCTTACTTTCCAGCAGCGGATTATGCCTGAATATGTCGTCTGCGGATGAAGCCCCGAGTGCCGGGACAACAACTATAAGAACGCTCAAGAGACCGACGGCATGACCCCCTTCGACGAGTACCATCAACGGCAGATTGCCGAAGCCATTGCGCGTGCCGAACGGCGCACCGATGCCGAACTGGTGACGGTGCTGGCTCGCCGCGCCGACGATTACGCCTATTGGCCGCTGTTGTGGGCCGCCGTGCTGGCGCTGGCGGTGCCAGGCCTGTTGCATTGGCTGCTGGGTTGGCCCAGCGTGCGTGGCTTGCTGGTGGCCAACGTGTTGCTGTTCGTCGGCTTGTGCCTGCTGCTGCGCAACCCGCGCCTGGCCGGCTGGCTGATCCCCCGTGCCCTGCGTCGCTGGCGTGCTTCACGGCTGGCCCGCCAGCAGTTTCGCGAGCAGAACCTGCAGCGCACCGCAGGCGCTACGGGTGTGCTGATTTTTGTCAGCGAGGCGGAGCGGCATGTGGAGATCCTGGTCGACCGCGGTATCGAGCACTGCCTGGATGCCGAAGCCCGGGCAGCGATCGGTGCCCGCTTTGCCGAACAGGTGCGCCAGGGCCGGACCTTGCAGGGCTTTGTCGAGTGCATCGAGGCGTGTGGCGAGCTGCTTAGCCAGCACGTGCCGCCAACCCATACTCGCAACGAGTTGCCCAACCGCTTGGTGATTCTCGACTGATTCGGATCCGCCTGGCTTGACGCGTTCCCGGTGGGAGCAGGTTCACCCGCGAATGCTGCCTGGAGGCCACCGACGCATTCGCGGGTAAACCCGTTCCCACAGGGTGTAGAATGCGCTTCCCGCTATTCGAGGCACCGTTTCTCCATGTCCGCCAGTACTTCCGCCCCCTCCGCGCCGGATGCGCGCGCTCAGTTTCTCGACCTGCTGAACGCCGCCCTGCACGGCGATACCTTGGTCAAACTGGTGCTGGCGCGCCATGTCGGTGCCGACCAGACCTTGCAACGGATCATCGCCAAGCCGCTGCAGGTCAAGGGCCAGCCGTGCCTTTCGCTGGTCTACCGCCACCAGACCCGCGACATCACCCGCAACCTGCCGCTGGACCAGGCCCAGGCGCTGGTCGCCGAGCTGCTGCCAGACAGCTTCCGCAACGCCCACCTGTTCGATGCTGACGGCGAAGTGCAACTGACCTTCAGCAAGAAGGGCAAGCCGATGCTGCAGCGTCACGGCGCACAGGCACCGCGTGAGGTCACTGCCAGCAGCGGCCATGACCGCGAGAAGAAGCGTTACCTGGAGTTGTCGCGCCCGTTTTTGCGCGACCTGGGCGTAACCGATGCACAAGGCGCGTTGATTCCGTCGATGTCGCGCAAGTGGAAGCAGATCAACAAGTTCATCGAGGTCTTCGACCACGCCCTGTCCAGCGCCCCGGTGCCGGCCGGGCAGGCACTGCGGGTGGCCGACTTTGGCTCGGGCAAGGGCTACCTTACCTTCGCCATGCACGACTACCTGAGCAACAGCCTGGGCCGCGATGCACAGGTGACAGGTGTGGAACTGCGCCAGGACATGGTCGACCTGTGCAACACCGCTGCCGCTCGCCTGGAGCACCCGGGCCTGGAGTTTCAGTGCGGTGACGTGCGCAGCGTGGTGCCAGAGGCCATCGAGGTGATGATCGCCCTGCATGCCTGTGACATCGCCACCGACTACGCCATCCATACCGGCATCCGCTGCAACGCCGCGATCATCATGTGCTCGCCGTGCTGCCACAAACAGATCCGCCCGCAACTGCACAGCCCGGGGTTGCTGCAACCCATGCTGCAGTACGGCCTGCACCTGGGCCAGCAGGCCGAAATGCTGACCGACAGCCTGCGGGCGCTTTACCTTGAAGCGTGCGGTTACGAAACCAAGGTATTCGAGTTCATCTCGCTGGAGCACACCAACAAGAACAAGATGATTCTTGCGGTGAAGCGGCAGAAGGCGGGGGACAACGGGGCGTTGCTGGAGAAGATTGGCCAGCTCAAGGCGTTTTATGGGGTGCAGGAGCATTGCCTGGAGACGTTGCTGCGGGCGGATGGGTTGCTCTGACGGCAACCCCAGCAAGCCTGCGCGCGCGCTCCTGCTGGGAGCGTGCTAGCGTCGAGCGGCTGGTAGCTCGATCGCCAAATCTGCCAGCCCCAACGGATGCGTACTGGCATCAAAGAAATGCACCTGCGTGCCCGTCAGATCCCCGAACCGATCAATGTAGTGTTGCTTCTGGTTGATCACCGAAGCCTCGCTCAACGGCCTTATGGCAATCGACAGATGCTTTGGCCGCGCCTGTCGGATAGCTTCGAGCAGGTGCTGGTCGCTGCTGTCCAGATGCTGCCCGAACAGGCATAGCCCCTGGCTCTCCTGTGCCAGCTGCCCCAGGCACCAGCCCAAGTAGTCCGAGTTGCGGATGGCGCGCAGTTTTTCGTCGCTGCGGTCTTCGTTGACGAACAGCGGCACCTCCCCCGGGATGTTCACCGCAAAGCCATCGAGCAGCTCTGCGTGGTCGGCGCTGCGTTGGCGGGTGGTGCCGTCGGGCAGCTTGAGCAGGTGCAGGCCGCCATGCAGGTGCAGCACCCGGGTGCCTTCGCTTCGGGTGCGGCGCACATCGAAGAAGCCTTGCTCGTCGAACAAACTGGCGAAGCCCTGCGGGGCGTGTTGCACAGCCCATGGCAGCAGCAGGTCGTAGTTGCTGGTGTAGACGCTGCGGTAGCCGCGCAAGGCCTGGTTGAAGGCTGCCAGCGTGGTGGCTGGCATCAGTGACCACGGCAAGTGCACTGTGCGCACGGCGTGGATCAACCCTTCCTTGATCGAGTAGTAGCGGTTCAGCGGCGCGGTGGAGTTGATGGCCAGCGCCGCGTTGGCGCGCACGGTGGTGTTGAGGGCGCTGAGCACGGGCTCGAACAGCTCTGTGCCCAAGGATTTGAACAGCGCCTGGTCGCTGACCGCCAGGCCTTTCTTGCGGCCGGCGCGTTGCGCTTCCTCGAACAGCGAGAAGTAGCCAAACGGCTTCCACACTGCGCGGCTGGCACCGTTGCCCAGCAGCAGGGCGTCGCAGGGGTGGCGGGCAGCGAGTTCTGGCCAGGGGGTGAGGGTGGCGTCAAGTGCGGGCATGCTGGGTCCGTTGGTGGAGCGGAGAACGGGGGCGACTTTAGCATGTCATGCACGGTGTGCGAGGGTTGGTGTCCACGCCAAGGGCTTGTGTTGCCTGCACTGGCCCTGTCGCCGGCAAGCCAGCTCCCACTGGTACGGCACAGCCCATGAGCCTTGCGTGGTACCTGTGGGAGCTGGCTTGCCGGCGATAGGGCCAGTGGCAATAAAACACCTCTTTAGCCCTGCTCGGCAGCCGCCACACTGCGGCTCCGGTTACGCCAAACCCGGTACGCCCGAATCCCGGCCCGCACCGAACCAAACAGCAGCTTTTCTTCCATTTCCCGCGCCATCCCCGAGCGCACCAGCATGCGCAGGAACGTACCCCGGGCGCGTGCGATGGCAAAGAAGATGCCCTGCGCTGCCAGGGTGTCGCGTACTTCACGCAGGGCAGCGATGCCGCTGACGTCGATGTTTGTGACAGCTTCGGCATCGAACAGCACGGCCTTGGGCTGGTCCTGGCTCTGTACCGCCTCGAGCAGGCGCATCTTGAAGTAGTCGGCGTTGAAGAACAGGATCGCGTCGTCGAAGCGGTAAACCACCAGGCCAGGCACGGTGCGCGCGTCCTTGAATTTGCGGATGTCGACTTGGCCTTCGGTGCCCGGCAGCCAGCCCAGTACCGCATCGGTGGGCTGATAGATGCTGTACAGCAGGCGCAGGATCGCCAGGGTCACGGCAAACACGATACCGGGCAGCACACCCAGGCCCAGTACGCCCGCCGTGGTCAGCAGGCACAGCCAGAACTCGAAGCGGCTGAGACGCCGGATGCTACCCAGCGACTTGATGTCGATCAGCCCCCAACCGGCCATCAGCAGCACGGCGCCCAGTGAAGCCTGCGGGATCCACGCCATGGGCGCGGTGAAAAACAGCAGGATCAGGGCGATGACCAGTGCCGCGATGATGCCCACCAGCTGGCTTTTGCCACCGACCATGTCATTGACCGCCGTACGCGAGTCGGCGCCACTGATGGCAAAGCCCTGGGAAACCCCGGCGGCCAGGTTGCTGACGCCCAGGGCGACAAACTCGTGGTTGGCGTTGATCGCATAGCCATGCCGGGCGGCAAAGCTGCGCGCAGTCAGCATGGCACTGCAGAAGCTGACGGTGGCAATACCCAGGGCGTCGCGCAACAGGCTTTTCATTTCCTCCAGGTTGCTGTGCGGCCAGGCCAGCTGCGGGATGCCTGCAGGTACCGGGCCGAGGACGGCAACGCCGAAGCGGTCAAGGCCGAACAGGCCGGCCAGCAGCATGAACAGCGCCACGACCGTGAGGGCTGCAGGCAGGCGCGGGTAGCGCCGCGGCAGCCAGATCAGCAGGCCCAGGGCGGCCAGGCCGATGAGCAACGTGACCCAGTGAATTTCGCCCAGGCGCTGGAAGAAGTTGATCAGGCTGAGGATGAAACCGTCGCCTTCGATCTTGAAGCCCACCACCTTGGACAGCTGCCCGGCGATCAGGCTAAGGCCGATGCCGTTGAGGTAGCCGATCAGGATCGGCCGCGAAAAGAAGCTGGCGATGAAGCCGGCACGGGCCAGGCCGGCGCCAATCAGCATCACGCCAACCAGCACGGTGACGATCACCGACAGTTCGACAATGCGCTGCGGGTCGCCCATGGCCAGCGGTGCCACGGCGCCGGCGATCATCGCGCAGGTGGCAGCGTCGGGGCCGACCATCAGTTGGCGCGAGCTGCCGATCAGGGCGTAGACCATCATCGGCAGGACGCAGGCATACAGGCCGTATTGTGGTGGCAGGCCGACGATTTGCGCGTAGGCGATGGCGATGGGGATCTGGATCGCCGCGACCGAGAGCCCGGCCTGCAGGTCGGCATGCAGCCACTCGCGCCGATAGTGCAGGAGGTTGGCAAGGCCTGGTAGCCAGCGGGATAGAAACATGCGTCATCCTTTCGAAATGTTTCAAGAATCCAGTGAGCATATCCGCCACAAGCCGTTTCGCTTGCAGGCGTATGCACCCGCTGCGCATTGAAGCGGATCGGCAGGCAAATGGCCATGGGCCAGGTCAACGTGGGGGGCAGAAACGAAAAAAGGAGCCAAGGCTCCTTTTGACTGCGATGACGTTGCTGGAACGTCATGCTGGAATGCGATGTGGAGCGGGTAGAGGGAATCGAACCCTCAACTAAAGCTTGGGAAGCTTTCGTTTTGCCACTAAACTATACCCGCGTCTGCGCAGCACTTTTTACCAGAACCCTTCACGAATTAGAAGCCCAAGTTATAAAAAAGCTTGTCGGCACCCCATAGCCTGCGGGTATCAGTTACAGAGTGCCGAGGCGCTCAGATAGCCAATGCATGCTGCCCCTGTTGAACGTGCTGGTAGCGGTGACGAGGTTCACGCACGGTCGGCTTGAGGAAGCCAAGCAGGACGCTGCGGGTGTTTTCACAGGCGGTCTTGTTTTCCATGTCGAGGAAATGGCCCGCGTCGCGGATCACGCTGAAGTGGCTTCTGCCCACATGCTTGCCAAACTGCCGGGCATCTTCGGCCGTGGTGTACTCGTCGCGGTCACCGTTGACGAACAGTACCGGGATGTCGATATTTCGCGCACCATCCAGCGCTCGCTCCAGGTCGTGCTGCAGCACCTGGTTGATGTGGAAGTGCATCTGCGCGTACTCATGGCTGTCCAGGCTGCTGACGTGCCGGTAGTTGAAGCGCTTGAACAGTGACGGCAAGTGCTTGCCGATGGTGTCGTTGACCAGGTTGCCGACCTGATACCGGTCGCAGGCGGCCAGGTACTGGCAGCCACGGTCCAGATAGTCGCGCATCGGCTCGTTGATCACCGGCGAGAACGAACTCACCACTGCCTTCTTCACCTTACGTGGCTGGTGCGCCAGCGCCAGCAGCGTACTTGCGCCACCCCACGAGAACGACATCACGTGGTCTGCCTGGAAGTGCTCGATCAGCTCAAGGAGGATATGCGCCTCGGTCTCCTTGCTGATCAGGCGTTCCTGACGGTTGTGCGGCTTGGACTTGCCAGCATACGGCTGGTCGAACAGCACGATGTTGAACTGCGGGTGCAGGTTACGTACCGTCTGGGCGAACGAGGCGGTGGTGGCGAGCGAGCCATTGATCAGGATGATCGTATTCTCGGCCGCATCCGCGCGATAGAACTCCGTGTAAACCCGATACTGACCTTGGATATCAAGTACAGCGATTTCTGGCCTCATGTCATCGACTCCTGGCGCAAAAAGGGTATTCGCGTCACCTAGGGTGCACGTTCTTTATGACAGGTAGGCATTTGCCTGAAGAGAAAACCGGGGGGCCCTGTGTCGATCCTTGGCACTTGCGTCGACGGTATTGTTTTTGGCGGGGCAATTTGCCGTGCCCCAAGGCATCGAGGCCTTGGGTAGCCGGCAAAAGGTGTCTTCGACTGCAAGCGTGACTTGCTAGTCACATGCAGACTGACGATTTGGATTCAAGCAGTGGCTCGCGGATCGCGCAAGTGCCGTTCGGGGAGAAATGTGACTTTTGTCGCTGAGCGGTCGTATGGCGACCCCGTAGTGTCTGCCCCGGCCTAGACAGTGGCTATCTCGGCCGCCGTCAGTTCCCGGAACTCCCCCGGCGCCAAACTCGTGTCCAGCCGGATCGCCCCCATGCTTTCCCGATGCAACCCCACCACCTTGTTGTCGAAGAACCCGAACATGCGTTTTACCTGGTGATAGCGCCCTTCGACGATCGCCAATCGAGCGCGTCGCGGCCCGAGGATGTCCAGCTGGGCAGGTTGGGTGGTGAGGTCTTCGAAGGCGAAGTAGAAGCCCTCACGGAACTTGGCCACATAGTGCTCGGCAATGTCGTCTTCGGTTTCCACCAGATAATGCTTGGGCAGCTTGGTGGCAGGCTGGGTCAGGCGCCGTGACCACTGGCCATCGTTGGTCAGGATCATCAGCCCGGTGGTGTTGAAATCCAGGCGCCCGGCAATGTGCAGGTCATCGCGGAGCGCTGTTGGCAGCAGGTCGAGCACGGTGGGGTGCTGCGGGTCCTGGGTGGCGCTGACGCAACCCTGTGGCTTGTGCAGCATCAGGTAACGCGCGGGGCGGCCCGCCTGGAGCAACTGGTCGTCCAACTCGACACGGCTGAATTCACGTACCTCGGTCAGCGGGTCGCTGACCACCACGCCCTCCACCCGCACACGGCGTTGCGCCAGCATCAGGCGAACTTGCTGGCGGTTGTGGTTGGGGAGGTTGGCGAGGAAACGGTCGAGGCGCATTGGAACAGGTCAGTGGGGAGTGGTTGATCGGAGTTGCTCTTCAACGGCAGCGCAACGCGGGCACAGGCAGGCTTTGTTCCGCAACTCGGCGGGCAGGGCCTGCAGCACGGCCGGGTCGATGGTCACGCTGTAGCACCAGCAGGCCTGGGTAGCGCGGCGCGGGTCGGCCAGGCTGCATTGGTTGAGGGCACCGCAAGCGGGGCAGTGTTGGCTGTCATTCATGGCGGGTTTCACTGCAGACGCGGTTGCGGCCGGCCTGCTTGGCACGATAGAGCGCACGGTCGGCGCGGGTCAGCAGGGCGTGTAGGGTATCCCCTGGCTGCAGGCTGCTCAGGCCGATGCTGGTGGTGAGGCGCAGCGGCTGTTCTTCGTAGCTGAAGGTCAACTGTTCGGTGCGGCGGCGGATCTTTTCCGCCACCTCGATGGCCTGCCGGCCTTCGGCTTCACGCAGCAGCACGATGAATTCCTCACCGCCCCAGCGGCACAGTATATCCGACTGGCGCAGGCTGCCTTGCAGTACATTGGCAAATTGGCGCAGCACTTCGTCGCCTGCCAGGTGGCCGTGGGTGTCGTTCAGTGCCTTGAAGTGGTCCAGGTCGATCAGCAACGCCACCAGCGGCCCACTGTCGCGCTGGGCTTCGTGCAAAGCCTGGGCGGCGAGCAGGTCGAAGCTGCGCCGGTTGGGCAGGCCGGTGAGGCTGTCGAGGGTGGCCAGGGCTTCGGTGCTGGCCTGGTGACGGCGGACCATGGCATGCACCAGCGCCAGCACCACCAGGGTGATCATCGTGCAGATGGCCAGGTTCAGGTACAGGGAGTGGCGGATGCGGTCGAGGGCGCCGGTTTCGCGCTTTTCCACCAACAGGTACCAGTCCAGTTCGGGCAGGTGGCGCACGTTGAGGAAGTGGCTGTGGTTGTCGCTGTCGCGGTATTCGTGGCTGCCTTCACCGGGCACCAACTGCTCGGCCAGTACGTCGTTCAGTTCAGGGTTGTCGCTGAGCGGCTGGCCGACCCGCAGACCATGCGGGCCACCTTCCGAGCCGGTCATCAGCACCTTGCCCTTGGCGTCGGTGAACAGCACAGAGCGCTGGTAGCGGCGTTGGTACTGGTCGATCAGCTGGACCACCGACGATACGCTCAGCCCGACACCGGCGGCTCCGATGAAGCGGTGCTGGTAGTCATGTACCTGATAGTTGATGAACACGGTCAGGCTGTCCTGGTTGGCCATGTCCAGATCGACGTTGATCTCATAGGGCGCCTTGAGGTCGCGCAGGCGGAAATACCAGGCATCGCGCCAGGTGCCGGGCTCTACCTTTTTGAGCACGCCTTTGGCCTGGTAGTAGGTGAGGGTGCGGTCAGACACGAAAAACGACGTGAAGGTGTCCTGCTTGCCCATGACTTCGCCAAGGTAGCGGGTCATGCGCTCGGTATCCTGCTCGCCGGACAGCACCCAGTCCCGCAGGAAGGTGTCCTGGGCCATCATCGAGGCGATCAGCACCGGGCGAATCAGGTCCTTCTGGATTTCCGAGTAGACCGTGTCGGAGGTCAGCGGCAGTTCCGTATTGATGATGCCGTCGCGGATGGCGCTGCGTGAGGAGAAGTAGCTGAGTAGCGAAGTGGCGAGGAAGCCGCAGGCCAGTAGCACCAGCAGGGTCAGGATCAGCGAGCGCTGCGAGAACAGAGCGGAACGTAGCGGCATGATCTTCCCGTGATGTGTGCCTGGGCGCCTATTCTAGTTAGATGACCGGCAAATGACTGCAAGTTTTTCAGGGTTATCGCACCTGTATCAAATTATTGCAAAAATGGCACTGCACCTCGGCTTCACTGTCTTATTCAGTGTCGATGAACGCATTACGCATCGACGCTCGTCAGCGCCGCTGTTCGGGCACTCCAGCGGTCCAGGAGGCCGCCATGTCTTATCGAATCCTGTTGATCGCCCTGCTAGGGCTGATGACTTCCGCCTGCGCCCCGTACTACGAGAGCGGGGGCTATTACCGTTCGGATTACTACTCCACCGACCGCTACGTGTCGCCAGGGTATTACCGCTATGACCGCTACTACGTGACGCCGCAACCGCGCTATTACTACCAGCCGGCACCGCGCTATTACCATCGGTCGGCGCCTGCGCCGCAATACCGGCCGTATCCGCAGCCGGGGATGCAGCAGTGGCACGGCAACCCGCGCAATGACTACGGCAACCGCCAGCGCCAGGACTACAGGCAGGATCGGGACCGGCATGATTATCGTGATGGCAGCCAGCGCTACCAGCATGGCAACTGGCACTCCAATGGGCAGCGCAATGACGGCGGGCGCTGGGATGGCCGACGTGGCCAAGGGCGCGGGGGTAACTGGCAGCGGTAGGTGATTGAACCCAGCCCCAGGTTGTTGAAGTCAACTCAGGTCCGCCAATGGATGCCGCCCTTCCCATGCCTTGGAAAAATGCGCCTCGACCACCGCCGCCGGTACCTGAGCCACATCCGGCCAGTGCCAGCGGGGGTGGTTGTCCTTGTCCAGCAAGCGGGCTCGTACGCCTTCGCTGAATTCCGGATGGCGGCAGCAATTCAGGCTCATGCAGTATTCCATCTGGAACACCTGCGCCAATGAGAGGTGACGCGCCCGGCGAATCTGCTCCCATACCAGATGGGCGGTCAGCGGGCAGCCTTCGTGCAGCCGCTGGCCTGCTTCTGCGAGCAGTGGGTCGTCATTGTGCTTGAGCCCCTCCAGTGCACGCCAGGCCGCCGCTGCATCGGCCACGTCGAGCAATGCATCGATCACCTGCCGCCGCGGCAACCACTGGGCTTCGGGCAACTCGGCGCAGGCGCGGTGCTGTTCGGCCTTGAGCAGGCTGTTCAGTTGCAGGGCGGTCTGCTCCTGCCAGTTCAGTTGCAGCAGCTCTTCGACCAGCGCCTCTTGCTGATGCTCGCCAAAAAAACGGTCGGCCAGGCCCAGGTCAAGGGCGTCGCGTGCGTTGATTGGCGCGCCCGTCAGCCCCAGGAACAACCCCAGTTTGCCCGGCAGCCGGGCGAGGAACCAGCTGGCACCCACGTCGGGGTACAGCCCGATACTGATTTCCGGCATGGCCAAACGGCTGCTGGGTGTGACGATGCGTACACTGGCGCCCTGCAGCAGCCCCATGCCACCCCCCAGCACATGCCCGTGGCCCCAGCACAGCAGCGGTTTGGGGTAGGTGTGCAGGGCGTAGTCCAGGCGGTACTCTGCGGCAAAGAAAGAGGCGGCCAGGGGCGGTACGCTCCCGGGGTGGTCACGGCAGGCCTGCACCAGCGCCCGCACATCGCCTCCGGCGCAGAAGGTTTTGGCGCCGTTGCCGCGCAGCAGCACGCAGACAACCCCCGGGTCGCGGGCCCAGGCGTGCAATTGCTCGCCCAGCACCTCGATCATCGGCAGGCTCAGGGCATTGAGCGCCTTGGGCGCATCCAGGGTGGCGATGCCGATGCGGGCGCCGTCGGCGCCGGTGAGTACCTCACAATGAATGGCCATGGACTACCTCGCTCAGTCATCGCACAAGTATGGCCTGCCTGACCGAACATGCCGGTCGTCGGTCGGATCGTTTGACAAGCGGGAAGGGCTTACCTAGTGTCGCGCCATTGATTAGGGATGGCCCCATGACTGACGACGATCGCATCAAACTCGAACCCAGCTGGAAAGCCGCATTGCGCGCTGAATTCGACCAGCCCTACATGCATCAACTGCGCGAGTTCCTGCGCAGCGAGCGTGCCGCCGGCAAGGAAATCTACCCGCCAGGGCCGCTGATCTTCAATGCGCTGAACTCGACGCCGCTGGACCAGGTGAAGGTGGTCATACTCGGGCAGGACCCCTACCACGGGCCAGGCCAGGCGCACGGCCTGTGCTTCTCGGTACAGCCGGGCGTGGCCACGCCGCCGTCGCTGGTCAATATCTACAAGGAAATGCAGCGCGACCTGAACATCCCGATCGCCAGCCACGGCTACCTGCAAAGCTGGGCCGAGCAGGGCGTGCTGCTGCTCAACACCACCATGACCGTGGAGCGGGCCAATGCGGCGTCGCATGCCAAGAAGGGTTGGGAGTTCTTTACCGATCGGGTGATCCAGGTGGTCAGCGAGCAGTGCCCGAACGTGGTGTTCCTGTTGTGGGGGGCACATGCGCAAAGCAAGCAGAAGCTGATCGACGGGACCAAGCACCTGGTGCTGAAGTCGGTGCATCCGTCGCCGTTGTCGGCTTACCGCGGGTTCCTGGGGTGTGGGCATTTCAGCCGGACCAACAGCTTCCTCGAACAACGTGGGCTGGCGCCGATCAACTGGGCGGTGCCACCGCTCTAATCACCTGAAACACCGCGTCGCCTTCTTCGTGGGTAAACCCGCGAAGCAGGCGACGCGATTATTACTGGTTTGCGTTCCACAGCCGGAATAACGGCTCCGCCAGAAACAGCACGAACAGCAAGCGCATCACCTGCAGCGCCGTCACCAAAGGCACGGACAGTTGCAGGGTCTCTGCTGTCAGGCTCATTTCGGCAATGCCCCCCGGCATCATCCCCAACGTCAGCGAACGCAGGTCCAGCGCTGTCATCACGCTCAACACCCACGCGGCACTGCCGGCAATGGCCATGCACAGCGCCGTGGCCAGCAGCGTGCGCCCCAGGAACGATGGCGCCCGGCGGAAGAAGGCGCGGTTGAAGTGGCAGGCCAGGCCACTGCCGATCAGCCACTGGCCGATCTGGCTGGCGCCATTGGGCAGGGCGATCTGCAGGTTGCCGGCCAGGCTGACCGTGGCCGCCACCAGCAATGGCCCGAACAGCCAGGGGTTGGGCTGGCGCAACCGTTGCCAGAGCAGCGCAACGGCAACGCCGAGCGGGGTGATCAGGGCCAGCCAGCCCCAGCTGACGCTGCCGGCATGATTGAGCGGCACCCCGTCACCCAGCAGAAACTTGAACAGCGCGGGCACGCACAGCACCACTGCCAGCACCCGCAGGCTCTGCGCTGCCGCCACCTGGCTGAGCACTGCACCGTTCCGGGCACCCAGGTTGACCATCTCCCCCGAGCCGCCAGGCATGCTGGCGAAGAATGCCGTGGCGCGGTCTTCACCGGTGCGCCGCAGCAGCCACACGCCGATCACGCTGGACAGGGTGGTGAACAGGGCGCCGAAGAAGATCAGCGCAAAATGGCTACCCACTTGCTCGATCACTGCCGGCGTAAAGTGCAGGCCAATGCCGATGCCGATGATGCACTGCCCGCATTTTCGGCCGCTGGGAATTTCCGACAACTGCCAGGGCGTCAGGCAGCGCACCAGGATGATGGCCAGCAGCGAACCCACCATCCACGGCAAAGGCCAGCCAACCTTGCTGGCGAGGTAACCGCCAGCAAGGCCGACCAGCCCGGTTGCGACAAACAAAGGCAACGGTCGATCAGGCATCGGCCAGGGCCCGACGCTGCAGGCTGCGTTTGCGCCAGATGCGCAGCAGCGGCAGGGCGAGCATCAGCGCCACCAGCGCCCAGACGCCCATGCTGATCGGGCTCGACCAGAGGATGCCCAGTTCACCGTTGGAGATCGACAGTGCACGGCGCAGGTTCTGCTCCATCAGCCCGCCCAGGATGAAACCGAGCAGGATCGGCGACAGTGGGAAGTCCAGCTTGCGCAGGATGTAACCCATGATGCCGATGCCGACCATCAGGAACAGGTCGAAGGTGGTGGCATGAACGGCGTATACGCCAATGGCCGTGATGATGGCGATCACTGGCACCAGCGCCCAGTTTGGCACGGCGAGGATGCGGGTGAAGATGCGGATCATCGGGATGTTGAGGATCACCAGCATGATGTTGGCGACGAACAGCGAAGCGATCAGGCCCCAGACTATGTCCGGCTGCTGTTCGAACAGCAGTGGGCCAGGGGTGATGTTGTACAGGGTCAGGGCGCCGATCATCACGGCCGTTGTGCCAGAGCCCGGTACGCCCAGGGTCAGCATCGGGACCAAGGCGCCACAGCAGGACGCACCAATGGCAGTTTCCGGCGCTGCCAGGCCACGGGCATCGCCTTTGCCGAACTTGCCGCTTTCCCCGGCCAGGCGTTTCTCGGTCATGTAGGCCACGGCACTGGCCAGCGTCGCGCCGGCGCCGGGCAGAACGCCCATGATGAAACCAAGCAGGCCGCAACGGATGTTGACCACGAATACCGAAGCCGCTTCCTTGAAGTTGAACAGCATGCGGCCGGTAGCTTTTACCGCCTGGTGACCATGGTGGGTCTTTTCCAGCAGCAGCAGGATTTCACTGATGGAGAACAGGCCTAGCACCAGCACCACGAACTGGATGCCGTCGGCAAGGTGCACGCTGTCGCCGGTGAAGCGGTAGACGCCGCTGTTGGCATCGATGCCGACCGCCGAAAGGAACAGGCCGATCAGTGCGGCAATGAAGGTTTTTAGCGGTTTGTCACCTGCCATGCCGCCCAGGGCGACGATGGCAAACACCATCAGTACGAAGTATTCCGCCGGGCCGAAGGCGATGGCCCATTTCGCCAGCAGCGGGGCGAACAGCACCATGCCGCAGGTGGCGATGAAGGCGCCGATGAACGAACTCCAGGCCGACAGCGACAGTGCGACGCCCGCCAGGCCTTGGCGAGCCATCGGGTAGCCGTCCAGGGTGGTCATCACGGTCGAGGCTTCGCCCGGGATGTTCAGCAGGATCGAGCTGATACGCCCGCCGTATTCGCAGCCCAGGTACACCGCGGCCAGCAGGATCAGCGCCGACTCTGGCGGCAGGCCCAGGGCGAAGGCGATGGGGATCAGCAGGGCCACGCCGTTGATCGGTCCCAGGCCCGGCAGCAGGCCGACCACCGTGCCGATCAGGGTACCGGAGAGGGCGGTGACCAGGTTGTAAGGGGTCAGGGCAACGCCGAAGCCCTGGCCCAGGTAGCTCAAGGTATCCATGTGTCAGTTCTCCAGTACGCTCAGCAGGCCAAGGGGCAGGGGCACGTCCATCACGCGGTCGAACAGCCAGTAGAGCAGCAGGCTCATGCCGACGACCACGAGGGCGCTGTGCAGCCAGCGGCCGCCATACAGCCGGGCCATGGGCAGGCCGACAAGGATGGCGCTGAGGATGAAACCCAAGGCTTCGAAGGTGGCCGCGAAGACGATCAGCAGGCCGACGCAGGCGGTGATCTTGGTCAGGGTTTCGCGGTCCAGTTCCGGTTCGTCGTCCTTGCGCACGATGGGCGTGGGGCGGAACACCAGGTACAACAGGCCCAGGCCCATCAGGCCGAGCATCAGCAGCGGATAGGCGCGCGGGCCCACCGGTTCATAGGAAAACGCCGCCTGGTAGGGCCAGGCCATCACGGCCAGGGCGGCGCACACCGCCAGCAGGACCAGGGCGAAGATGCGTTGCAGGATCATTGGGGAATCCTCGTCGGGATTGCTCAAGTGAGATGCAAATCCTGTGGGAGCGGCCTTGCGTCGCGATCGGGCGCGAAGCGGCCGCCAAACCTGCCGATGCGATCTGTCCGAAGCATCGTATCGGCTGTGCCAGGGGCCGCTGTGCGGCCCATCGCGGCTCAAGGCCGCTCCTACAGGGGTGGTGGTGAGTCCGACAGGCTTACTGGATCAGGCCAAATTCCTTGGCCAGTGCCTTGTAGTCGGCCACTTGCTTCTTCACATAGCCGTCCAGCTCTTCGCCGGTCATGGCGAACGGGAACAGCTCGCGCTGGTCCCGCAGCTCGGCGAAGTCTTGCGAGGCCAGCATCTTGTCGAACGATGCCTTCCACCATGCGTAGTCCTCGTCGCTCACCTTTGGCCCCAGATAGAAGCCGCGCACTACCGGCCAGACGATGTCGTAGCCCTGCTCCTTGGCGGTAGGGATGTCTTTCATCTCGGGCTCGTCCAGGCGGTTTTCCGAGAACACCGCAAGGATGCGCATGTTGCCGCTCTGGATGTGCGGCATGGAGTCGGAGATGTCGGTAGAGCCGACCTGGATATGGCCGCCCAGCAGCGCCGTGGCAATTTCGCCACCGCCTTCCAGGGCCACATAGCGCAGGTCACGCGGGTTGATGCCGGCGGCCTTGGCGATCAATGCGGTTTGCATCCAGTCCTGGCTGCCGACGGTGCCGCCAGAGCCGATCACCACCTTGCTGGGGTCTTTCTTCAAGGCCGCGACCAGGTCGTCGAGGGTCTTGTAGGGCGAGTCGCTTTTCACCGCAATGGCGCCGTAGCTGGTGCCGACAGCTGCCAGCCACTTCACGGCGTTCTCGTCGAAGCGGCCGAACTTGCCTTGGGCCAGGTTCAGCAGGGAGCCACTGGACCAGGCCACCAGGGTGCCGGCATCGGCCGGGCGTTGAGCGACCACGGCGTTGTAGGCCACCGCGCCGACACCGCCGGGCATGTAGGTGACGCGCATCGGCTTGCTGAGGATCTTTTCCTGCACCAGGGCGCTTTGCACCAGCTTGCAGGTCAGGTCGAAGCCACCGCCGGGCGAGGCGGGGGCGATGCATTCAGGGCGTTTCGGTTCGGCGGCAAGGGCGTTGCCGGCCAGCAGCAGGCAGCCGGTAGCGAGGACGAGGCGGCGCAGTGAAAAGGTCATCGTCTATCTCCGTGAGCGTTGTTGTTTTTGGATTACCGCTATGGGGTTACCACAGCGCTACGCTGTAGCTCACCAGCAGCCTCACTTCGTCCGCGTCGCGGGCGAAGTTGGAGCGGAAGGTGGCATTGCGCAGGCGCACGGCGACGTTCTTCAACGGGCCGCTTTGTACCACGTACTTCAATTCGGTGTTGCGTTCCCACTCTTTGCCTTCGCCACCGGCGGCACGGCTGACGTTGTCACCGCTGATGTAGCGGGTCATGAAGGTCAGGCCGGGTACGCCGAGCGCGGCAAAGTTGTAGTCGTAACGCGCCTGCCAGGAACGCTCGTCGGCACCGGCGAAGTCGTTGATCTGGACGAAGTTGACCAGGTACGGGTCGGCGCCATCGACATACGGGAAGGCGCTGTCGCCGGATAGCTGCTGCCAGGCGGCGCTGACCTTGTGCCCGCCCAGGGCGTAGCTGAGCATGCCGTTGACGGTGGTGTTGTCGATGTTGCCGGCTTTGGCAGCGCCAGCATCGTCACTCACTGCCAGGCGCAGGTCGGCGCCCAAGGTGCCCGGCCCCCAGGGTTGGGTGGCGACCATGCCGATGAAGTGCTGGCGGTAGATGTCGTCGAGCTGGGCGAAGTGGTAGCTGCCGGTGATGCGGTCGGTGAACTGGTAGTCCAGGCCGGCCAGGGCCAGGTTGTCGGCGCTGAACGTGCCACCAAAGCGGCCGTTCTTGTTGTTCAGCGCCAGGTCTTCCCAATTGGTGTCGTTGCGGTCCTTGGCCTTGTCCAGGCGCCCGCCCGTGAAGGTCAGGCCCTTGATCTCTTTCGAAGTGAGCAGGCCGCCCTCGAAGGTTTGCGGCAGGATGCGCCCATCGTTGGGCTGCAGCGTCGGCAGCTCAGGGATCAGGGTGCCGATCTTGAGTTCGGTCTGGGAAATTTTCACCTTACCGGTGAGGCCCAGCTTGGAGTATTCGTCGGCGGCCTTGCCGTCATCATGGGTCGGCAGCAGGCCGGTATCGGTGCGGTCGGGGCTGGAGTCGAGCTTGATGCCGAGCATACCCAATGCGTCCAGACCGAAGCCTACGGTGCCATCGGTGTAGCCGGACTCGAAATTGAGGATGAAGCCCTGGGCCCACTCGTCGCGCTTGGATTGCTGCGCGCTGGTGCCATCGCGGAAGTCGCGGTTGAAGTACATGTTGCGGGTTTCGAAGGTGGCCGTGCTGTCTTCGAAGAAGGCGGCCTGGCTCATCGGGGCGACACCGGCAAGCGCGAGGGCGCTGGCGATGGCAGAGGGGCGTGCGGCAAAGGAACGGGTAGGCGCGAACGCCTGCGGCTGCAATGACAGCATCGTCGATGACTCCGTTTATTGTTCTTATTCGTTGCACCTTGCTGGTGCTTTTTTCGGCGCGAGGAGCGACCGTGGTGCGATGCTAGGCAACGAACCTTTCGCTAACCTTTCAACGAGAAAGGTTTGTCAGAAGGGGCTTCACAGGCCTGGCGACAGCGGTACACTCCGCGCCACCGCCCCACCCGAGCAGGGAGAAACCGATGCGTGTGCTGCTGGTCGAAGACCACCTGCAACTGGCCGAAAGCGTGGCCCAGGCCTTGAAAAGCCACGGCCTGACTGTGGATGTGCTGCATGACGGCGTGGCCGCCGACCTGGCCCTGGCCAGCGAGGAATACGCCGTGGTCGTGCTGGATGTCGGCTTGCCACGCATGGACGGCTTCGAGGTACTGGCGCGCCTGCGCGGCCGTGGCAAGACCGTGCCGGTGCTGATGCTGACTGCCCGCAGTGACGTCAAGGACCGTGTCCATGGCCTGAACCTGGGGGCCGACGACTACCTGGCCAAACCGTTCGAGCTGACCGAGCTGGAAGCACGGGTCAAAGCCTTGCTGCGCCGCAGTGTGCTAGGTGGTGAGCGCCAGCAACGTTGCGGGCCGCTGGTCTACGACCTGGATACCCGGCGCTTCGCCCTGGGCGACGACAACCTGACCCTGACCTCGCGCGAGCAAAGTGTGCTGGAAGCGCTGATCGCCCGCCCAGGCCGGGTGATGAGCAAGGAGCAACTGGCTGCCCAGGTATTCGGCCTGGACGAAGAAGCCAGCCCCGACGCCATCGAGATCTACATCCACCGCCTGCGCAAGAAGCTCGACGGCCACCCGGTGGCCATCGTCACCTTCCGCGGCCTGGGCTACCTGCTAGAGCACCGCGATGCGTGACAACGGCAGCCTGCGCGGGCGACTGCTGGGCAACCTGGCCTTGCTGCTGGTGGTGCTGATGCTGGCCAGCGGCCTGAGTGCCTACTGGAACGGCCGCGAAGCCGCCGACACGGCCTACGACCGCACCCTGCTGGCCTCGGCGCGAACCATCGCCGCCGGGCTTTCGCAGCGTGACGGCTCGCTGAGCGCGGATGTGCCCTACGTGGCGCTGGACACCTTCGCCTACGACAGTGCCGGGCGTATCTACTACCAGGTGCTGGACATCAAGCAGCGGCTGATTTCCGGCTACGAGAACCTGCCACCGCCGCCACCCGGTACGCCACGTACTGATGACTATCCGGCCTTGGCGCGGTTCTACAACGCCACCTACCTGGGTCAGGACGTGCGCGTCGTCAGCCTGCTGAAGGCAGTGAGCGAGCCGAACATGAACGGCATGGCAGAAATCCGTGTGGCCGAGACCGAGGAGGCGCGGGTGCGCATGGCCCGTGGGTTGATGGCCGACACCCTGCTGCGCCTTGGCATGCTGGCGCTGGGAGCGCTGGTAATGGTGTGGTTTGCCGTGAGCGCGGCGTTGCGGCCTCTGGAGCGCCTGCGCACGGCGGTAGAGGAGCGCCAACCGGATGATCTGCGGGCGCTGCCGGTGGTGCAGGTGCAACGTGAGCTAAGCCCGCTGGTGCGGGCCTTGAACCACTTCACCGAGCGTTTGCGCGGCCAGTTCGAGCGCCAGGCGCAGTTCATTGCCGATGCCGCCCATGAACTGCGTACGCCGCTGGCGGCCTTGAAGGCTCGGGTCGAGCTGGGGTTGCGCTCTTCCGAGCCGCAGGAGTGGCGGCAGACCTTGGAATCTGCGGCGCAGGGCACCGACAAGCTGACCCATCTGGCCAACCAGTTGTTGTCGCTGGCGCGGGTTGAAAACGGTGCACGGGCGATTGCCGAAGGCGGTGCGCAGCGCCTGGACTTGAGTCAGCTGGCCCGTGAGCTGGGCATGGCCATGGCGCCTTTGGCGCACAAGCGAGGGGTGGCGCTGGCCCTGGAGGCCGAGGCCCCTGTATGGCTCAAGGGTGAGCCGACGCTGCTCAACGAGCTGTTGAGCAACCTGGTGGACAACGCCCTGGCGCATACGCCAGCGGGGGGCAATGTGATCTTGCGGGTAGTGGCGCCGGCTGTGCTGGAGGTGGAGGATGACGGCCCGGGCATTCCCGAGGCTGAACGCGAGCGGGTGTTCGAGCGGTTCTACCGGCGCAGTGCGCAGGGTAGCGGGCTTGGCCTGGCGATTGTCGGCGAGATCTGCCGGGCGCACCTGGCGCAGGTAAGCCTGCATGATGGCGAGAAGGGTGGGTTGCGGGTGCGTGTAAGTTTTATTGCCGATTGATGTGTTGCCTGTACCTGCCTCTTCGCGGGTAAACCCGCTCCCACAGGTAATGTCCATTCCTGTACGAGCAGCCTTGTGCTGCGAAAGGGCCGGCACAGGCTGAGGCACGTCAGCGCAACATGCTCCGCGCCTCGAGCAGTTCATCCACTTCCAGCTCTGTACCGAACGGCAGCCCAAGATGGCGGTACGCCGGCAGTGCCGCCAACGGCCGATGGCGGCCACGCTGGCTGATGCAGCGGGCGATCTGCACGATGTCGATGTAGTCGACCTTGTCGGTCTGCCGGTCCAGGTCCTGAACCTGGCTCGGCAACTTGATCAACTGCTCCGGAAACTCCCAGGCCTTGAGGATCTTGTCCCCCAGCACTGGCTGGATCTGCTCGATCACGTAGTGCAGGCAAACCGGGTCGGACAACAGCTCGTTGTGCTCTTCGGCATAGATCAGCACCGGCAAGGCGCCGATCTGGTTGACCAAGCCGCCCAAAGTGGCCTGTTCAGGCTTGAGCTGGGTATAGCGACGGCAGATTTCGTAGCTGATGCCTGCCACTTCCAGGCTGTTGGTCCAGATATCGCGAAGCTTCTGTTCAACCGCCGGTGAGCGGGCATGGAAAATCTGCTCGATCACCAGGCCGATGGCCAAATTGCAGCTGTAGTTGATACCCAGCCGCGTGATGGCGGTATGCAGGTCGGTGACCTCGACCGCCGCGCGCAGCAGCGGGCTGTTGACCACCTTGATCAGGCGCGCTGAAAGGGCCGCGTCGCGACCGATCACCTTGCTCAGGGCCGCTACGCTGATCTCGCTGTCTTCCGCCGCCTCACGGATGCTCAAGGCAACCTCGGGCAGGGTCGGCAAGACCAGATCATCCTTTTCGATGGCATTGAGCAACTGTGCTTGAACCATCTCGGCCAGCTTGTTCATGGGCGTGTCTACCGCAGTGGTGGTGCGGCCCCGCCACGGTGGCGGGGCAGGCTGGTCAGCGCTGGATTTCCCGGTCGCGGTCCAGTTCGTAGGGCAGGGTCAGCACCTGCAGGCGCGGGCCTTCGAGGCTGCCCAGGTGCAGGTTGTCGTCTGCCACCGCGTCGGCGCTGAGCACCGCGAGCAGTTCACAGCCGGCGCCGTTGCCGGCAGCAATGACCACTTCACCGACCGAGGAACCATGGGTGGGCGAGAAGATCTCGGCACCTGGGGCCGGAATGGCCTGCTGGTCCAGTGCCAGGCGGTACTGGCGGCGTTTGAGCTTGCCCAGGTACTGCATGCGGGCAACGATTTCCTGGCCGGTGTAGCAACCTTTCTTGAAGCTCACGCCGTCGACGGCCTGCAGGTTGATCATCTGCGGGATGAACAACTCACGGGTCGGCCCCATGACCTGGCCGATACCGGCACGCACCTGCCCAAGCAGCCAGTCGTTCAGGCTGCCTTCAGGCAGGGCGCCGGCGAGGGCCTGGCGTACCGTGTCGGCGTTTTCTGCCGGTACCCACAGCTCCACACGCCCCTCGGACACGGTAATGGCGATCAGGCCTTCATGGCGCACGGTACTGCCGGCGCCTTCGGGCACGTCGAGACCCAGTGCCAGCAGCGCAGCGTCACCGCCTTGCAGACCAAAGCGTGCCCAGGCGGCGCTTTCATCAGTCAGCGTGGCCTTGGAAAATACAGCGTATTTCTTCAGGTCGGCCAGTTGCGCCTCAAGCAGTTCGCTGGCCATGGCCAGCAGGTAGCCGTTGCCTTCGGGCAAGATGCGGAAGCTCGATTGCATGCGCCCCTTGACCATGCAGCGGGCGCCCAGGCTGGCGTGTTCCTGGCTGAGGTAGTTGATGTTGCAGGTCAGCTGGCCTTGCAGGAACTTGCCTGCATCGGAGCCGCGGACGGCGAGGATGCCCTCGTGGGACAGGGGGCAGAAGAAAGCGGAATCGGCCATGGGTCATCGCGGTGGCTAAAGACTGGCGGCCATCATAGAACGCCGGTAACAAAATAGGTAGGTGACTAGACCAACGCCCGGTGTCGCTGCGCTCGCCGGGCTGTATACTGGCGGGCCATTCGAGGAGGGCCCCATGGTCGAACAAACTGAACTCAACCGGCTTTTCTGGCATAGCCGCCGCGGCATGCTGGAACTAGACGTACTGCTGGTGCCTTTCACCCAGGAAGTCTACTCCACCCTCAACGAGACCGACCGCGAACTGTACGTGCGTCTGTTGAGCTGCGAGGACCAGGACATGTTCGGCTGGTTCATGGAGCGCACCGAGTCCGAAGACCCGGAGCTGCAACGCATGGTCCGCATCATCCTGGACCGTGTCCAGCCCAAGTGAGTGTTTCGAGTGCCGCTGGCAAGGCTCGCGCCTGCTGCTAGCGGCCTACCTGGGTTGCCAGGTGCTGGCGTGGCTTGCCGTGTGGGCGAGCCCGTTGCCTGATTGGCTCTCCTTTTCTGTTGTCGCCGCCTGTATCGCCCACGCTGGCTGGGCCATTCCCCGACGAATCCTGTTGACCCATGAGCATGCCGTTGTCGGCCTGCGCCGTGATGTGCGCGGCTGGCAGGTGTTCTGCCGTGCCCGTGGCTGGCAACCGGTGCGATTGTGCCGGGACAGCGTGGCGTTGCCGCGGCTGGTGGTGTTGCGCTTTGAGCGGGCGGGGCGATGGATGGGGCAGAGCCAGTGCATACCGCAGGATGCGCTGGGGGCGGATGAACATCGGCGCTTGCGGGTGCGGCTGAAGTTCAGCCGGCGCAGGTGGGCTGAGGTGGGGGCGAGTCGGGGCTGACAGGTGTTCGCCGTAGCAGGTTCAGCGCCTGTGAGATCGAGCGCCACCCGCGCGGCGCTTCGCAGCACAAGGCTGCTCCTACATTTGTTTCGGGCCAGTATCGCCTGTGGCAGACGCGCGCGACCTCCTTGTTTGAACGACGCGATATCGAGCCATGCTCCAAGTCGTTCGCGCGCAAATCTCACAGAAATAATTGGCCCGAAACAGATGTAGGAGCAGCCTTGTGCTGCGAAGCGCCGCGCGGGCGGCGCTCGATCTCCCGGGCGCCACCGTTTTCAAAGCGGACTGAGGATGGTGTCCTTGGCTTCGTCCAGCATCCCCGGGTAATCCAGTGTGTAATGCAAGCCACGGCTTTCCTTGCGCTGCATGGCCGACAGGATCATCAGTTCGGCCACCTGCGCCAGGTTGCGCAGTTCGATCAGGTCGCGGCTGACCTTGTAGTTGCTGTAGAACTCGTCGATTTCATCCAGCAGCAGGCGAATGCGGTGCTGGGCGCGCTGCAGGCGCTTGCTGGTACGCACGATACCCACGTAGTCCCACATGAAGCGCCGCAGCTCGTCCCAGTTGTGCGCGATGATCACGTCTTCGTCCGAGTCGGTGACCTGGCTGGCATCCCACCCCGGCAGCGCCGTGGGCATGGACACGTGTTCCAGATGCGCCTCGATGTCGGCAGCGGCGGCACGGCCATAGACAAAGCATTCCAGCAGCGAGTTGCTGGCCATGCGGTTGGCACCGTGCAGGCCGGTGAAGCTGGTTTCGCCGATGGCGTACAAGCCTGGCACATCGGTGTGGCCGCGATCATCGACCATCACCCCGCCACAGGTGTAGTGCGCCGCCGGTACGACCGGGATCGGCTGGCGGGTAATGTCGATGCCAAAGGCCAGGCAGCGCTCGTACACGGTGGGGAAGTGGCCCATGATGAAATCGGCCGGCTTGTGGGTGATGTCCAGGTACACGCAGTCCACGCCCAGGCGCTTCATCTCGTGGTCGATGGCGCGGGCCACGATGTCGCGCGGGGCCAGCTCTTCGCGCGGGTCGAAGCGTGGCATGAAGCGCTCGCCATTGGGCAGGCGCAGCAGCGCGCCTTCACCGCGCAGTGCTTCGGTGATCAGGAAGCTCTTGGCCTGCGGGTGGTACAGGCAGGTCGGATGGAACTGGTTGAATTCCAGGTTCGCCACCCGGCAGCCCGCCCGCCAGGCCATGGCGATGCCGTCACCGCAGGCGCCATCGGGGTTGCTGGTGTAGAGGTAGACCTTGGCTGCACCGCCGGTGGCCAGCACGGTGAAGCGCGCGCCGAAGGTGTCCACCTCACCGGTGTTGCGGTCGAGCACGTAGGCGCCCAGGCAACGCTCGCCCGGCAGGCCCAGGCGGCGTTCGGTGATCAGGTCGACCGCCACGCGTTGCTCCAGCAGCTGGATGTTCGGGCGTCGGCGCGCCTGTTCCAGCAGCGTGGTGAATATGGCTGCGCCGGTGGCGTCGGCGGCGTGGATGATGCGTCGGTGGCTATGGCCGCCCTCACGGGTGAGGTGGAATTCAAAGCCGCCATCGTCAACGCTGGAGTGCTCGTCGCGGGTAAAGGGCACCCCTTGCTCGATCAGCCACTGGATGGCTTCGCGGCTGTGTTCGACGGTAAACCGCACCGCATCTTCATGGCACAGGCCGCCGCCGGCATTGAGGGTGTCCTCGACATGCGACTGCACGGTATCGGTATTGTCCAGCACCGCCGCGACGCCACCTTGGGCCCAGAAGGTCGAGCCGTTGGCCAGGTCGCCCTTGCTGAGCACGGCAACGCGCAGGTGGCTGGGAAGGTTCAGTGCCAGGCTGAGACCGGCGGCACCGCTGCCGATCACCAGGACATCATGTTGGAATTGTTGGCTCATGTCGGGACACTAGTAATCTTTAGAGAGGGCGCGGCACAATAGTCACGCGCAGATGGCATTGTGAAACTATCGTTAAACTTGGCCAGGTTGCCTTTATAGCAGCCCGAGGTGGCCAATTTCCATGCCACTTGGCCACTTACCGAGGCGCGCGGCAACCTTTGTGGGAACTTTCCGATATGGCCGGAAATCCTATGAAGGTTGCCCGCACGTCACAATTTGCCGCGGCGACGCAGGGTTGCAGGCCTGTCCGGGCTGTCCCGGCGTATTCGAAACCTGATTATCGACGTAGCCGGCCGTGACCGCGCCACGTCTTCCGTGCCAGCCGACCAAGGGCTGCAGGAAACTTGCTTGGAGGGGAGAACTTTTGCGTAAAGCCCGAGTCTATGGTTGCAAGCCTGATCGATGGGTGTTGCACCGCTCCTTCGAGTTCACTGAGGAGTGTTCATGCTAACCCAGGAAGAGGATCAGCAGCTTGTCGAGCGCGTGCAGCGCGGTGACAGGCGAGCGTTCGATCTGTTGGTGCTGAAGTATCAGCACAAGATTCTCGGGTTGATCGTGCGGTTCGTTCACGATACCCACGAGGCCCAGGATGTAGCACAGGAAGCCTTTATCAAGGCCTACCGTGCGCTTGGCAATTTCCGCGGTGACAGTGCGTTTTATACCTGGCTGTACCGCATCGCCATCAACACGGCGAAGAACTACCTGGTGTCCCGTGGAAGACGGCCGCCAGACAGCGATGTGAGCTCCGAGGATGCGGAGTTTTATGACGGCGATCATGGCCTCAAGGATCTCGAGTCCCCAGAGCGCTCGTTGTTGCGGGATGAAATCGAAGGCACCGTCCATCGCACCATCCAGCAACTGCCCGAAGACCTGCGTACGGCGTTGACCCTGCGCGAGTTCGACGGGCTGAGTTACGAAGACATTGCCAGTGTCATGCAATGTCCGGTGGGTACCGTGCGCTCTCGAATCTTCCGCGCTCGGGAGGCCATAGATAAAGCCCTGCAGCCGTTGTTGCAGGAAACCTGAGACAGCGGCGACAGCCAAGAGAGGAACCGCCATGAGTCGTGAAGCTTTGCAGGAATCGCTGTCCGCGGTGATGGATAACGAAGCGGACGAACTGGAACTGCGTCGGGTGCTGAGCGCCGTAGACGATGCCGAAACCCGTGCCACCTGGTCGCGTTACCAGGTAGCGCGTGCAGCCATGCACAAGGAGCTGCTGCTGCCCAACCTGGATATCGCCTCGGCGGTGTCTGCGGCGCTGGCTGACGAAGCCGTGCCGGCCAAGGTCAACAAGGGCCCATGGCGCAGCGTCGCTCGCCTGGCGGTCGCCGCCTCGGTCACCGTTGCGGTGCTGGCAGGCGTGCGGATGTACAACCAGGACGAGATCACCGGCGCCGAGCTGGCTTCGCAGCAGCCTGCACAACAGGGCCTGAGCATGCCACAGACTCAGGGTCCGGCGGTGTTGGCAGGCTATAGTGAAAGCAGTGAGCAACCGACCGGTCCGATGGCCAACGGTGTGCTGCAAAACCAGGCTGGCTGGGATCAGCGTCTGCCGGGCTATCTGCGTCAGCATGCCCAGGAGTCCGCGCTCCAAGGCACTGAGACTGCCCTGCCGTACGCCCGTGCCGCCAGCATGGGAAACCCCGCTAAGTAAGGAGGATCATGCGCGCGCTACCTCTTCTGTCGCTGCTGATTGGCAGCTGCATGACTGTGCCGGTATTGGCAGCCAACTCCTCGCCCCAAGCGAGCGAGTGGCTTGGCAAGCTGGCACAAGCCGAGCAAAAGCAGAGTTATCAGGGCTCGTTCGTCTACGAACGCAACGGTAGCTTCTCTTCCCACGATATCTGGCACAGGGTCGATGACGGCAAGGTCAGCGAGCGGCTGCTGCAGCTTGATGGCGCCGCCCAGGAAATCCTGCGCGTGGATGGCAAGGTGGAGTGCGTCAGTGGGGCGTTGGTCAGCGGTGTGACTACTCCTGCGGATGCTGCTCAGCGTGTGCTTGATCCGCTGAAACTGATGGGCTGGTACGATTTGAGCGTGGCGGGCAAGTCACGGGTCGCCGGGCGCGATGCCGTGATCGTGACGCTCACTCCCCGCGACCAGCACCGCTATGCCTTCGAACTGCACCTGGATCGCAACACTGGCCTGCCGCTTCGCTCGTTGATGCTCAACGACAAAGGGCAGTTGCTGGAGCGCTTCCAGATGACTCGCCTCGATACCACCAAGCCGCCCAGCGACGATGACCTGCGCCCCAGTGCTTCCTGCAAGCCGGTGCAGCGTGTTGCCCCTGCCAGCAGTGACAGTGTCGCCGGCTGGCGCTCGGACTGGCTCCCGCCAGGGTTCGAGCTGGTCAACAGCTCGGTACGGCGTGACCCCAAGCGTGACAGCACGGTCAGTAGCCTGATGTACGATGATGGCCTGGCGCGCTTCTCGGTGTTCCTTGAACCCGTGAAGGACGATGCCGGGACCGATGTGCGTACCCAGCTTGGCCCGACATCGGCGGTTTCGCGGCGCCTGAACACGCCCAAGGGCAAGGTGATCGTCACCGTGGTCGGCGAAATTCCGCTGGGTACGGCAGAACGCGTCGCATTGTCGATGCGCCCTCAGGATGCCCAGGCGCGCCAGTAATGGTGCGCTTTTGCGGGCCATGCGAAGGCGAATGGATATGCGCCTGAAATGAAATTAAAGCATTGTCATTTGCAATCTACTGGCAAATTTTTTATAGGTCAGGCTTCTTGGAGTCTGGCCTTTCCTGCTTTGTGCAGGGGCCTTTCTAAACTACCGCTCGTTGTGACGGGAGTCGTATGTCAACACCACGCTTGAAATCCTACCTATCGATGTTCGCCGCCGTGCTCATGCTCGGCCAGGTGCTCACCGCCCAGGCCGAGGAAGCCCTGCCCGACTTCACCACGCTGGTAGAGCAGGCCTCGCCGGCAGTGGTCAACATCAGTACCAAGCAGAAGCTGCCGGACCGTCGCGTTGCCGCTGGGCAGATGCCGGACCTGGAAGGCCTGCCGCCGATGTTCCGCGAATTCTTCGAGCGCAACATGCCGCAGCAGCCGCCCTCGCCGCGTGGCGACCGTCAGCGTGAGGCGCAATCGCTCGGTTCGGGCTTCATCATTTCCAGCGATGGTTATGTGCTGACCAATAACCACGTGGTGGCCGACGCCGACGAAATCATTGTCCGCCTGTCGGACCGCAGCGAGCTGCAGGCCAAGCTGGTCGGCACCGACCCGCGCACCGACGTGGCCCTGCTCAAGGTCGAAGGCAAGAACCTGCCGATCGTGAAGCTGGGTGATTCCGAGAAGCTCAAGGTGGGCGAGTGGGTGCTGGCCATCGGTTCGCCGTTCGGCTTCGACCATTCGGTGACCAAAGGTATCGTCAGCGCCAAGGGCCGCACGCTGCCCAACGAGACCTATGTGCCGTTCATCCAGACCGACGTGGCCATCAACCCGGGTAACTCGGGCGGCCCGCTGTTCAACATGAAGGGCGAAGTGGTGGGTATCAACTCGCAGATCTTCACCCGTTCTGGCGGCTTCATGGGCCTGTCGTTCGCCATCCCGATCGATGTGGCGATCGATGTGTCCAACCAGTTGAAGAAAGACGGCAAGGTCAGCCGCGGCTGGCTGGGCGTGGTGATTCAGGAGGTCAACAAGGACCTGGCTGAATCCTTCGGCCTGGACAAGCCGGCGGGTGCGCTGGTGGCCCAGGTGCTGGAAGACGGCCCGGCAGCCAAAGGTGGCCTGCAGGTGGGTGACGTGATCCTGAGCATGAACGGCCAGCCGATCGTCATGTCGGCCGACCTGCCGCACCTGGTCGGTAGCCTCAAGGACGGCGAAAAGGCCAAGCTGGAGATCATCCGCAACGGCAAGCGCCAGACCCTGGATGTGGGTGTCGGCGCGATGCCGGATGACGATGCCGACATCGGTGCCGGTGCCCAAGGCAGCGCCGAGCGTAGCAGCAACCGCCTGGGCGTTTCGGTGGCCGACCTGACCGCCGAGCAGAAAAAGTCCCTCGAACTCAAAGGCGGCGTGGTTATCAAGGAAGTGCAGGATGGCCCGGCAGCGATGATCGGCCTGCGCCCGGGTGACGTCATCAGTCACCTGAACAACCAGGCCATCGGTTCGGCCAAGGAATTCACCGAAATCGCCAAGGAACTGCCGAAGAACCGCTCGGTGTCCATGCGCGTGCTGCGTCAGGGGCGTGCCAGCTTCATCACCTTCAAGCTCGCTGAATAAGCGGTTTTGCAGGCAGGAAAGGGCAGCTACGGCTGCCCTTTTTCATGAAAATTCACAATTGCGGGCGCCAAAGCGCGGTACAGCCCGATAGAGGAATCTCCCATATCCCTGCTGCTTGAGGTACAATTCCCGGCTATTTTTCGGCGGGCGTCCCGGCTCGCAGCCTTTTCGAGTGTTGACCCGTGAGTGATTTGAGTCATATCCGCAATTTCTCCATCATCGCCCACATCGACCATGGCAAGTCGACGCTGGCCGACCGTTTCATCCAGATGTGCGGTGGCCTGTCGGCGCGCGAAATGGAAGCCCAGGTGCTTGATTCGATGGACCTGGAGCGCGAACGCGGGATTACCATCAAAGCCCACAGCGTCACGCTTCACTACAAGGCGCAAGACGGCAAGACCTACCAGCTGAACTTCATCGACACCCCCGGCCACGTCGACTTCACCTACGAAGTCTCGCGCTCGCTGGCGGCCTGTGAAGGCGCACTGCTGGTGGTGGACGCTGGCCAAGGCGTTGAAGCCCAGTCCGTTGCCAACTGCTACACCGCCATCGAGCAGGGCCTGGAAGTCATGCCGGTCCTGAACAAGATGGACCTGCCCCAGGCCGACCCGGACCGCGTCAAGGACGAGATCGAGAAGATCATCGGCATCGACGCCACCGACGCCGTGGCCTGTAGCGCCAAGAGCGGCATGGGCGTAGACGAGGTGCTCGAGCGCCTGGTGCACACCATCCCCGCGCCTGTAGGCGAAATCGACGCGCCCCTGCAGGCGCTGATCATCGACTCCTGGTTCGACAACTACCTGGGCGTGGTCTCGCTGGTGCGTGTGCGTCAGGGCCGCGTCAAGAAGGGCGACAAGATTCTGGTCAAGTCCACCGGCAAGGTGCACCTGGTCGACAGCGTGGGTGTGTTCACCCCGAAACATACCCAGACCGCTGATCTGAAAGCCGGCGAAGTAGGCTTCATCATCGCCAGCATCAAAGACATCCACGGTGCGCCGGTGGGTGACACCCTGACCTTGTCCTCGACCCCCGAGGTCGAAGTGCTGGCGGGCTTCAAGAAAATCCAGCCGCAGGTCTACGCCGGCCTGTTCCCGGTCAGCTCCGACGACTTCGAAGACTTCCGCGACGCATTGCAGAAGCTCACCCTCAACGACTCGTCGCTGCAGTACATGCCGGAAAGCTCCGACGCCCTGGGCTTCGGCTTCCGTTGCGGTTTCCTCGGCATGCTGCACATGGAGATCATCCAGGAGCGCCTGGAGCGCGAATACGACCTGGACCTGATTACCACCGCACCGAGCGTGATCTACGAGCTCGAGCTGAAGACCGGCGAAACCATCATCGTCGATAACCCGTCAAAACTGCCGGATGTCTCGGCTGTGACCGACTTCCGCGAGCCGATCGTCACCGCGACCATCCTGGTGCCGCAGGAACACCTGGGTAACGTCATCACCCTGTGCATCGAGAAGCGTGGCGTGCAGCGCGACATGCAGTTCCTCGGCAGCCAGGTGCAGGTGCGTTACGACATGCCGATGAACGAAGTGGTCCTGGACTTCTTCGACCGTCTCAAGTCCACCAGCCGCGGCTATGCTTCGCTGGATTATCATTTTGATCGCTACCAGTCGGCCAACCTGGTCAAACTGGACGTACTGATCAACGGCGACAAGGTCGATGCCCTGGCATTGATCGTGCACCGCGACAACGCGGCCTACAAAGGCCGTGCGTTGACCGAGAAGATGAAGGAACTGATCCCTCGGCAGATGTTCGACGTGGCGATCCAGGCAGCCATTGGCGGCCAGATCATCGCGCGGACAACCGTCAAGGCGCTCAGAAAGAACGTACTGGCCAAGTGCTACGGTGGTGACGTCAGCCGTAAGAAGAAACTGCTGGAGAAGCAGAAGGCCGGTAAGAAACGCATGAAACAGGTAGGCAACGTGGAAATTCCACAAGAAGCCTTCCTCGCCGTGCTCAGGTTGGATAGCTAGGTCCTATGTCGCTAAATTTCCCGCTGTTGCTAGTCATCGCCGTCTTTGTCTGCGGTCTGCTGGGCTTGATCGACCTGCTGTTCCTGGCCCCGCGCCGGCGTGCGGCAATCGCCAACTATCAGGGCAGCGTCAGCCAGCCCGAGATGGCCGTTGTCGAGCGCCTGAACAAGGAACCGTTGCTGGTCGAGTACGGTAAATCGTTCTTTCCGGTGCTGTTCATCGTGTTGGTGCTGCGTTCATTCCTGGTCGAGCCGTTCCAGATCCCTTCGGGGTCGATGAAACCGACCCTGGAAGTGGGCGACTTCATCCTGGTGAACAAGTTCTCGTACGGTATTCGCCTGCCGGTGATCGACAAGAAGGTCATCGAGGTGGGTGACCCGCAACGCGGTGATGTAATGGTGTTCCGCTATCCGAGCGACCCGAACGTCAATTACATCAAGCGAGTGGTCGGCCTGCCGGGCGACCAGATCCGCTACACCAACGACAAGCGGCTGTTCGTCAACGGCCAGCCGATTGCCGAACAACTGGTGGGCACCGAACCGGGCACCTTGGGCAGCGCCGAGCTGTACAAGGAAAAGCTCGGCGAGGCCGAACACCTGATCCGCAAGGAAATGAGCCGTTATCGCATGCCGCCGGACCAGCAGTGGACCGTGCCGGCAGGCCATTACTTCATGATGGGCGACAACCGCGACAACTCCAACGACAGCCGTTACTGGGATGATCCGAACATTCCCAAGGAACTGCACGGCATGGTTCCGGACCGGAACATCGTCGGCAAGGCCTTTGCGGTGTGGATGAGCTGGCCAGAGCCCAAGCTCAGCCACCTGCCCAACCTGTCGCGGGTCGGCCTGATCCATTGATACCCATCGGCGCTGTCCAGCAGACAGCGCCGAATGCATTTCTGACATAGGCTGTGTTCTCAGGGATCGGGAGATTCGTCGCATACGGCGGCGGGCCACAGCCAAACAGTCTTTCAGGATGTTGATTTGAACAACGCGTTGAACAACAAACGGGTGGTTGCATGAGTGCTTCCCTTGCCCATCTGGAGCGAAAGCTCGGTTATACCTTCAAGAATCAGGACCAGATGCTTCTGGCGCTGACCCATCGCAGCTACGCCGGGCGCAATAACGAGCGCCTGGAGTTTCTCGGTGACGCCATTCTCAACTTCGTCGCCGGCGAAGCGCTGTTCGAGCGCTTCCCGCAGGCTCGCGAAGGCCAGCTGTCGCGCTTGCGCGCGCGCTTGGTCAAGGGCGAGACCCTGGCCCGCCTGGCCCGTGGTTTCGACCTGGGCGAATACCTGCGCCTGGGTTCGGGTGAGCTCAAAAGTGGCGGTTTCCGTCGTGAGTCGATCCTGGCCGACGCCCTGGAGGCACTGATCGGTGCCATCTACCTGGACGCCGACATGGACACGGCCCGGGAACGCGTCCTTGCCTGGCTGGCCGACGAGTTCGAAGGCCTGACCCTGGTCGACACCAACAAGGACCCGAAAACCCGCCTGCAAGAATTCCTGCAATCGCGCAGCTGTGAGCTGCCGCGTTACGAAGTAGTGGATATCCAGGGTGAACCGCACTGCCGTACTTTCTTCGTCGAATGCGAAGTGGTGCTGCTGAACAACAAAAGTCGTGGTCAGGGCGTTAGCCGGCGTATTGCCGAGCAAGTCGCTGCCGCGTCCGCACTGATCGCCCTGGGCGTGGAGAATGGCAATGACTGATAACAACCCGACGCGCTGCGGCTACGTGGCCATTGTCGGCCGCCCCAACGTGGGCAAGTCGACCTTGCTCAACCACATCCTGGGCCAGAAGCTGGCGATTACTTCGCGCAAGCCGCAGACCACCCGCCACAACATGCTCGGCATCAAGACCGAAGGTGATGTGCAGGCGATCTACGTCGACACCCCCGGTATGCACAAGGCCAACGACAAAGCCTTGAACCGCTACATGAACCGCAACGCCTCGGCGGCCCTGAAGGACGTCGACGTGGTGATCTTCGTGGTCGACCGCACCAAGTGGACCGACGAGGACCAACTGGTGCTGGAGCGTGTGCAGTATGTGACCGGCCCGCTGATCATCGCGGTCAACAAGACCGACCGCATGGAAGAGAAGGCCGAGCTGATCCCGCACCTGCAGTGGCTGCAGGAGCAACTGCCAAACGCCGAAGTCATGCCTATTTCTGCGCAGCAGGGGCACAACCTCGAAGCGCTGGAAGCACAGATCGCCAAGTATCTGCCCGAGAACGATCACTTCTTCCCGGAAGACCAGATCACCGACCGCAGCAGCCGCTTCCTGGCCGCCGAACTGGTGCGCGAGAAGATCATGCGCCAGTTGGGTGCCGAGCTTCCGTACCAGATCACCGTGGAAATTGAAGAATTCAAGCAGCAGGGCCATGTGCTGCATATTCACGCGCTGATCCTGGTCGAGCGCGACGGCCAGAAAAAAATCATCATTGGCGACAAGGGCGAGCGCATCAAGCGCATCGGCTCCGAGGCGCGCAAGGACATGGAAGTGCTGTTCGACTCCAAGGTCATGCTCAACCTGTGGGTCAAGGTGAAGGGCGGCTGGTCCGACGACGAGCGCGCCCTGCGCTCGCTGGGCTACGGCGACCTCTAAGGCTCAAGGCGGCCCTTGTAGGAGCGGCCTTGCGTCGCGAAAGGGCTGCGAAGCAGCCCCAGCCATTTTGGCGGCAATGCTGAAATCCGGGGGGCCGCGTTGCGGCCCATTCGCGACACGAGGCCGCTCCCACAACCACGGGCTGGGTGAACGCTAATGGAACAAACTGTCGGCCAGCCAGCCTACGTGCTGCACAGCCGTGCCTACAAGGAAACCAGCGCGCTGGTGGACTTCCTCACGCCGCAGGGCCGCATGCGCGCTGTACTGCGGCGTGCGCGTGGCAAGGGCGGCAGCCTGGTGCGGCCGTTCGTGCCGCTTGAGGTGGAGCTGCGCGGGCGTGGCGAGCTGAAGAATGTCGGGCGGATGGACAGCGCCGGCATCGCCGCCTGGCTGCACGGCGATGCCCTGTTCAGCGGGTTGTACCTCAATGAACTGCTCATGCGCCTGCTGCCCGCCGAAGCGCCGTTCCCGGCCCTGTTCGAGCACTACGCCCTGACCTTGCAGGCCTTGGCCGCCGGGCGCCCGCTGGAGCCGCTGCTGCGTTCGTTCGAATGGCGGCTGCTGGACGAACTCGGTTATGCGTTCTCCTTGAATCATGACGTCAACGACCAACCCATCGCCGCAGACGGGCTGTACCGCTTGCGTGTGGATGCCGGCCTGGAGCGGGTCGAACTGGTGCAACCCGGCCTGTTTCGCGGCATCGAGCTGTTGGCCCTGGCCGACGCCGACTGGGGCACTCCAGGCGCTTTGCTCGCGGCCAAGCGCCTGATGCGCCAGGCACTGGCGGTTCACCTGGGCGCAAAACCGTTGGTCAGCCGGGAACTGTTTCGCAAGCGCTGATCACGACGTATGCTGTGGGGCTCAACCTTCAGGAGAGCCTTTCGTGACTCACAGCAACCGCATGCTTCTTGGCGTAAACATCGACCACGTGGCGACCCTGCGCCAAGCCCGGGGCACGCGTTACCCTGACCCTGTCAAGGCTGCCCTGGACGCCGAGGAAGCGGGCGCCGATGGCATCACCGTGCACCTGCGCGAAGACCGTCGGCACATCCAGGAACGCGACGTGGTGCTGCTCAAGGATGTGCTGCAGACGCGCATGAACTTCGAAATGGGCGTCACCGAAGAGATGATGGCCTTTGCCGAGAAGATCCGCCCGGCGCACATCTGCCTGGTGCCTGAAACCCGTCAGGAACTGACTACCGAAGGTGGCCTGGACGTGGCGGGGCAGGAGGCACGGGTCAAGGCGGCCGTGGAGCGCCTTGCCCGCACCGGTGCCGAAGTGTCGCTGTTCATCGATGCTGACGAGCGCCAGATCGAGGCCTCACGCCGGGTGGGTGCGCCGGCCATCGAGCTGCATACCGGGCGTTATGCCGACGCCGAAACCCCGACCGAAGTGGCCGAGGAGTTGCAGCGTATTGTTGATGGCGTGGCGTTTGGCGTGGGGCAGGGGCTGATCGTCAATGCTGGCCACGGGCTGCATTACCACAACGTCGAGGCGGTGGCGGCGATCAAGGGCATCAATGAGCTGAACATTGGCCACGCGCTGGTGGCGCATGCCTTGTTTGTAGGCTTCAAAGCCGCAGTGGCCGAGATGAAGGCACTGATCGTGGCGGCTTCGCGCTGATAGGGTGGTTGCCTGTTCTGGCCCTTTCGCGGGTAAAGCCGCTCCCACAGGGATTGTATAAGCCTCAAGGCCTGTGAAGTCCCTATGGGAGCGGGCGAGCCCGCGAAAGGGCCGGTGCTGGCAGCCAATTACTCTGCAGCAAACACCAAAGTGAAGCGGGTAGGCCCCAAGGGGCTGCTGTTCACTTCGACCCGCCCGCCATGCAGCTGCATGATCGACTTCACGATCGCCAACCCCAACCCGGTTCCGCCCTCCAGCCGCGAACGCCCCGGGCCCACCCGGTAAAACCGCTCGAACAGGCGCGACTGGTGTTCTGTAGCAATGCCGGGCCCCTGGTTCTCTACCGAAAGCCATACTTCGCTGCCTGAACGTTTAATCCGCAACTCGACTCGCTCACCCTCAGGGCTATGGCGGATGGCATTGCTCAACAGGTTCGACAACGCCCGCTGAAACATCAGCCGATCCCCCAGCGCCGTTCCCCACCCCAGCACACGCAGCTCAACTGCTTTCCCCTCGGCACTGAAGGCAAACAGCTCGACAACTCGCGCTGCCTCGTCAGCCAAGGCCAAGGGTTTCAATGCAACCTGCGTTTGCGGCTGGCTGACCTGGGCAAGAAACAGCATGTCATTGATGATGCGGTTGAGCCGGGTCAGCTCCTCGATACTGTCTTCCAGCACTTCCCGGTAGTTGGCGTTGTCCCGCTCACGGGCCAGGGTCACTTGCGCCTTGCCCATCAGGTTGCTCAACGGGGTACGCAACTCATGGGCCAGATCGTCGGAGAACTGCGACAACTGGCTCACGCCCTGATCGAGGCGGTCGAGCATCACGTTGATGCTGCTGGCCAGTTGCGCCAGTTCTTGCGGCAGGCCGGTCGCCGGCAGGCGATGTTGCAGGTCCTGGGCCGACACTTGCCCGGCAATGCGCCGGAAGCGCCGCAGCGGTTTCAGGCCGCGCTGCATCAGCCACCAGGCGCCAGCACCGATCAATAGCAGCAGCAGTGGCAAGGCGAGCAAGGTCGAATGCAGGTAGGCCTGCAGCAGGGCGTTGTCGTCGGCGCGGTTGAGCGACATCATCACCTTCACCGGCGTGTTGTCGCGCAGGCGCATCAGCCGGGTCACGCTGAGGAACTGGTTGCCGCTGCTGTCGCGCCATGCGTGAAAGGCCAGGCGGGCATCGGTGTGCAACTCGCTCACCCGCGACTCCAGGGCCGGGCCGAGGCTGAGCAGGTGCGGGTGGCGGCCGTCCAGGGCCAGTACGCTGAGGCTGAGGTTGTCATGCCCCATTACCAGGTCGAGCAGCGGATGGGCGCGGGTGCCCAAGTCCTCGCTGCGCAGATCGACGCGCAGGTTGTGTTCAACCTGCAGCATCTTGCGCGCCAGGTCTTTGCGGGCGCGGCTGTCCAGTTCGTGATCCAGGGCGAACACGGCCAGGCAGGCCAGCAGCAGCACCAGTGCGGCGCCCATCAGTGTCACGCTCAGGCCCAGGCGCAGTGACAGGCTGGCGTTTTTCAAGCGCGCGCCTCCAGTACATAGCCTACGCCGCGCAGGGTATGGATCAGCTTGTTGTCGAACGGGTCGTCGATCTTCGCCCGCAGGCGACGGATCGAAACCTCGACCACGTTGGTGTCGCAGTCGAAATTCATGTCCCATACCAACGAGATGATCTGGGTGCGCGAAAGCACTTCACCACTTTGGCGCATCAGCAGGTGCAGCAGGGCGAACTCCTTGGCGGTCAGGTCAATGCGCTGCCCGCCGCGGTAGGCGCGGTGGCGGCCGGGGTCCAGTTCCAGGTCGGCGACGCGCAGGGTGCTGGGCTGCAGCTGCTGATCGTTACGGCGCAGCAGGCTGCGGATACGCGCCAGAAGTTCAGGGAATTCGAAGGGCTTGAGCAGGTAGTCATCGGCGCCCAGGTCCAGGCCTTTGACCCGGTCGGCCAGGCGACCATGGGCGGTCAGCATCATGATGCGCGTGGCCGATTCGGCACGCAGCCGCTGCAGCACGGTCCAGCCATCGATTTCAGGCAGGTTGACGTCGAGGATGACCAGGTCGTAGGGCTGTTGGCGGGCCAGGTGCAGGCCGTCGGTGCCGGTGTGGGCGCAGTCGACCACGTAGCCGTTTTCGCGCAGGCCCTGTTGCAGGTAATCGGCGGTACGCAGTTCGTCCTCGATGATCAGTAGGCGCATGGGAGGCTCGATATGATGAAAGGGGGGCGATTCTCGACCCTGTAGTGACATCAGGGTCAAGGAGCAGGATGTTACGGCATGCATATGGCGCTGCGGCGCAGATAACGGATTTGTAATCCTGCTGTTATCTGGCTGTCTGTCAGGGCCCTTTCGCGGGTAAACCCCCTCCCACAGATCCTGTAGGAGCAGCCTTGTGCTGCGAAGAGGCCCCGACAGGCAACACAAGGCCACATTGCAGGACTGTAATCCCCGCCTCACCTTGCTGTTAGCCGCCCCTGGCTAGGATGGCCGCATCTGATCGGTTATCACGAGGCAAACACGATGAACCTGACCAAATACCTGCTGTTGGCCACCCTTGCCTTGGGCAGTGCCAGTGTTTATGCCGAGGGCGGCGCGGAGCGTTCGAAGCAGTTCTGGCAAGCGTTCCGCGAAGACCAGCAGCGCCTGCACGGCGACAAGCAACAGGCCGTTGCAGAACGTGAGCGCAAAGCGCAAGAGAAGGCCCGCGAGGTGGCCAAGGATTGAGGTAACAAACACCTGCGCCGCGACAGCTCCTTGGCGCAGGTGTATTCAGGCGCCCAACCGGGCGCCTTCTTTTATTTGCGCGCCAGCAGGGTGGCGCGGCGTGGGGCAGGCAGGCCTTCGATGGTCTTGCTGTGGTCGTTCGGGTCGAGGAAGTCGCCCAGCGACTGGTAGCGCATCCACTCGGTGCTGCGCTGCTCCTCGACGCTGGTCACGCTCACATCGACGCAACGCACATCGCTGAAGCCGGCACGGCGCAACCAGCGCGCCAGGGCGGGTACCGACGGCAGGTACCAGACGTTGCGCATCTGCGCGTAGCGGTCCTCAGGGACTAGCACCTGGTTTTCATCGCCCTCGATCACCAAGGTTTCCAGAACCAGCTCGCCCCCTTTGACCAGGCAGTCCTTGAGCGCCAGCAGGTGCTCGATGGGGGAGCGGCGGTGATAGAACACGCCCATGGAAAACACGGTGTCGAAGCCTTCCAGATTGGCAGGCAGTTCTTCCAGGGCGAAGGGCAGGTGCCAGGCCGGCAGCTCCGGCAGGTACTGCTGTACGGCCTGGAACTGGCAGAAGAACAACCAGTTGGGGTCGACTCCGATCACCATCTCGGCGCCGGCACCGAGCATGCGCCACTGGTAGTAGCCGTTGCCACAGCCGACGTCGAGCACGCGTTTGCCCTTCAGGTCCAGGTGCGGGCCTACCCGCGACCATTTCCAGTCCGAATGCCATTCGGTGTCTACGTGCACGCCAAACAGATCGAACGGCCCTTTTCGCCACGGCGACAGGCCCATCAGTGCCTGACGCATCTGCGCGCGGGTAGCGTCGTCGCAGTCGCAGTCCAGGCGCAGCCCGTTGACCAGGTCGATTTCACTGGGTTTCAGGGCAGGCAGGGCGTCGAGCGCACCGCGCCAGCGGTCGAGGTCGCCGTGGCCTTTCTCCAGCTTGGCTTCCAGTTGCGCTTGCAGGCCTTGTGACCAGGAAGCCAGGGGCGTGCCCGCCAGGCGGCGGACGAGGGGGGAAAGATCAATCATGGCAGGGCTATCAACGAGGCGAAGTTAAGGCATTGGAACCAGGGCACCACTTTGGAGAAGCCGGCGGCGCGCAGGCGTTCTTGATGGGCTTCGAGCGTGTCGGGGCGCATCACGTTTTCGATGGCGCTGCGCTTCTGGGCGATTTCCAGTTCGCTGTAGCCATTGGCCCGCTTGAAATCCAGGTGCAGTTCATTGAGCAGGTCCTGCGCTTGCTCATCGGCGAAGCGAAGTTTCTCCGAAAGGATCAGCGCACCACCCGGTAGCAGTGCCTGGCGGATGCGCCCGAGCAGTTCCAGGCGCTGGTCGGGGGCGATGAACTGCAGGGTGAAGTTCATCGCCACTACCGAGGCGGGCTCGAAGGGCAGGGCGAGGATATCGGCTTCCAGCACATCCACCGGCAGCAACTCCTGGAACATCGAGTCCTGGGCGGTGAGGTACTGGCGGCAGCGCTCGACCATGGCCGCAGAATTGTCCACCGCGATCACCCGGCAGCCGTCGCTGCGCACGTGGCGGCGCAACGACTGCGTGACTGCACCCAGCGAGGCGCCCAGGTCGTACAGCGCGGTGTGCGGCTGGGCGAAGCGGGCGGCCAGCACGCCGAGGTTTTCGACGATGGTTGGGTAACCGGGCACCGAGCGCTTGATCATGTCCGGGAACACGCGCACCACGTCTTCGTTGAAAACGAAGTCGGGCACCTGCTCCAAAGGTTGGGAGAAAAGGCGGTCGGGTTGTTTGCTCACGGCGAATCCAGGCGGCTGGTGATAGGCAGGGGGCGCATTCTAGCCAAACCGCAGCCTGGATGCATGGTCGGCTGACCAGCGCTGTGCGTTCAATTGACCCGGATGGCGCAATCGAAGGTCTGCACCGGGCGTACTTCCGGAGCCCAGGGTTGCTGGTAGACCAGTACCAGCTGGCCGTCGCCGGTAGCTCGGGCCTGGAAGCGCCAGGTCGAAATACCCGAGCTGCCGACGATACCGGCGTCTTCCGGCGCGCTGTAAACCTCGGGGCCAAGGCTTTGCAGCACGTTGGGTGCCGGGTTCTGTACCAGCCAGCGGTAGCCGGTGGTTGGGTTGCTGGGCAGGGTGAGGGTCAGCATCTGACCGACCTGCAGGCGCTTTGGGCATTCACTTTCGGCGTCCAGTTCTACGGGCTGCGTGGGGTGTTGCGTGCAGGCAGAAAGCAGGGCGAAGCTCAGGGGAACGAGCAGACGAGGGGCGGTCATGTTGGCTCCGGGGGGCTGACGATGACCTGAGGATAACCGATGATCGACGAGTTTTGTGTTGCCAGTGCCGGCCACTTCGAAGCCAAAGCCGCGAAGTGGCCGGTGCAGGTTAGAACAGGACTTTGGCCACGTCGGCAAAGCGCTTGGCAAAATGCACTGTCAGGCCTTCGCGCAGGTAGTCCGGCAGTTCTTCAAAGTCGCCACGGTTAGGCTCCGGCAGGATCAGTTCGAAGATCTTCTGCCGGCGCGCCGCAATCACCTTCTCGCGCACCCCGCCAATCGGCAGCACCTGGCCGGTGAGCGTCAGCTCGCCCGTCATGGCCACGCCCTTCTTCGGTGCCTGGTCGCGGGCGAGCGACAACAGGGCACTTGCCATGGTGACCCCGGCACTCGGGCCGTCCTTGGGCGTGGCGCCTTCAGGAACGTGCAAGTGGATGAACGCTTCGTTGAAGAAGCCAGGGTCACCGCCAAACTGCTTGAGGTTGGAGCTGACGTAGCTGTAGGCAATTTCGGCCGACTCTTTCATCACGTCACCCAGTTTGCCGGTCAGTTTGAAGCCGCGGTTAAGGGTGTGGATGCGGGTTGCCTCGATCGGCAACGTGGCGCCGCCCATGCTGGTCCAGGCCAGGCCGGTGATCACGCCTTTGCCCGCCAGTACCTGCTCACTGCGGAACACCGGCATGCCGAGTGCGGCTTCCAGGTCCTTGGTGCCGATCTTCAGCTTGGCTTCGGGGGTTTCCAGCAGCTTGACCACGGCCTTGCGCACCAGCTTGCCCAGTTGCTTCTCCAACTGGCGCACGCCCGCCTCGCGGGCATAGCCTTCGATCACCAGGCGCAGGGCGCTGTCGCTGATGCTCAGGCTGGTCTTTGAAACACCCGCTTTTTCCAGTTGTTTTGGCCACAGGTGGCGCTTGGCAATGGCCAGTTTTTCCTCGGTGATGTAGCCGGACAGGCGGATCACTTCCATGCGGTCGAGCAACGGCCCGGGGATCGAGTCGAGGGTGTTGGCGGTGCACACGAACAGCACTTTGGACAGGTCCAGGCGCAAGTCGAGGTAGTGGTCGAGGAAGTCGACGTTCTGCTCCGGGTCGAGGGTTTCCAGCAAGGCGGAAGCCGGGTCGCCCTGGTAGCTCTGGCCCATCTTGTCGATCTCGTCGAGCATGATCACCGGGTTCATCACTTCGACGTCTTTCAGGGCCTGTACCAGCTTGCCAGGCTGGGCGCCGATGTAGGTGCGGCGGTGGCCCTTGATTTCGGCTTCGTCACGCATGCCGCCAACGCTGAAGCGATAGAACGGCCGGCCAAGCGACTCGGCGATGGACTTGCCGATGCTGGTCTTGCCCACCCCGGGCGGGCCCACCAGCAGCACGATCGAGCCACTGATTTCGCCTTTCCAGGCGCCCACGGCGAGGAATTCGATAATGCGTTCCTTGATGTCGTCGAGGCCGGCATGATGCTGGTCGAGCACTTTGCGCGCATGCTTGAGGTCGAGCTTGTCCTTGCCGTACCAGCCCCACGGCAGGGCGGTGGCCCATTCGAGGTAGTTGCGGGTGACGGCGTACTCGGGCGAACCGGTTTCGAGAATGGCCAGTTTGCCCATCTCTTCATCCAGGCGCTTGCGTGCCTGGGGCGGCAGGGTCTTGCCTTCCAGGCGCTGTTCGAACTGTTCAAGGTCGGCGCTGCGGTCGTCTTTGGTCAGGCCCAGCTCCTGCTGGATGACCTTGAGTTGCTCTTTGAGGAAGAACTCGCGCTGGTGTTCGCCGATCTGCCGGTTCACCTCGGCCGAGATCTCGTTCTGCAGGCGCGCGACTTCCACCTCTTTGCGCAGCATCGGCAGGACCTTTTCCATGCGCTTGAGCATGGGCACGCAGTCGAGTACTTCCTGCAACTGGTTGCCGGTGGCCGAAGTCAGCGCGGCAGCGAAGTCGGTGAGCGGTGAGGGGTCGTTGGGGCTGAAGCGGTTGAGGTAGTTCTTCAGCTCTTCGCTGTACAGCGGGTTGAGCGGCAGCAGTTCCTTGATCGCGTTGATCAGGGCCATGCCGTAGGCCTTGACCTCGTCAGTCGGCTCGGCGGGCTGGCGCGGGTATTCAACTTCGACCAGGTAGGGTGGGCGGTGGTGCTTGAGCCAGTTGCGGATGCGTACCCGGGTCAGGCCCTGGGCGACGAACTGCAGTTTGCCGTTTTCGCGGCTGGCATGGTGCACCTTGACCAGCGTGCCGTACTGCGGCAGGGCCGAGGTGTCGAAATGGCGGTGGTCCTCCGCCGGTGTGTCCATGAAGAACAGCGCCAGACAGTGGTCCGGAGACTTGGCGACCAGGTCGAGGGTTTCGGCCCAAGGTTCTTCATTGACGATGACCGGCAGTACCTGGGCCGGGAAGAACGGTCGGTTGTGGATCGGGATCACGTAGACCTTGTCCGGCAGGTTCTGGCCGGGCAGGGCGAGGGCATGGCCGGGTTCGGCCGGAGTGGTGTGCTCGACTTCGCTGTCTTCGTCGGGGTGTTCCGGGAAATCCTGCTGGTTGCTCATGGGGCACCTGCGTGAATGGCTATGGTGCTTAGATGGGGCGCAGGGGAATGGGTTTCAATGGTAGATGAAGGCAGCAGCCCAGGGGTTTCATCTTTGCTTGCCTGCCCCGGCCTCATCGCCGGCAAGCCAGCTCCCACAGGTAACCCGCTATTTTCAAGGGCTGTGGAATATCTGTGGGAGCTGCCTTGCCGGCGATGAGGCCGGTACAGGGGAATGAGCCCTGCAAGCAGGGCTCGATACTTAAGTCAGTAACTTACTCAGCCAATTTGTAAGCGATGATGTAATCGCCCATTTTGGTGCCCAGCGAGCCATGGCCGCCAGCAGTCACCAGCACATACTGCTTGCCATCCTTGCCGGTGTAGGTCATCGGCGTGGCCTGGCCACCCGCTGGCAGGCGAGCACTCCACAATTCCTTGCCGTTGTTCACGTCATAAGCACGCAGGTACTGGTCGAGGGTGCCGCTGAGGAAGCCGACGCCGCCTGCGGTAACGATCGAACCGCCCATGCTCGGCACGCCAACCGGCAGGCCGATCGGTACCGGGGTGCTGTCGCGGGTGGTGCCGTTCTTGTGCTTCCACACCACCTTGTTGGTGAACAGGTCGATGGCGGCGACATAGCCCCAGGCCGGGGCCTGGCACGGTACGCCCAGCGGCGACATGAACGGGTGCATGGTCACCGCGTACGGCGCGCCAGTATTGGGCTGCACGCCGCTGGTCTCGCTTTCGCGCTTGCTGCCTTCGGCGACCTGCTCGCGCGGCACCATCTTCGACACGAAGGCCATGTAGTTGGGCGAGGTGAACAGCAGTTGGCGCACCGGGTCGACCGACACGCTGCCCCAGTTGAAGACCCCCACGTTGCCCGGATAGATCAGCGAACCCTGCTCGGATGGCGGGGTGTACTGGCCTTCGTAGCGCAGTTCGCGGAACTGGATGCGGCACAGCATCTGGTCGAACGGCGTGGCGCCCCACATGGCCTGTTCGGTCAGCTCAGGGCCGAGCAGATTGAGGTCGGAGCGCGCCTGGGTCGGCGAGGTGTGGTCGCCCTTCACTGCGCCTTGCGGGGTGGGGATTTCGCGGATCGGCACGATCGGCGTACCGTCGCGGCGGTCGAGCACGTACAGGCTACCTTGCTTGGTCGGCACGATGATCGCAGGTTTCACGCCATCGTCAGTCTTCAGGTGGACCAGGGTCGGCTGGCTGCCGACGTCCATGTCCCACAGGTCGTGGTGGGTGAACTGGTAGTTCCAGCGGGCCTTGCCGGTGGCCAGGTCCAGGGCGACCACGCCGGCGCTGTACTTCTCGGCGCCCGGGGTACGGTCGGCGCCCCACTGGTCCGGGGTCTGGTTGCCCAGCGGCAGGTAGATCATGCCCAGGTCTTCGTCGACGCTGGCAATCGACCACATGTTGGCCGAGTTGCGGCTGTACATCTTGCCTGGGGCCAACGGCTTGGTGTCTTCCGGGTTGTTGCTGTCCCAGTTCCACACCAGGTGGCCGTCGTGCACATCGTAGGCGCGGATCACGCCCGACGGCTCGTTGGTCGACTCGTTGTCGGTGACATGGCCACCGATGATCACCAGGTCACGGGTGACAGCGGCAGGCGAGGTGGAGTAGTAGCCGCCGGCGGTGAATGGGCCGATGCCGGTGGTGAGGTCGATTACGCCCTGGTTGGCGAAACCTTCGCACACCTTGCCGTTGTCGGCGTTGATGGCAATCAGGCGGGCATCTGCGGTAGGCAGATACAGGCGGCGCGGGCAGGCCTGTGCCACGGCTTGGCCTGCGTCGGTAATTTTCGGCGCCGGGCTGCCGTCGCGGCTGACATAGCGGTTTTCGTCATAGTACGAAACGCCACGGCAAGTCATGTGGGCAAAGCCTTTGAAGGTGCCGGTCGGGCTCTTGACTTGCGGGTCGTAGCGCCAGATTTCCGCGCCGGTGTCCGGGTCCAGGGCCAGCAGGCGGCTGTGTGCGGTACAGGCGTAGAGCATGCCGTTGACCTTCAGCGGGGTGTTCTGGTTGGTCAGCTCCACCGGGTCGTTTTCGGTCGGCAGGTCACCGGTTTGAATGCGCCAGGCTTCTTCCAGGCGGTAGGCATTCTGCGGGGTGATCTGGCGCAGCGGCGAATAGCGGTCGCCATGCTCGGTGCGGCCGTAGGCCTGCCACTCGCCGTCAGGCATGGCCGGGGCGGCGCTGGCCATTTCGCTGCTTTCGCGGCCCAGTTCGCCGAACACTTCGCCGGGGTGGGTGAACTGGCTGCCCAGGGCACATGCGCCCGAAGCAACCACGGCAACGCCCAGCAGTGCAGTGTTGGCCTTGCTGGCCGGGCCGGTCAACGGGCGACGTGCCCACGGCAGCAACAGCACCACGCCGATGGCAAACCAGATGGCCAGGCGTGGCACCAGTTGCCACCAGTCCAGGCCCACTTCAAGCAGGGCCCACACGGTGCTGCCCAGCAGCACCAGGCCGTACAGGCCCAAGGCAATGCGGCGCTGGGCCAGCAGCAGGATGCCCGAAAGCGCAAAGCCGATACCGGCGATCAGGTAGTACAGCGATCCGCCCAGCTGGCTCAGCTTGATACCGCCGGCCAGCAGGGCCAGGCCCATCAGCAACAGCAGCGCGCCGATCAGGCGAGGTAGCCAGCGGCTTCCTTGGTTGGCACCTTCAGTGCTCATCGTAGGTTCTCCGTCAGGTCAAAAAGGGGGTTAGAAACTGCTCTGGATCTTCAGGCCGCCGACCAGGGCGCCATCCACCTGCGACACCCCGCCCGGGTGGCGGATGTACTGCAGGTTGGGGCGCACCGTGAGCCAGTCGGCCAAATGGATGCCGTAGTACAGCTCGGCGCTGTACTCGGTGTCCTGCACGGGCAGGAAACCGGGGTTGTCGTAGTCGTAGAGGCCGGCGGCCTGGTTGGCCAGGCGGGCGTTTTTGCGGTAGGCAGGGTTGACGTGCACGCGGGCGAGGGCGAAACCGATGTCGTCCTTGGCGCGGGCGTCGAGAGGCCCTTTGTATACCAGTCCTGCCTGCACATAGTTGTCAATGGCATTGGTCTTCTTGTCATGCACCGTGGCGTTGGCGAACAGGCTCAGGCCACGCGACTGGTCGGAGGCCAGCGAAGTTACCTGCTGCTGGGCGCCGAGCCACATGCCGTGCTTGCTCGAACTGCTGCGGTAGGCGGCGCCGCTGACGGCGGCCGGCTGGCCGTTGCTGTCCTTGAGAACATCCTGTGCCTTGGCATTACTGTAGTAGTAGCCGGCGCGATATTCCCCTTTCAGGCCTTGGATGCGTGGTGTCCATACCAGTTCGATCGGCATTACCGCGCCCTGGGTGCCGCTGCCGCTGAGCTTGAAGCCGTTGCCGGTTTCCAGGTTGGAGGGGTTCTGCTCGAACACGCCGACCTGGGTGTAAAGCTCGTCGCTGAGGTTGTAGCGCACGCGCAGGGCCCACTGGCTGACCGGCCAGTTGTACCAGATGCCACCCACCCAGTTGCCCACCTGCGAGCCGCAGAAGGCCAGGTTCTGGAAGTCGCAAGGGAAGCTGTTGAAGTCCTCGCCTTCGCCGAAGCGGCCGAATTTCACGTCCAGCGCGCCATCGAAGTACTTCTGCTTGATCCACATCTGCGTCAGCCGCCAGGTTTCGCCCCGGCCCCAGACTTCCTGGGCCGAGGTGAAACCGCCAACGCGGGGATCGTTGATGCGGTCGTTGCTGATGTTGTCGCCGTGGCGCTCGGTGATGGTCAGCTGGAATTCGGCGTCTTGCCAGCCAAGGATCCTGTTCAGGTCCAGGTGGCTGCCAAAGGTGAACTGGTCGCTGTAGCGCGCGGTACGGTCGTGGTCGTAGCCACCGTGCAGGTTGCTGCCCATCTCCCCGGTGTAGCCGAGGGTGAACTCGTAGCCTTTTTCCAGCAATTCGCTGCGGGTGCCGCCCCAGTCGCCGAGCATCCATGGGGAGTCGCTGGCAAACATTTCGCTGGCGGCGGCGGGTATCGCCAAAGCGCTGAGGGCAAGGCCGATGTAACAGGTTTTGGGCAGTTGGAGCATGAGATAGCGCTATCTTTTGATTATTGAAAAAACGGCAAGCGCATCGAAGGGCGTGCCCTTCAATGGATATGGCGACAAGATGGTTTCAGTGAAGCGATTCAGCTTCAGGCGGGAAGGATATAGCGGAAGTTGTAAGAAAAAAAGACAAATTGTCGCAGGGGATTGTTGTTCAGCGGGTAACAATGGTCTGAAGGGGGCGCAAAGCGCCCCCGCGATTTCAGAAGGTGGTACGCAACCCCACTTCCACACTGCGCCCCGGTGCCGGTGCGATATCGCGCAATATCGAGCTGGCATAACGCACGGTCTGGTCGGTCAGGTTTTCGCCGCGTACAAACGCCAACCACTGGCTCTGGCCAACTTCGAAGCGGTAGCCAACGCTTGCACCCAGTGTGGTGTAGCCATCGGTGCTGGTTTCGTTGGCCGGTTTGCGGTGCTGCGACGCGGCATGCTGCACATCGACCCGCGCCTGCCAGCGGTCCAGTTCCCACACCAGGCCGCTGTTCAGGCGCAGCGGGGCGATGCGTGGCAAAGGTTCGCCACTGTCGAGGTTCTTGGCCCGGGTGTAGTCACCGGACAACTCCAGCGCGAAGGTGCCGTAGCGGTTCTCGACCAGCTGCCAGCGGTCCTGCGCCTCGATGCCGTAGAAGCGCGCCCGCACGCCCTGGTACTGGTATTCCGGAAAGCCCTCGTGGTCATGATCGTGGTCGTGGTCATCCTCGCCATGGTCGTGGTCATGTCCGCCCTCGCGCAGGTTGCCGGTGCCGATCAGCCCGATGTAGTTGCGGAAGTGGCTGTAGAACACCCCGACACTGCCTTTGTGGGTGCCATTGTCGAAGCGCAGCGCCAGGTCGGCGGAAATGGCCTTTTCCTTGTTCAGGCTGGCGTCACCCACTTCAAAGGCGCCGGTGGCCACATGCGCACCATTGGCGTACAGCTCGTAGAAAGTCGGGGCGCGCTCGGTGTAGCCAAGGTTGGCGGCCAGCGACCAGATCGGGTCGAGCTGGTACACCGCACCGGAGGACAGGCTGAAGGCGTTGAAGCTGCTGGCGCTGTCGGCATCGACGAAGTTTTCGTTGCCTTTGGCGTCCGGGTCTACCCGGGTGTGCTCCATGCGTGCCCCCAGGCTCAGGTTCAGCCGCTCTGTGGCCTGCCATTGCTCCAGCATGAACAGCGCCAGGCTGTCGGTGTTGGTGTGTGGGACAAAGGCTTCCTCGCCGAGGGCAGAGAATTCGTTGCGGCTGACCTGGGCACCGATCACCCCCTCCACCGGCCCGAGCGGTTGATGGCGGGCTTCGATACGTGCTTCGTAGCCCTTGTTCTTGAAGGTGGTGTGCACCTCGCCTTCTTCGATCTCGCTGTGTTCGTAATCTGTATAGCCAGCATCGACCTTGACGGAGCTGAACGGGCCGTCCAGGTCGCGCAGCTCGGAGGCGAAGGCGTAGTGGTCCTGTTTCATGTCCAGGCGCACACCGGACTCTGCCACCGAGCCGTAATTGCTGTCGTAGCCGCTGTACGACAGGCCGGCGTAACCATGATCCCAGTGATAGGCACCACCGACTGCACCGCCGTCCTGGCGGCCGTCGCTGTTTTCCAGGCGGTGTTTGCTGCCGGGCTCATCGGCGTCACGCACCTTGGAACTGCGGGCGTAGCCGGGGATGCGTAGGTCGTTGAACTGACGGCTGTTGGCATCCAGGTGCAGGGCGAAGGCACCGTTACCTGCCTCCAGCTTGCCGGCGCTGCTGCGCGTGGTGTCGGCGCCACCGTAGCGCAACTCACCAGCACCGTGGATGCCTTCGATCGGTGCATCCGGGATGCGGTTGTCGAAGGTGTTGACCACGCCACCGATGGCGTTGCCGCCGTAGAGCAGGGCGGCCGGGCCACGGACGATCTCGACGCGGTCGACAGTGACCGGGTCCAGCGGCACGGCGTGGTCATAGGACAGCGACGAGGCATCCAGCGCGCCGACGCCATTGCGCAGGATGCGAATGCGGTCGCCGTCCAGGCCGCGGATTACCGGGCGGCTGGCGCCCGGGCCGAACCAGGTCGAGGCGACACCGGGCTGCTTGTTGAGGGTTTCACCGAGGCTACCGTGCTGTTGCTGCAGCAGGTTGTCGCCTTCGAGCACGGTGCTGGGGGCGGCCAACTGGCGGTTGCCCAATGGGTTGGCGGTGATGACCTGGGGTTCGAGTTCCACGGCCTGGCTGGGCGACGCAGCCAGCCAGAGCGCGACGGCAAGGGGGGAGAGGCGAAGCGGTGAGTACAGCATGGGGATGGGGCGTTCCTTGGCAGATGCTTTTATAGTGTTACAACATAACATAACTATTTCAGCACAGAGGTTTTGCCCCTGGCCAGCATTTTTTCTGTGGGCTTGACGCATCCCACCCGCCACTACACTCGTGTAAGGTGCGCATCTTTCCTACGGAGCACAGCATGAGCACGGCCCAACACAACGCGCTGCACGGCAAGACCCTTGAACAGATCCTCACCGAGCTGGTGGCGCACTACCAATGGCAGGGCCTGGCCGAGCGCATCGATGTGCGTTGCTTCAAGAGCAACCCCAGCATCAAGTCGAGCCTGGCCTTTTTGCGCAAGACGCCGTGGGCGCGAGAAAAGGTCGAGCAGTTGTACGTGAAGCTGCAGCGCAAGGCCTGATATGCCGCGCCGCCCCTGGCTGACCGGCATGGCCGTGCTGGGCTGGTTCGGCCTGACCGTGCAGGTATACCTGGTGCTGCTGGCGCGCTGGCAGGAACAGGCCAGCCTGATTGGCGGCCTGATCAATGTGTTCGGCTATTTCACCGTGCTGACCAACACCTTGGTGGCGACGGTGCTCAGTTATGCAGCGTTCGGTCGTGAAGGCCGCGCCAGGCGCTTCTTCCTGTCGCCGTCGGTGAGTGCTGCAGTGGCAGCCAGCATCGTGCTGGTGGCGCTGGCCTACAGCGTGTTGCTGCGCCACTTGTGGCACCCGCAAGGCTGGCAGTGGCTGGCGGACGAGTTGCTGCACGATGTGATGCCGCTGCTGTATGCCTTGTACTGGTGGTGCGAGGTGCCCAAGGGCAGCCTGCGGCTATGGCACCTGGCAGTGTGGGCGATGTACCCGGCGGTGTACTTCGCCTATGCGCTGTGGCGGGGAAGCGAGATTGGCGTATACGCCTACCCGTTCATCGATGTGGCGAGCCTGGGATATGGGCAGGTGATGCTCAATGCCCTGGGGGTGCTGGCGGGGTTCTGGGGGATCGGGTTGGTGCTGCTAGGGCTGGATCGGTGGCGCGGGGTGCGGAAATTTGCATAGCCTGTGCTGGCCTCTTCGCGGGTAAACCCGCTCCCACAGGGTACTTCACAAACCTTTAGGGCAGTGCAGTACCTGTGGGAGCGGGCTTGCCGGTGATGGGGCCGGTGTAGGCAACCAATATCACTCGTCGTCCGCAGCTCCGTCGGCACGCCAGTAGGCCGCAGCCTTCAGCGCATCCTCAGGCACCCCTTTTTCCAGCAATAGCGCCTTGGCCTGGCGGGTCAGGGCTTTTTCCAGCGCCACCCAGCCATACAACCGGCCTTGCGGCAAGGTCAGGTTCTTCACCAAGGCCAGCAAATCTTCCTGCCGGCGGCGCACCCAGATAACTTCGACTTGCGCCTTGCTTGGCAGCGGCTGGCGCTCCTGCTCGTCTTCGATCTGGATCACCGCCAGCACTTGGCGGCCAGCCGGCAGTTCGTCCAACCGGCGGCCAATTGCCGGAATGGCGGTTTCGTCACCGATCAGCAGGTAGCTGTCGAACATATCCGGCACCACCATCGATGCCCGTGGCCCGGCGATGTCCAGGGTTTGCCCCGGGGTGGCCTGGGCGGCCCAGGTGGAGGCTGGGCCGTCACCGTGCAGCACGAAGTCGATGTCCAGTTCATTGGCCACCAGGTCGATGCGCCGTGGCGTGTACTCGCGCATGGTGGGCCGTGCGCCACCGTCCCGGCCCATATTACGGGCCTCGATGGCCTGTTGTTGCTCCGGCGTTTCGGCGAACAGCAGCTTGATATGGTCGTCACTGCCGACGCTGCTGAAACCTTGCAGTTCGGCACCGCCGAGGGTGATGCGGCGCATGCGTGGGGTCAGCTCGGTGACGCGCATTACCTGCAGACGGCGTTGGCGGATCTCGTGGTTGACGCGGTGGATGGTGTCACTCATGGGAAGTCTCCCCGACAGGTTCGGCCGGCCCGGAGGCGATGGCCTTGGCGGTATGGTTGAGCAAGTCGCGGACCCGTTGGATTTCTTCCGGTGTCCAGCGGCCGCTGTGCATGTGCAGTGCGTGGCGCAGGTTGCCGACCGCTTCATGGATTTCTGGCGGGCGGTCGTGGCCGCGCAGGGCGCGTTTGCTGACTTCGATGCGCATGCGCACGCCGTCCAGCGCGACAGCTTGCTCGGCCAGGGCGCTGCGCCCGGCGTCGGTGATGGCATAGAGGCGTTTGCTGCCCTGCACCTGGCCGCTGATCAGCTCGGCCTCTTCAAGAAAATTCAGCGTGGGGTAGATCACCCCTGGGCTAGGGCTGTAGCTGCCGTCGAACAGGTTTTCGATCTGGCGGATCAGGTCGTAACCGTGGCCGGGCTGCTCGGCGAGCAGGTCCAGCATCAGCAGCTTGAGGTCACCGGGGGCGAAGACGCGTGGGCCGCGCTCGCCGCGGGCGGGGCGCCGCTCGAAGGGGTCACGGGGGGTGTGTTCACGCATGGGGGCAGGGCTCCGTCGTTTGCGATATATCTTAAGATATTACTCAAGATATATCTAAAGACAACCCCTTTAATGCAGATGATTATCATCTAGTCATTCGATACGTTCCCTGCCGGCGGTGGCGTATGTACCGCAGCCTGCGGCGGTTTGCATTCATTCGGATTGCCCGGCTGCAGGTATGGCATGAGGATCGGTGCCATGCCCTTGAGCACTTGCACCGGCAGCGCCGAGGTGAATTTGAACGCCTCTGCCGAGCGCCCCGGCACAAAGGCAGTGAGGGTGCCGAAGTGGTTGTCGCCCAGGAAGAACACGAAGGTGGCGGTACGGTTCAGCGAGCGCGATCCGATCAGCCGACCGCCGGCGCCGAAGCTTTCGATGCGGTTGTCACCGGTACCGGTCTTGCCCCCCATCACCAGCGGCGTGCCGTCCTGCAGCTTGAAACTGCCGGAAATACGCCGCGCAGTGCCTGCATCGACCACCTGCGACATGGCGCCTTTGAGTGCGCGTGCCACTTCCACCGGCAGAATCCGCACCCCCCGGTCCGGGTCGGTGATCAACTTGGTTTCATAAGGTGTGTTGGCTGCAAAGTGCAGGGTGTCGATGCGCAAGGTAGGCAGGCGTATGCCGTCGTTCTGGATGATGCCGACCAGTTCGGAGAGGGCGGCGGGGCGGTCGCCCGAACTGCCGATGGCGGTGGCCAGCGAGGGCACCAGGTGGTCGAATGGATAGCCCACGCGTTTCCAGCGCTGGTGGATGTCGAGGAAGGCTTCGATCTCGACCATGGTGCGGATGCGGCTATCGCGGGCCCCTTGGTGGCGGCTCTTGAACAGCCAGCTGTACACCTCCTGGCGTTCGAAGCGGCTGGCGTTGACCATTTCGGTCAAGGTCGAGCTCGGGTTCTTCAGCAGGTAGCCGAGCAGCCAAAGGTCGAGCGGGTGGACCTTGGCAATGTAGCCTTGGTCGGGCAGGTCGTATTTGCCCGGGCCATAGGCGTCATACATCTCTGACAGGCGGCCGTCGGTCAGCTTGCCCAGGGTAATCTTGTCGCCCTTGAGGTGGGCACGTACGAAGGCATTGAAGGTTTCCTGCCCTGCTTCGGGGAACAGGTAGCGGTGCACCGCCGCCAGCCGTTGCGGGGTTACGCGCATGCTGTCCAGGAAGGTGTCCAGGCGCTGCTGCGAGGTCTTGCGCTGGTATTTCTTCCAGAAGCGCATCAGGTAGTTGGTGCCTTCCTTGTCGGCGAAGCGGGCCAGGTATTCCTGGCGGCGAGGGTCGGCGTCGTCCTTGAGCAGCGGCACGCGGTTGTACGGCTGCTGGTAGGTCACGTAGCGCACCAGGTCGCGCATCAGGCGAATGAACGGCAGGTTGATCGATTCGCGCAGCGCATCCTTGAGCGTCGGGTTGCGGCTGTTGTCTTCCTTGCGGAAGTTGTTGAACACGTGCATGCCGCCGCCTGTGAAGAAGGCTTCACCGGTATTGGCGGAGTACTTGCGCTCCAGCGCGGCGTCGAGCATGGCGTCCAGGCTCTGGTTCTTGCTGTTCTGCGTCAGCCATTCCAGCGACCACTGGGTGATGCGGTCGAGTTCGGCGACATCGACCTTCTTCAGCTCGGCAGCGGGTTTGCCGGCGTACTTGTCGTGCAGTTCGGCGATGATCTCCAGGTACGTGGTCAGCACCCGCAACTTGGCGGTGGAGCCCAGTTCCAGCTTGCTGCCCTCGTTGATGTCGAAAGGCTGGTTGGTGCTGTCGGTCTGCACCCGCACCCGCGAGCCGTCGGCGGTGCGCTCGAACAGGGTGAAGCTGTAGCTGACCTGGTCGGTGGTCTTGGAGGTGAGCAGGCGCTCGCCGATCAACCCCATCTGCGCGGCAAACTCCGGGTCGGCAAGGTTCTTCAGGTACTGGCTGACCTGCAGTTGCAGGTCGGCCTGCAGGGTACTGGTCGCCGACACATCGAGGCGGTCGAGGTCGTACAGCGGGCGATTGAGCATGGCTGCCAGACGGTTGCGCGCCAGGCTGATGCCCTTGTTGGTAACGATCGGCACGATGGTTGGTTGCGCTACCCAGTCGCGATAGACCGCCTTGCTGGCCAGTGCGGCATCGGCCAGTGGCTGCTCGATCACTTTGTTGGCGGCGAGCACGCGGATGTGCGAATCGGTGAGTTCGGCCAACTCGACCCGGCCCTTGGTCAGGTAGTGGGACGGGCGGCGCTGGGCAATCATCAGCGACAGCACCTGGCGCAGGGCAAGGCCGCGTGCGGCCATGCTTTGAGCGTCACTGGCGGTGGAATTCAGGGCCTGGTTGACCTGGTCGAAGTCGGCGCCATACCACACCCGCAAGCCTTCGGCCATGCCGTGCACTTCGCCGTGCCCAGGCACGGCCGACAGCGGCACACTGTTGAGGTAGTCGCGCACGATGCGCTGGCGTGCTTCGGTGGTATCCGGGCCGCCCTGGTAGGCACGCACGCTGGCAGAAATCATCTGGCGGATTTTCTCGGCACCCGACACGGTCAGGCCGTCCGGTGAGTGGCGGTACTTTTCCAGCTGCGTCGCCAACGTGCTACCGCCCGCAGACTGACCGGGCAAAGCCAGGTACTTGGCCACCTGGCTGTAGGCGGCCTTGGCAAAGCGGGGCCAGTCCACGGCCGGATTGTTGCGCGGGTCCTGGGTATCGAGCAGGTCGCGGTTCTCGATGAACAGCAGGCTGTTGACCATCACCGGCGGGATCGCGGCAAAGTCCGGGTACAAGTGCTGCGGGTAGTTGTACTGGTACAACGTGTCGCCGCGGCAGTCGGTGATCGACAGGCCGGCCTGAATCTTCTCGATATAGGGTGCGAACAGCCCATGATCGACGTAGTTCATCAGCGCGGGTGAGAACTTTACCTGCTCAGTGATGAGGTAGTCGCGCTTGAGCAGGCGTGGCAGGAATTCGCCCAGGGCACTGTAGCCAAGGCGTCTGTCGAACGGCCCGTCACCGGGGTAGATGATTGCATCACTAGGGCCGGGCTCCAGCGAGTAGGTCAGGGTACCGGCCAGTTTGCTGAACTCGCGTGATTGCAGTTCGGAGGTGCGGAATTCGTCATATGCAGCGAAGCCGATGGCCACCAGCGCCACCAGCAGGATGAGGATGATCAGCCGCCACCATAGCCGACGCTGACGGGGGGACTTCGGTTGTGGCGTCTCGGCCGGAGGTATCTCGGGTGCTTCCGTTCTGCTTGGTTCCGATTGCCACAGTGCGCCCATAGTCTTCAATCCGGCCAGGTGTTTTCGTCTTGCTTGACTGAAGCTTAGACGTTGAGCGGGTGAGGTGAAAATTTTGTAGGAGGTGGAGAAAAGCGGGGTAGGGCTATGCGGCTTTGGTGTGGGTTTCTTGATACGGCGATGTTGCTATGGTGCCGGGGCAGCTTTCAGGGCCGCTGCGCCCGCCAGAAAACTTGCTGATTATTCCTGTATATACAGCGAAAATCCCTGCAACGGTCTTCCTATACTGCTCGGCCCCTTCGCCCTGCCGGGCGCTCTACCCCGGCATACGGGCCGGCCCACGAGGCCAGCCTGGCAAGCCTACGTCACGCCTATCGGCATGGCCGGTGCTGCACGAAGGTCAAATCCAATAACAAAATGAGGTTGTATTGCTATGCCAGTCGGCAACCACTCTGCCCATGGCCAGGCCAATGAAGGCGGCCCGCTCAAGCGTGAACTGGGCGAACGGCACATCCGCCTGATGGCGCTGGGCGCCTGTATCGGCGTCGGTCTTTTCCTCGGTTCGGCCAAAGCCATCGAAATGGCCGGCCCTGCTATCATGCTGTCCTACATCATCGGTGGCCTGGCCATCCTGGTGATCATGCGCGCCCTTGGCGAAATGGCCGTGCATAACCCGGTCGCCGGGTCGTTCAGCCGCTACGCCCAAGACTACCTCGGCCCGCTTGCGGGCTTTCTCACCGGCTGGAACTACTGGTTCCTGTGGCTGGTGACCTGCGTTGCCGAAATCACCGCAGTGGCCATCTACATGGGCATCTGGTTCCCCGACGTACCGCGCTGGATCTGGGCCCTGGCGGCCTTGGGCAGCATGGGCGCGGTCAACCTGGTGGCGGTTAAGGCCTTTGGCGAATTCGAGTTCTGGTTCGCCCTGATCAAGATCGTCACCATCATCGCCATGGTCCTTGGCGGCATCGGCGTCATTGCCTTCGGCTTCGGCAATGACGGTGTGGCGTTGGGTATCTCCAATCTGTGGAGCAACGGCGGTTTCATGCCCAATGGCGTGACCGGCGTGCTGATGTCGCTGCAGATGGTGATGTTCGCCTACCTGGGTGTGGAAATGATCGGCCTCACCGCCGGCGAAGCACGCAACCCGCAAAAGACCATCCCGCAGGCCATTGGCTCGGTGTTCTGGCGCATCTTGTTGTTCTACGTCGGCGCGTTGTTCGTGATCCTGTCGATCTACCCGTGGAACGAAATCGGCAGCCAGGGCAGCCCGTTCGTCATGACCTTCGAGCGCCTTGGCATCAAGACCGCCGCCGGCATCATCAACTTCGTGGTCATCACCGCGGCGCTGTCGTCGTGCAACGGCGGCATCTTCAGCACCGGGCGCATGCTCTACAGCCTGGCGCAGAACGGCCAGGCCCCGGCGGCCTTCGCCCGCACCTCGAAAAACGGCGTACCGCGCAATGCGCTGCTGCTGTCGATTGGCGCGCTGCTGCTGGGCGTGCTGGCCAACTACCTGGTGCCGGAAAAGGTGTTTGTGTGGGTCACGTCGATTGCCACCTTCGGTGCGATCTGGACCTGGGTGATGATCCTGCTGGCGCAGCTCAAGTTCCGTGCCGGCCTGACTACCGCCGAGCGCAAGGCGCTGAAGTACCGCATGTGGCTGTGGCCGCTGAGCTCATACCTGGCGCTGGGTTTCCTGGTGCTGGTGGTTGGCTTGATGGCGTACTTCGAGGATACCCGTGTGGCCCTGTACATCGGCCCGGCGTTCCTGGTGCTGCTGACGGTGCTGTACTACGCGTTCCGTCTGGCGCCGAAAGACGTGCAAGGTGTAGCCAGTACTGCTTCCTGATCTGAAACCTCTGGGGCCGCTTTGCGGCCCCAGGGCTCTATCAGGCCGCCACTTCGCTGTGCGGCTCAAAGCTGTCGGCCCGGGCGAGCTGCCACATGCGCGAATAGAATTGCCCATCCACCTCGCCGGTCAGCAACTCCCCCGGCTTCAAGAACACATGCATCTGCGAGAACAGCTTGATCTCGGTGGCCGAGACGCGCCGCACCAGGTGCTTGGCCTCCAGCTGCGCAGGGTGCTCCAGGCCCGCCGCCGCCAGCATTTCGGCCAGGGCACGCAAGGTGTTGTGGTGAAAGTTCAGCACCCGTTGGGCCTTGTCCGGCACCACCAGGGCGCGCTGGCGCAGCGGGTCTTGCGTGGCCACGCCGGTCGGGCACTTGTTGGTGTGGCAGCTCTGCGACTGGATGCAGCCAATGGCGAACATGAAGCCGCGCGCCGAGTTGGCCCAGTCGGCACCGATGGCCAGCACGCTGGCGATGTCGAAGGCGCTGACGATCTTGCCGCTGGCCCCTAGCTTGATCTTGTCACGCAGGTTCAGGCCAACCAGCGTGTTGTGCACAAACAGCAGGCCTTCGCGCAGCGGTACGCCGATATGGTCGGTGAACTCCACCGGTGCGGCGCCGGTACCGCCTTCCTTGCCATCGACGACGATGAAGTCGGGCAGGATGCCGGTTTCCAGCATGGCCTTGGCGATGCCCATGAACTCCCACGGGTGGCCCAGGCAGAATTTGAAGCCGACCGGTTTGCCGCCGGACAGCTCACGCAGCTGGGCAATGAACTGCATCATCTCGATCGGCGTGGAGAAAGCGCTGTGGCGCGACGGCGAAATGCAGTCTTCGCCCATCAGCACGCCGCGGGTCTCGGCGATTTCCTGGGTGACCTTGTGTTTGGGCAGGATGCCGCCGTGCCCGGGCTTGGCGCCCTGGCTCATCTTGATTTCGATCATGCGCACCTGTGGGCTGCGCGCCTGGGCGGCGAAACGTTCGGGGTCGAAGCGCCCGTCCGCCGTGCGGCAACCGAAGTAGCCGCTGCCCAGCTCCCAGACCAGGTCGCCACCATGCTCGCGGTGATAGGGGCTGATGCTGCCTTCGCCGGTGTCATGGTGGAAGTTGCCCAGCTTGGCGCCCTGGTTGAGGGCGCGGATGGCATTGGCGCTGAGCGAGCCGAAGCTCATGGCCGAAATGTTGAAGATCGAGGCCGAGTACGGCTGGCTGCACTGCGGCCCGCCGACAATGACGCGGAAGCTGGCCGGGTCGGCCAGCGGCGCCGGGCGCATGGAATGGCCGATGAACTCGAAGCCGGACTCGTACACGTCGATCAGGGTGCCGAACGGTTTGTCCGAGGCTTCGTTCTTCGCCCGGGCATACACCAGCGAACGCTGGGCGCGGGAGAATGGCAGGGCGTCGCTGTCGGACTCCAGCAGGTACTGGCGGATTTCCGGGCGAATGGCCTCGACCAGATAGCGGATGTTGCCCAGGATCGGGTAGTTGCGACGTACGGCATGGCGTTGCTGCAGCAGGTCGAACAGGCCGATCAGGCTGAGGATGCCCGTGGTCAGGGTGAACGGCCACAGCCATTCGTGGTGGATGAAGGGCAGGCTCGCCAAGGTGAACAGCACACAGGCTGCGAAGAAGGCATAGCGACTGAGTAGTGACAGGCTCATACAGGGTCCTTGCGATGGCGCGGTCAGGCTCAGGGCCTGGGGGCAAACCCCGACCATAGCCAAGTTGCAGGGCCCTGCAAATTAAAATCGGGGTAGCGAAAATCATTCTCGAATCGGGCAAGACCTGCGCCGTGGCACTTATCCTGTAGGAGCAGCCTTGTGCTGCGAAGAGGCCATTGCAGCCAAAGACAATCTTCCGCCTTACCGGCCTCTTCGCAGCACAAGGCTGCTCCTACAGGTTTATGCGGTAGCCTGAGTGATGGTGCTGCTTTTCAGAGCGTGTTGCGCAGTAGCTTCCGGTGCCAGATTTCCTGCTCTTGTGCGGGCGCCTCGACCAGATACGTGTAACGCCCGGCCACCCGTACCGCCACCGGTACCCCGTCGCGATACAACAAGCGGTTACCACCCACCGCCGGCACTTTCGCCCCGGGCAGCAACGAGCCGATCAGGTTCAGCGGGTCACTGGCACTCACTACCAGCAACGTCCCGTCCGGGTCGCGGCGGCGCACCTGCCGCAGCAACCCCACCGCCTCCGGCAAGGCGAACTGTTCACCCGCCAGCCCGGCAATGAAGCGCCCGCCACGGATCTCGCCACGCGCCTCCAGCCGGTGATAGCAGCGCAGCAGTTCACGCCAGGGCGGCAGCACATCACTCTCGCGCTCAAGCAGCCGCCAGCAGATCACCCCATAGCGGCGCAGCAGGGTGCGAGCAACGTCCTCCAGGCGCTGGTCGTGATCCGGCGGCGTATCGCTGCGGCGCAGCAGTGCCCAGCGCCCGGCATGCGCCATGCTGCTGGAAAGCGGCGGGTGACCTCGGCGGCTATTACGTGAACTGCGCTTGGCCGCAGGCGTGATCAGGCTGCGCAAGCCGGTGAAACTGTCAGCGCCGACCAGGCCCGAGCCCACCAGTTCCTGCAGCGCGGTTTCCAGTTCGGTGGGCAGCAGGTGCGCCTCCTGCGCCAGTTCATCGAAGAACAGCGCCCCCTGGGTTTTCAGCGCTTCGTACACACGTTGCGCACGCAGGCCAAGGGCATCCACCGTTGGTGCGGGCGCCAGGCTGCGCCATGTGTTCAGCTGGTCGCGCGGCAGCAGCACCACTGGGGTACTCGATAGGGTGCTGCTCGCCACCGTTGCCGCCAGCCGGCTCCAGGCGAACTGGCCGCTGCGGCAGGCATCGTCCAGCCAGTGCGGGCTGTAGTCTTTGATGCGCGAAGGCAGCAGTTCCGCCTCCCACGCACCGGCGGCGCTGGGGAACCCCTGCAACTGGCCCAGTACTTCGGCCACCGCCTGCGGGCCACGCAGATGCTCGTCGGGCGCCAGGTGCTGCCAGTCGAACAGAAAGCGCATGAAGTCCTGCAGGCTGACCGGTTCGATCTCGCGGCGCAGGCGCTTGACCGTGTAGCGGTGAATGCGCGCCAGCAAATGGCGTTCGCACCATTGCAGGTCGGTGGCACCAGGGCTGAAATGCCCGCGCAGCACATAGCCTTCGGCTTCCAGGCGGGCCAGCGCCTGTTCGATTGCTTGCAACGGCTTGCCAAGCGGTGCCGCAATCTGTGTCGCGGTCCTGGGGCCATGGCCACTCAGGCGGGCACGTAACAGTTCACCCAGGGCAAGGTCCGGGTCGATGGCCTGATCAAACCCTGGCAACACCTGCAACGCAGGCTCCAGTAGAGCATCCGAATACAGCACCCTCAGCAGGCCCAGTCGCTCACGCGCCAACCACAGTTTTTCGTCCGCCAGGCGCAAGGCCCGCCCGTTCTTGGCCAGTTGCCTGAGCAGCAGGTCCCAGCTGGCATTGCCTTGCACTTCAGCTTGGCTGATCGCGCCCAGGCCCATCAGCGCTTCGTGCATTTCGTCGGCATTGCCCGGTTGCGGCCAGGCCTCGGCCGCGACGGCGGCAATGGCATCAGCGTCCAGGGCGCCCAGGTCGTCGCCACTGCGCACTTCGCTCCAGCGTCGGTTGAGCACAGCCTGGGTGCGCCGTTCTTCCAGCGGGGCATCGTCCAGAAAAGCGTACGGCCTGGCGTTGAGAATGGCCGACGCCAGTGGCGAAGGGGCGGGCAGGTCGCGGCACAGCAGGCGTACCGCCCCGCTTTCCATGCGTCGCAACAGGGCCAGCCAACCTTCGCTGTCCATCGCCTCGTGCAGGCAGTCGTCGAGTGTTTGTTCGACCAACGGGTGATCGGGTATCTGCCGTTCGCCGGCAATGTTCTCCAGGCAGGCGATCTGGTCTGGGAACACGGCGGCCACCAGGTCTTCGCTCTTCATGCGCTGGATCTGCGGCGCTACCTTGCGCCCGCCCACGAAGCGTGGCAGCGCCATGGCCACGCCAGCGTTCCAGCGCCAGCGCACGCCAAACAGCGGTGCATCCAGCAGGGCCTGGACGAGGATCGGCTCGGCGCTGCGGCTGTTCAGGTAACGCCACACCTCGTCCAGCTCGAAGCTGTGGCTGGTCGACAGTGAAAGTACGATGGCATCTTCGCTGGCGGCAGCCTGCAGCTCGAAGTTGAAGGTGCGGCAGAAGCGCTTGCGCAAGGCAAGGCCCCACGCGCGGTTGATGCGGCTGCCGTAGGGTGAATGGATGATCAGCTGGGTCCCGCCCGACTCATCGAAAAAGCGCTCCATCACCAGCGTGTCCTGCGAAGGCAGGGCGCCAAGCACCTCGCGGGTGCGGGCCAGATAGTCGAGCAACTGGCTGGCGCTGTCTTCGCCCAGTTCAAAGGTAGCCTGCACCCAGGCGAGTACCTTCAGCCTGTCGCCGTCAGCCTGATCCAGTTGCTGGTCGATTCTCGCCTGCAGCCGGGCTACGGCGGCAGACAGCTCGTCACTGCGCCCCGGCGCTTCACCCAGCCAGAACGGAATGGTCGGCGGCAGGCCATGGGCATCTTCCACCCGTACGCGGCCCGGCTCGACGCGCAGGATGCGATAAGAGGCGTTGCCCAGCTGGAAGATATCGCCGGCAATGCTCTCCACGGCAAAGTCTTCATTGACGCTGCCGATGTTCAGCGCCTGCGGTTCCAGCAGCACGGTGTAGTCGGCGTTGTCAGGGATGGTGCCGCCGCTGGTCAGCGCCGTCAGTTGGCTGCCGCGACGGCCGCGCAGCGTGCCGCTGACCGCATCGCGGTGCAAATAGGCGCTGCGGATGCCCTGGCGGCCGTTATAGCCCTCGGCGAGCATGGTGAGCAGCGCCTGGTAGTGGCGCTGGTCGAGCTCGGCATAGGGGGTGGCCTGGCGCAGGCAGTCGAACAGGGCTTGTTCGTGCCAGTCCTGGTTGCTGGCTTCGGCGACAATCTGCTGGGCCAGTACGTCCAGCGGTGCCCGGGGTATGTGCAACTCGTCCAGTTCGCCTTGGCGCACGCAGTCCAGCAGGGCCACGCATTCGATCAGGTCATCGCGTGAGGTGGGGAACAGGCGCCCCTTAGGCACACCGTCAACCTGGTGGCCGGCGCGGCCAACCCGTTGCAGGAAGGCGGCAATCGAACCCGGCGAGGCGATTTGGCACACCAGGTCGATATCGCCAATATCAATGCCCAGCTCCAGCGAAGCGGTGGCTACCAGCACCTGCAAATGGCCGCTCTTGAGCCGCTGTTCTGCGTTCAGGCGCAACTCCTTGGACAGGCTGCCATGGTGCGCGGCTACCGCCTCCTTGCCCAGCCGGTCGCTGAGGTGACGGGTGATGCGCTCGGCAAGGCGCCGGGTGTTGACGAATACCAGCGTGGTGCGGTGTTCGCGCGCCAGGGTCGCCAAGCGGTCGTAGACCAGGCCCCAGACATCGTTGGCCATCACCGCGCCCAGTGGCACCGGCGGCACTTCGATGGCCAGATCGCGCTGGCGCGCATGGCCTACATCGACGATGGCGCAGGGGCGCCCGCTGCCGGCCAGAAACTCTGCCACCCGCTCGACCGGGCGTTGTGTGGCGGACAGCCCGATGCGCCGCAGTGGCCGTTTGCACAAGGCTTGCAGGCGTTCCAACGTCAGCGCCAGATGGGCGCCCCGCTTGTTGCCGGCCAGGGCGTGGATTTCGTCGACGATTACCGTATGCACGTTACCCAGGCCTTCACGGCCTGAAGCAGAGCCCATCAACACGTACAGCGATTCGGGGGTTGTCACCAGAATGTGCGGGGCCAGCTTGCGCATGGCGGCACGTTCCTTTTGAGGCGTGTCGCCCGTGCGTACGGCCGTGGTGATGCGTGGGGCTTTCAGGCCTTGGTCTGCGAGGGCCTGGCTGATGCCTTCGAGCGGGGCTTGCAGGTTGAGGCGGATGTCGTTGGACAAGGCCTTCAGCGGCGAAACGTAGATCACCTGGGTTTGCGCGGGCAGTTCGCCTTGGTGCTCCAGGCCTTCACGGAACAGTTCGTCGAGCACCGCCAGGAAAGCACTGAGGGTTTTGCCCGAGCCAGTCGGCGCGGCGAGCAGCATCGACTGGCCGGCGTGGATCAGCGGCCAGGCTTGTGCCTGGGCTTCAGTGACCGTGGCGAAATGGCGACGGAACCAGGTGCGCACGGCAGGATGGAACAGCTCGAGCACCGGGTGGTGTTTGGCGGGCAGGTTCATGTGTTGGTTATGGAGGGTATGCGGCGGGTTGGCAAGAGGCCGTTCGTCGCGGATGCTATGTTGCCTGCGCCGGCGATAGAGCCGGCGCAGGCGATATCTTCTTTGATTTATTAAGTGAGCTGATTCATGCCGAACATAATCCGCATCGCCGCCGCCCTGCTGATCGACCCTCAGGGCCGAACCCTGCTGGTGCGCAAGCGCGGCACCGGCGCTTTCATGCAGCCAGGCGGCAAGATCGATGCCGGTGAAACGCCGGTGCAGGCACTGGTGCGCGAGTTGCACGAGGAGCTGGGCTTGCACATCGACCCGGCCCAGGCCGTGCACCTGGGCCAGTTCAGTGCCCCAGCCGCCAACGAGCCAGGCTTCGAAGTGCAGGCCGAGCTGTTCCGTGTCGACAGCGCCGCAGCCGTGGTCCCGGCTGCGGAGATCGAAGAGGTTGTCTGGCTGGCCGCTGACCAGGCGCCCGTCATGCAACTGGCGCCGCTGACCCGCGACCTGATCCTGCCGCTGTACCGCCAGGCACTCAACGCACCGCGCTGACCCCATCGAGGGTGGCGAACGAGGTGTCTTTGGCGGTCAGCAAAAAGTCGCGCATGTAAGGCGCATCGAGCATGTCGGTGCGCACGGCGGCATAAAGGGTGGCGAACAGGCCTTTCTCACCCAGGCGTTTGCCCTTCACATAGCCGCGCGAGCTGTACTCGTGCAGTGCCCAGTGCGGCATGCCGCATACCCCACGGCCGCTGGCTACCAGCTGCATCATCATTACCGTCAGCTCCGAGGTGCGTACGGCGGCCGGCTCAATGTCGGCCGGCTCCAGGAAGCGGGTGAAGATGTCCAGGCGGTCGCGCTCCACCGGGTAGGTGATCAGCGTCTGGTCAAGCAAGTCTTGTGGCACGATGTAGGGCTTGCTGGCCAGCGCATGCTGGTTGGCCACTGCCAGCATTGCCTCGTAGGTGAACAGCGGCACGTACGTGATGCCTGTCAGGTCCACCGGGTCGGAGGTCACCACCAGGTCCAGGTCACCGCGGGCCAGTGCTGGCAGGGGGGCGAAGGCAAAGCCGGAGGCCAGGTCCAGCTCAACTTCCGGCCAGGCATCGCGGAACTGGTCGATGGTCGGCATCAGCCACTGGAAGCAGCTGTGGCATTCGATGGCCATGTGCAGGCGCCCGGCAGTGCCACCGGCCAGGCGTGCGATGTCACGCTCGGCGCCGCGCAGCAGTGGCAGGGTGGCATCGGCCAGTTGCAGCAGGCGCAGCCCGGCGCTGGTGAAGCGGATCGGCTTGGTCTTGCGCACGAAAATGGGCAGGCCCAAGCGCTCTTCCAGCTCCTTGAACTGGTGCGACAGCGCCGACTGGGTCAGGTGCAGGCGTTCGGCGGCCTCCACCAGGCTGTCGGCTTCGCGCAGGGCATGAAGGGTTTTCAGGTGACGGATCTCCAGCACTGCTGACTCCGGGGTGTAGGTTTGAAGAAACAGGGAATGAGTTGAGTTTCTCTCATGTTGGCGCGGCTGTCGACTGGGCGTTCGGCCGCACCGCCTGGCGGGAGTCATGAAACTGTCACCGAACTGTGGCAGCGCGCCCGAACAGAATTCATCAGACTCGCGCTCTACTGGGGATCTGCATTCTGGTGTTTCTTCCATGCGGGCTTTTTGGCTTTTTCTTTTCTTGATATTCAGCGTACCTGCGAGTTTCGCCGAACAGCGTTGTGACGCCCAGGTACCGGTGCAGCGTGCCGAACTGGGTGCGGTCAGCCTGGTGTACCAGAGCGTTGGGGCGCCTGGTGACCCGGCCTTGCTGCTGGTCATGGGCCTGGGCGGGCAACTGATCCATTGGCCGGACGATGTGGTCGAGGCCTTGTGCCGCCAGGGCTTTCGGGTGATCCGTTATGACAACCGCGATGTTGGCCTGTCGCGCTGGAACCAGATGCCTCCGTCGGCCAACCTGACGGTCGAGCTGTTACGTTATAAGCTGGGCCTGCCGGTGGCGGCGCCCTATACGCTGACGGACATGGCCGATGATGGCTTGCGCCTGATGGACGCGCTGGGCGTGCGCCAGTTTCATGTACTGGGCGTGAGCATGGGCGGCATGATCGCCCAGCATCTGGCGGCCGTGGCACCCGAGCGCGTGCGCAGCCTGACCTTGGTCATGTCCAGTTCAGGGGCGGCTGGGCTGCCGGCGCCGGATCCGGCATTGGTGCAGTTGCTGGCCCGGCGCAGCGCGCCCAACCGCGAAGTGGCCATCGAGCAGCAGGCCGACCTGCTGGCGGCCCTTGGCAGCCCCGAGGTGCGGGACGACCGCGCTGTGTTGCTGCACCTGGCGGCAGTCGCCTATGACCGGGCGTTCAACCCCGACGGGGCCAAGCGCCAGATCATGGCGATACTGGCCGAACCGAGCCGTGTCGAGCTTTTGAATCAGCTTCGTGTGCCGACCCTGGTGGTGCATGGCACGGCCGACCCGTTGTTGCCGGTTATGCACGGTGTGCACCTGGCGGCGCACATTCAAGGCAGCCAGCTGCGGCTGATACCGGGGCTGGCGCACCGCTTTCAGGAGCCGTTCAAGGCGCCGCTGCTGGGGGCCGTATTGCCTTATTTGCAGGCGCATAGGCAAGAGGTCAAGCACATCGCAGGGCTGTGACTCCGCGCTGGCTTCTTCGCGGGCAAGCCCGCGAAGAAGCCAGCGCGAATTTTGATCAGTGCATCCGCACCCACAAGGTCACCAGCACGGTCGCGGCTATCAGCCACGCTACTGTGGCCAGCGCCAACGACGCCTCCAGGCGCAGGCGGTCGACCAGCACGTACAGGGTCGCCAGGTACACGAAATACGGAATGATCGACCACATGCCGAACAGGATGGTGGTCTTCAGGTCGGCAATGCTGCGCCCCTTGCCAACGATGTAGTGGGCAATCAGGGCAAAGGTGGGAAACAGCGGCACCAGCCCGGCGATGTAGTAGTTGCGCGTCTTCGACAGCACCGCCAGCAGCAGCACCACGCCAGCGCCCAAGGCAGCTTTGAATACCAGATCCACGTTGTCTTTCCAGTTCAGGTTGAGGTCAGCCGAGGCCGTACTTTTTCACTTTGTCGAACAGCGTGGTCTTGGCCATGCCCAGCTCCTGGCTGGCCTGGCTCAGGTTGCCCCCCGTGCGTTGCAGGGCATCGCCGAGCAGGTTGCGTTCGAATGCTTCCACCGCTTCGGCAAAGCCCAGGCCCTGGCTGGCGCCGCCGCTGGGGCCTTTCTTGAAGGCTGGCAGGCCAAGGGCATGGCGTTCAGCCACGTTGCGCAACTCGCGCACATTGCCCGGCCAGTCGTGGGCCATCAGGCGTGAGAGGATCTGGCTGTCCAGCGCCGGTGCTTCACGGTCGAAGCGCAGTGCGGACTGCTGGAGGAAGTGCTCGAACAGCTGCGTGATGTCTTCGCGGCGCTCGCGCAGGGGTGGCAGCTCGAGGGTCACCACGTTCAGGCGGTAGTACAGGTCGCTGCGGAACTGGCCGCTCTGGCCCATGCTGTCGAGGTCGGCCTTGGTCGCGGCGATTACCCGGCAGTCCACCGGGATGCTTTGGTTCGAACCTAGCCGCTCCAGCGTGCGTTCCTGCAGTACGCGCAGCAGCTTGATCTGCAGGTTGATCGGCATGCTCTCCACTTCATCGAGGAACAGCGTGCCACCATTGGCGTGTTCGATCTTGCCGATACGGCGTTTGCCGGCGCCGGTGAAGGCGTTGGCCTCGTGGCCGAAAATTTCGCTTTCGAACAGGTTCTCCGGCAGGCCGCCACAGTTCAGCGCCACAAAGGGCTGGCCCTGGCGTCGGCTGAAATCGTGCAGGCAGCGGGCGACCAGTTCCTTGCCGGTGCCGGTCTCGCCTTCGATCAGCACGTTGGCCGACGTATCGGCGACGTTGGCAATCAGTTCGCGCAAGTGTTCCATGGCCGACGAACGACCGATGATGCGCCCCTCCAGGCTGCTCTGCTCGGCCAGTTGGCGGCGCAGGGCCACCACTTCGCGCGACAGCCCGCGATGTTCGAGGGCGCGGCGCACCACGTCGACCAGGCGCTCGGGGGAGAACGGTTTTTCCATGAAGTCGTAGGCACCATTACGCATGGCGCCGACCGCCATGTCGATATCACCGTGGCCGGTGATCAACACCACCGGCAGGCTGCGGTCACGGGCCTTCAGGCGGTTGAGCAGCTCCAGGCCATCGATGCCCGGCAGGCGGATATCGCTGACGACGATGCCGGCGAAATCGTCGCCGATGCGTTCCAGCGCTTGTTCGGCGCTGCCCACGCCTTCACAGGCGATATCCTCCAGGGCCAGGGCCTGCTGGCAGCCGAGCAGCACATGCGGGTCGTCTTCGACGATCAGGACGGTAAGAGGCGCTTGGTTCATGGGTGCTCTGCCGATTCGCTAGGGGGGGAGACCAGGGGCAGGGCCAGGACGAAGGCCGTGCCGCCGGTGACGGGGTGCTCGACGTTGAGGCTGCCCTTGGCGGCGGCGGCAAGGCTCGCCGACAGGGTCAGGCCCAGGCCCAGGCCATGTTCGCCCGGTTTGGTGGTGAAGAACGGTTCGAACAGGTGCTTGCGCGCCTCGGCGTCGATGCCGTGGCCATTGTCGCGCACCTGCAGGCGGTACTTGTCGCCTTGCAGCTCGCCTTCCAGCCACAGCTCGGGCAACGGTTGCGCGGCCATGGCATCGAGGGCGTTGCCGATCAGGTTGAGCAGGATCTGCTCCAGGCGGGTTTGGTCGATGGCCAGTTGCTGGTCCTCGAACTGGTGGTGCAACTGCAAATGGCAGGCGCTGATGCGGTTGGCCAGCACCTGCAAGGTGGCTTCAACTGCCTTGGCCAGCGAGGCCTGGCCGCTGTCTTCACCACGCCGGGCGAACGAGCGCAGGCTGGCGGTGATACGCCCCATGCGGTCGATCAGGTCGTTCATGGTGCGCAGGTTGGTGCTGGCGGTTTCCAGTGCCCCGCGTTCGAGGAAGCGCACGGTGTTGCCAGACAACGTGCGCAGCGCGGCCAGCGGCTGGTTCAGCTCATGGGCAATGCTGGTGGACATCTGCCCGATGGCGGCCAGCTTGCCAGCCTGCACCAGCTCATCCTGGGCGTGGCGCAAGGTCTGCTCGGCATGCCGGCGCTCGCGAATCTGGCCTTTCAGGCGTTCGTTGCTGGCGCGCAGGTCCGCCGTGCGTTCGGCAATGCGCCGTTCCAGCTGGCTGTTGGCTTCCTCAAGGGCCTCGCGGGCCGCCAAGCGAGTGGCGATGACCTTGCGTCGCTCGTTCCAGGCAATGCCGAGTATTGCCAGCAAGGCAAATGCCACGCCCACCAGGATGCCCTGCACCATGGATTCGCGGCGCAGGTCCTGCAGCGGGGTCAGCAGGGTAAAGTGCCAAGGCGTGTCGGCCAGGCGCCGGGTCTGGGCCAGGTAGGCGACTTCGTGCGGCTTGCCCTGGGCAGTTTCGCTGTTTGCCGGGAAGGTCAGTTTTTCCACGCCATCGGCCAGGGTTTCCCGGGCCAGTGGCTGCAGTTCGTTGAGCGGCCACCAGTAGTATTGCAGGCTGCGCGCCAGGCGCTCCTTGATTTGCGGGGTCAGCGGGCGCACCGATTTCAGGCGCCGGGCCGGGTCACTTGAAAGGATGATGATGCCGTTTTCGTCGCTGACGAACGCCTCCAGGCGGGCACGCTGCCAGCGCTCTTCGAGGGTGTCCAGGCGCACCTTGATCACTGCCACGCCAATGATCTTGCCGTGCTCTTCAAGCCCATGGGCCAGGTAATAGCCGGCCTCGCCCGTGGTGCTGCCGATGCCGTAGAAACGCCCGGGCTCGCCGCGCACGGCGGTCTGGAAGTAGGCGCGGAACGACAGGTCTTCACCGAGGAACGAGTCGGCGTCGCGCCAGTTGCTGGTGGCCTGTACCCGGCCATTGGTATCGAGTACGAAAATGGCGCGGCTGCGGCTGCGCCTGTTCAGGCCCTCGAGGTATTCGTTGACCGCCTGGCGGGAGCCGCCGTCCGGGTCGGTGAGCAGGTGCGAGACGCTGTCCTCCAGCTCCAGCAGGCTCGGCAGGTAGGTGTATTTGCTGATTTCGCTTTCGACCGTGCGCGCATGCAGCTCCAGCTGGCGTTCGCCGTTTTCGCTGAGGGTGCGGATGCCGTTGCTCTCGCTGATCAGGTAGCCAGCCAGCCCTAAGCCGACCATCAGCAGGATGATCAGTGGCGGTAACAGCAATTGGCGGATCAGACGGGATTTCACGGCAGGCTTGGCAGGGCGAAGTAGCGAGGGGTCGCATTTCATCACAGTGGCCTTGTCACGACCAGCATCCGCTGCCCGGTGGGTCCCGTGGCAGCGGATGCTGTGGCCGGATCAGTGCTGCAGGATCTTGCTGAGGAAGTGCTGGGTACGCTGGTCGCGGGCAGTCTGATCGCCGAAGAACTCTTCCTTGGTGCAGTCTTCGATGATGCTGCCCTTGTCCATGAAGATGACCCGGTTGGCGACCTTGCGGGCAAAGCCCATTTCGTGGGTCACGCACATCATGGTCATGCCTTCGTGGGCCAGTTGCACCATTACGTCCAGCACCTCGCTGACCATTTCCGGGTCCAGTGCCGAGGTGGGTTCGTCGAACAGCATGACGATCGGGTCCATTGACAGCGCACGGGCGATGGCCACTCGCTGCTGCTGGCCGCCGGAAAGCTGGCCAGGGTGCTTGTGCGCATGCGCTGACAAGCCCACCCGCTCAAGCAGGGCGAGGCCCTTCTTGGTGGCTTCTTCCTTGCTCCGGCCCAGTACCTTGATCTGCGCGATGGTCAGGTTCTCGGTGATGGTCAGGTGCGGGAACAGTTCGAAGTGCTGGAACACCATGCCCACCCGCGAACGCAGCTTCGGCAGGTTGGTTTTCGGGTCGGAGATCGACGTGCCGTCGACCACGATGTCGCCCTTCTGGAACGGCTCCAGCGCGTTGACGCATTTGATCAGGGTGGACTTGCCCGAGCCCGACGGGCCGCAGACTACCACCACTTCACCTTTCTTGACCTCGGTGTTGCAATCGGTCAGTACCTGGAAGTCGCCGTACCACTTGTTGACGTTCTTGATGGAAATCATACGGTGATCCTTTTTTGCAGGCGCTTGACCAGCCACGAAGCGGAGAAGCTGATGATGAAGTAGACGACGCCGGCGAAGATCAGGAACTCATGGGAGCGCCCGATGATATCGCCGTTGGAACGTGCCGAGTTGAGGAAGTCCACCAGGCCCACGGTGTACACCAGCGAGGTGTCCTGGAAGAGGATGATGCTTTGCTGCAGCAGCAGCGGGGTCATCTTGCGGAAGGCCTGGGGCAGGATGATCAGGCGCATGGTTTGCGCGTAGTTCATGCCCAGCGCCTGCGCGGCGCCCATCTGGCCTTTGGAAATCGACTGCACGCCAGCACGCACGATTTCGCAGAAGTACGCGGCCTCGAACATCATGAAGGCCACCACGCAAGACGTGAACGCACCCACTGGCGTGTCTTCGCCGGTAATCCAGCGCAGCACGAACGGCACCGCCAGGTAGAACCAGGTAATTACAAGCAGCAGCGGGATCGAGCGGAAGTAGTTGACGTAGGCCCCTGCCACACGTGACAGCAGCTTGCTCGACGACAGGCGCATCAGGGCCAGGATGGTGCCCAGTGCAATACCACCGACAACGCCCATGACCATCAGCTGCAGGGTCATGACCATGCCTTCCCACAGGGCAGGCAGGGCCGGGATGATTTCGCTGAAATCCATGTCCATTTACTTGCCCCCCACGGAAATCAGGCCAGGCACGGCGACTTTCTTCTCGACCATGCGCATCAGCAGCATCAGGCCCATGTTCAGGGTGAAGTAGATCAGCGTGGCCAGGGTGAACGCCTCGAACAGGTTGGCGGAGAACTCGGCGGTCTGCTTGGTCTGCGCCAGCAGCTCCATCAGGCCGATCAGCGACGCCACCGAGGAGTTCTTGAAGACGTTGAGGAACTCGGAGGTGAGCGGCGGAATGATGATCCGGTAAGCCTGCGGCAGCAGCACGTTGTTATAGATTTGCGGGAGGCTGAACCCCATGGCACGGGCGGCGGCTTCCTGGCCTTTGGGCAGCGCCTGAATACCGGTACGCACCTGTTCGCAGACGCGGGCGGCGGTGAACAGGCCCAGGCAGACGACCACGCTGATCAGCGCCGAGGTGGTCGGGTTGAGGTCCTGCTTGAACCATTCCTGCAAGCCTTCCGGCAGCAGGTCCGGTACCAGGAAGTACCAGATGAACAGCTGCACCAGCAGTGGCACGTTGCGGAACAGTTCCACGTAGGCGGTAGCGATGCCCGATACCAGGCGGTTCGGCACGGTACGCATGACACCGAGGAGTGACCCCAGCAGCAGCGCAATGATCCAGGCGGTGATGGCGATGGCGATGGTCCAGCCCAGGCCGGTGATGTACCAGTCCAGATAGGTTTCGCTGCCCACGCCGGTGGACTTGAAGAACACGCCCCAGTCCCAGTTGTAATTCATCGGGATTTCCCCTCAGACGGTTGTTTCACGGGCACCTTCGAGCATCCGGGGGCGCTTGGCGCCCTCGGATGAAAGGTTAGACACTAATGAGTGGCCTGCAGAATTGATTCGTGCTGTTGAGCACCAGGCCACTATCTGAGGATCAGGACTTCTTCTCGTCCGCAGCCTTGTCGGTCGGCTCGGCGATCAGCTTTTTCAGCTCGTCGCTCATCGGGAACTGCAGGTTCAGGCCTTTTGGCGGGATCGGCTGATTGAACCACTTGTCGTAGCTCTTGTTGACCTCGCCCGACTTGAAGTAGCCCACGATGGCGTCATCGACCGCTTTCTTGAACGCAGCATCTTCCTTGCGCACCATGCAGCCGTAGATTTCGTACGATTGCGGGGTACCGGTGATGACCCAGTCGGATGGCTTGCGCGCCTTGGCCATTTCACCGGCCAGCAGCGCGTCGTCCATCATGAAGGCCACGGCGCGGCCGCTTTCGAGCATGTTGAAGGCTTCACCGTGGTCCTTGGCGGAAATCACGTTCATCTTCATCTGCTTGTCGGCGTTCATCGCCTTGAGGATGCGCTCGGAGGTGGTACCGGCGGTGGTCACCACGTTCTTGCCGGCCAGGTCCGGGAAGTCTTTGTATGCAGGCGCACCGTCCTTGACCTTGGTCAACAGGCGGGTGCCGACTTCGAAGATGCCGACCGAGAAACCGACTTGCTGCTGGCGCTCGACGTTGTTGGTGGTGGAACCGCACTCAAGGTCGACGGTGCCGTTCTGCACCAGCGGGATGCGGGTCTGGGAGGTGACCAGGTTGTAACGGACCTTGATGTCCGTACCCAGTTGCTTCTTCAGGGCGTCGACGACAGCCAGCTGGATGTCATGCGAGTAGCCCACGGGCTCGGGTTTGCCGGCCAGGTAGGAAAACGGGATGGAGGAGTCGCGGTGGCCCAGGGTGATGGTGCCCGATTCCTTGATCTTCTTCAGGGTGCCAGTCAGTTCTTCGGCCATGGCCGGCGAAGCGATCACAGCGGCCGCGATGGCGGCGCCCAGCAATTGACGAACGATACGCATCAAATTTTCCTCGACGTGTTTGTTTTTTTTATGGAGCCGTTGGCGGACTCTTTCGTTCAACGAATACAGCAAGAAGCGAGTGCATTCGGCTTCCAAGTGTAGAGCATGACTCGTGCCAAGCCATGCGTCGACCCTAAACCACCTGTATTGCTCGCGCTTGACAGACTAGAGCTCCCTGCAGAGTTCGTTTGACCGAATGAATTCATTTTTACCGTTCGGTTATCCGAACGTATGGTGCTGCGACACCTTCCATGAAAGTGCTTGCTGTAACTATGCATTGCCCGGTTCGGGCTCAGGCGTGGTGAGCTGTCCACTTTGCCTGGAGAGCTCCGCAGATGTCACCGCCCCAGCCCCCGCACGATTCCATCGATAGCCTGATTGCCCAAAACCTGCCCCGATGGCTCGTCGATCATGCGCAACCGGAAAGGCTCGATGCGTTACGTAGTGCTTTGCGCCGACAGGCGAACTGCGAGGCTCGGCTCGGCCCGATCCTTCAGGCCATCCCTTCACTGCAGGACTACGCAGCTGAATTGCTCACAACCAAACTGCGCAAGAGCGGCATCAGCAACCCGGATGTGACTGGTTGCAAGGTGCGGATCTCGCAGCGGTTATTGCTGCCCAGCGCTTCGCCTGTTCTGCTGCGGCCAACCTATGTTCGTCGCTCCGGGCGATCTTTGCTGGCGGCGGCGCTGCATAACTATCATCGCAAGGAGACGCGCCCCGGGCACATGCTCAAGGGTGAACTGGTCGATGGCGACGGCAAACGCCTGCCAATGAGCTTCCATGCGTTTGCCTCGGCGTGTCGTGAAATAGATGCCGGTGGCAAGTATCAGGCGTTGCTCACCCAGCACCTGCAGCCTGAGGATGGCCCCCAGGATGAGCCGGGCCAGGCCATCGCTCGCTTGCACGGGCAGTTCGAGGGGAGTTTCAGGGCCAATTTCGAGGTGGCGATGCGGGTTGCTGCGTTCAAAGGCGAAATTTACGAGCGCACGTATTGGTTGCTGTTGCCGCTTATCGCCGAAAAACCGGTGGTGCCTGTGCTGGTTGGCACTGTTGTACCCCGACAGTTGTACCTGCTGGGCCGCCCCATTCAAGGTGTACTGACGCTGGAAATGCGCCCTTCGGCGGATGGCGCAGTAGAGTCGGTGGTGCTTTGGATACCCGGTGACCCACTTGAGCCTGTCTCCCAACACGTCAGCTGGGACGCACTCGACACCTACCTCGGAAAACGTTTTCGCAAGCCGGCATATCGGCGCTTTTTCGCACGCTTCATTACCGAGCGAGAGCGGGTCAATTTCTATCGCGTATTGAACGAACGGGTCGCACAGGCGCATGCGGCCGGGGTTGAACTTGACGCTCGTTCTGCAACGATCACTGATGCGCCGTTCGCACACCTGCGCCGGCAATTCATCGCCAAGGTCAGGGACGACGCCAAAGTGCTCGCCGTGCCCACCGATGTCGAGGATGATGAAGACCGCGAAGCGCGCATGCGGGGCTACAAAGAACTGGGTATGGACTTGCTGAACGTGGCGGGGTTCTTCGTGCCAGTGCTGGGTGAAGTGTTGCTGGTGGCCAATGCGGTACAGCTGGCTGATGAAGTGTATGAAGGGTACCAGGATTGGCGCATCGGGGATCGCGAAGGGGCGTTGAACCACCTGTTCAACGTTGCCGAAAACGTTGTGGTAGGCGGGATGATCGCCGCCGGCAGCCACATTGCCCTGCGCGCCCTGGAGCGTGTGGCCTTCGTGGATGACTTGGCGCCGGTGCGCCACGCTGCTGGCAAGGTCAAGCTCATGGCCACGGATCTGTCAGGTTACGATGCCCAACCGTTGCGTGGCGTCGGCGCGCAGGAATGGCTCTGGCACCTTGATGAGGGGGGTTACAGGGTGATGGAGGATCCGCACGATGGCCGCTCCAGGATCCTGCACCCTCGCCGTCCCAGTGCCTACCGGCCGGTGATCGAACAGAACGGAGCCGGCGGCTGGCGTCATGAACTCGAAGCTCCCCAGAGCTGGGAAGGGCGGGCCAATCTGGTCCGCCGCTTGAGTACACCGCTGGCAGAGCTACCGGCGCAGGCTTGTGATTACCTGCTGCAGGTGACTGGGCTGAGTGAAGCACAGGTTCGCCGTTTGCATGTCGAACACACGGGCGCACCTGCACGGTTGCTCGATGCCCTGGAGCTTTATCAGGCACATGAGCGCCACCCGGACTTCAGCGCACCACAACTGGCGCAACACGTTGCTGCCCGGCAAGTACGGCCCAACGGCATCGAGCGGCTGTTGCAGCGTACTTTCCCAGGCCTGTCGGCACGCTGTACGCATGAGCTGCTGCAGCACTGCAGCGGGGCGCAGCTCGATACTCTCAGCGCCATGCAGCGGATTCCTTTGGCGGTGGCCGAGCGTGCACGGTGGTCACTGCGCGAGAGCCGTCTGGACAGGGCATGCGCTGGCTTGCGTCTGCCGCGTTGCGTCAATCCCGACACTGAACGCCTGGCCTTGGGCTTACTGAAGCGTCAAGTGAATTGGCCGGACGACTTACGCATCGAAGTGCGCGACGGTAGCCCGGGTGGGCGGTACTTGGCCGGCATGGGCGCCGAGGCTGCGCAGGACGTACGGTGTATCGTACGCCGCAGCGACGGCTACCACTATGCCGGCCAAAACACGACCGGTTCATATCTTGCGGCGTTGTTGGCTGCTCTGGATGAGACGCAGACAGCCGATCTTGGCGACGCAGCTGCCAGTCCTGACGCCTTGGGCACGTTGCTGATCGAGGCCGCTGCCAGCGACCGTACCCAGGCGGCCGAGCTCTGTGGCATGCCCCGGCTGGGCGTGGGCCTGCGCCCCCCGGGCCGTTTGGGGGATGGGCGTATCGGTTATGTCTTGAGTGGGCGAGGTGAAAGCAGCCGACGTGCCATTGGCCGGGGTATTCACCAAGTGTTTCCGACAATGACTGACGGGGAACTGCAAGCCTACCTGCTCGACCTCATGGAACGGCGGGTCGGGTTGTGGGAGCACTATGGCCAGCTCATGGATCAGCTCACGCGCCTGCGTGAAGGCCTGCGTCAGTGGCGTAGGGACGCCAGTAACCCGCTGGAGGCTCTACGCCGCCGCCGGGTCGCTACTGCCATAAGGCGCAGTTGGCGGCGCAAGATAACCGACGAGGCCGGGGACCACGCGCTGATCATCACCGGGGAGCGTATCGGTAGCCTGCCCCATTTACCGGAGGGGGTGAGCTTTGTTCATGTGCGACGGCTGATCCTCAGCGACCTGGGCCTTGGTGAAATCAATCAGGATTTTCTTCGGCGCTTTCCCAATCTGGTTGAGCTCGACCTGTCCGGCAATCGCTTGACTGCTGTTCCTCAGGGCATTGAACGGTTGTCCCATCTGCGCCATTTGAACCTGAGCCGCAACAGGCTGGTGATGGACGAGGCCGGTGAATTGCGTCTGGCCGGGAGTGCCGCCCTGCGGCACCTGGACCTGAGCCACAACCCGCTGGGAAGGGCGCCGGTCCTCACTCGCCTCGGCAATCTGCGTGAAGTCAACCTGCGCGCTGCGAGCCTGGAAGCGTTGCCTGAGCGGATTTCGTTTCGTGCCCACGTGGACTTGCGTAACAACAACATCCGCGCACTGCGCCAGGAGTTGCACCAGTTGCGCTTGCAGGTGAACCATTTGTCCTTGCATGACAATCCACTGAGCGAAGCTGACAGATTGCTGCTGGATGAGGCGCGCGGTGTGACGCCGGGAAGTTGGGGGTCAGCGTCCGCGCGCCACCGTGCAATCGACAGCGATCTCTTCGACAACTGGGCCAACCGTGCAGGCGACAGTGAACGTGATCGCCAGCAAGCAATATGGACAGCGCTGCGTGGGGAACCGGAGTCGGGAGGGTTGTTCCAGTTTTTGGCGGACTTCGCCATTACCGAGGACTTCGAACAGCACCCTGGGCATTATCGCAGCCGGATCTGGCGGATTCTGGAAGCATGCGAACAGCACGAACGGTTGCGCCAACAGTTGTTTCTCGAGGCCTCTGGCCCACGCAGCTGTATAGACCGGTTACTGATTTTGCTGGAGCAGATGGAGCTTGGCGTTCTGGTAGTGCGTGCCGTCGAAGATAGCCATGGCAACCAGATCGAAGCCCGTTTGCTGAACCTTGGGCGCGGGTTGTTTCGACTGGACGAGGTCGACCGCCTGGCGACGCTGCACGTGCAGCGCATGCGTGCCGAGCACGCCCCACTCATCGATGAGATCGAGACCAGGCTTTTCTATCGGCAGCGGCTGGCCCACCCGCTGGGCCTGCCCATCGAGATCGACGAAATGCATTTTCCCGGTTTTGCAAACATCAGCACCAGTGACCTGCTGCGAGCGCAGGACACGGTGTTGCAGAATGAAACGACCGATGCCTTGATTGCAGCGTTGGCGCAGCGGCCTTTCTGGGGGCGATACGCGCGGGAGTTTTATGCGCAGCGCTTTGAAGACTTGGTGCAACCACTGCACGAGCGCATGGAGGCCTTGCAGGCTCAGGTGGATGAACAAGTGATCAACGAAAGCGAATTCCTTCAGCGCTGTGAAGCGCTGAGGACTGATTACGATCGCAGCGAGCGGGCATTGCTGTTGCGGTTGGCGCGCGAAGCCCATGAGCGCTGGCCGGGTAAGCCCTCTTGACCCATCAAGAGGGCTTCATGGTCACTGTCAGGCTGCGCGGCTATTGGCGCGCAGTTTGCGGGCTTGCTGCAAGTACGCCTCCAGAGCCATCTGCTCCTGCGCGGTCAGCGACAGGCCCAGCTTGGTACGACGCCAGAGGATATCAGCGGCTTGCACGGCCCATTCTTCCTTCAGCAGGTAATCTACCTCGCGGGTGAACAGCCCGGCCCCGATAGCCTGTCCCAACCCCTCGGGCCCATCAATGCCATCGAGCAGCCGCCACACCCGGCTGCCGTAGGTGAGCACCCAGCGTTTGGCGATGTCGGCAGGCAGCCAGCCACAACGTGCCAGTACGGCATCGATCAGCGCCGGCACCGTGGTCATCCCCTCGGCGCCTGGCAGTGGCGCGTCGGCAGTCCAGCTGCCGCGCATCTGGGTAAAGAAGGGCTTCAGTTCAGCCATGGCCGATTCGGCCAGCTTGCGGTAGGTGGTGAGCTTGCCGCCGAACACTGACAGGAGCGGCGCCTGGCCTGTTTGTGCAGAGAGGGCGAGGGTGTAGTCGCGGGTCACTGCCGAAGGGTTGTCCGACTCATCGTTGCACAACGGCCGCACCCCGGAGTAGGTATGCAGGATGTCGGCTTGGCTCAGTTGATGGTTGAAGTGCTCGTTGACGACCTTCAGCAGGTAGTCGGTTTCCTGCTCAGTGATCGCTACCTTGGCAGGGTCGCCGCTGTACTCGCGGTCAGTGGTGCCTATCAGGGTGAAGCGGTCCAGGTAAGGGATGCAGAAGACGATGCGCTGGTCTTCGTTCTGCAGGATGAAGGCATGTTCCCCTTCGTACAGGCGCGGCACGATGAGGTGGCTGCCCTGGATCAGGCGGATGCCGTACGGCGCATCCAGCTTGAGGTCGTCCTTGATGAAGCTGGCGACCCACGGGCCAGCGGCGTTGACCAGTGCGCGGGCGCGAATGCTCTGCAGGCTGCCATCGGCATGCTGCAACTCGACCTGCCACAGGCCGTCCACGCGCTCTGCGCGCAGGCAGCGGGTGCGGGTGTGGATGTGCGCGCCGTGCTCACGGGCGGCCATGGCATTGAGCACCACCAGCCGCGCGTCGTCTACCGCGCAGTCGGCGTATTCGAAACCGCGCGTGATCGCTGGCTTTAGCGGGTAACCCGGGCCAAAGCGCAGGCTGCGCGAGGCACCCAGGCGCTTGCGTTTGCCCAGATGGTCATACAGGAACAGGCCGGCGCGGATCATCCACGCCGGGCGCAGGTGTGGGCGGTGCGGCAGCACGAAACGCATCGGTTTGACGATATGCGGCGCCTTGGCTAGCAGCACTTCGCGTTCGGCCAAGGCTTCGCGTACCAGACGGAATTCGTAGTGTTCAAGGTAGCGCAGGCCACCGTGAATCAGCTTGCTGCTGGCTGATGACGTGTGCTGGGCCAGGTCGTCCTTTTCGCAAAGGAATACTTTCAGACCCCGCCCGGCGGCGTCGGCAGCGATGCCCACGCCATTGATGCCACCGCCGATCACGGCGAGGTCATAGCAGTCGGCAAGTGGTGGCTGTGACGAAACGGGCTGGGACACGGGCAAGGCCTCCTGGGAGCTGTTCACATCGAAAGTGAACATTAATGTTCGTTTGCGAAAATACTAGCGCAACAGAACGCCCGTAGCCAGCCAGTCTTTATAGAAAAAACTGATCAGATGACAATAAAGTGAACATTTTCGAAAATTTCGGCTGGGCGGTCTGCATGCCACACAGGTTGCGGCAAGCACCCGCCACCCTCTAAACCACGTCGAGGCGGATCTTGTACTGGTTCAGCAACTGAGTGAGGGTGGGGGTAGGCGCCTGATCGGTCACCAGGCAGTCGACCAGGCTGATCGAGCCCAGGCGCACCATGGCGTTGCGCCCGAACTTGCTGGAGTCGGCGGCAAGGATCACCTGCCGGGCATTGGCGATGATCGCCTGGGATACCCGTACTTCCTGGTAGTCGAAGTCGAGCAGGCTGCCGTCCTCGTCGATGCCGCTGATACCCACCAAGGCGAAATCGACCTTGAACTGGTTGATGAAGTCGACACTGGCCTGGCCCACCACTCCACCATCCCGGCGCACCGTGCCACCGGCCACCAGCACTTCGAAATCGTCCTTGGCAGCCAGGATCGCCGCCACGTGCAAGTTGTTGGTGATGACCTTCAGGTGGTTGTGGTTGAGCAGTGCGCGGGCGATGGATTCGGTAGTGGTGCCGATGTTGATGAACACCGAGGCATGGTCGGGAATCTGCCGGGCCACGGCGTCAGCGATACGCTGCTTTTCATCGCGCATCTGGTCGGCACGCATGGCGTAGGCCGTATTCTCGATACTCGAGTCATAGGCCGCGCCACCGTGGTAGCGGCGAAGCAGGTTGAGCTCGGCAAGCTGGTTGATATCTCGACGGATGGTCTGCGGCGTCACGACGAACAGCTGCGCCATTTCTTCGATACTGACGTAACCGCGCTCGCGCACCAGTTCGAGGATTTGTTGTTGGCGGGGGGGCAGATTCATGGGCGGTCCTTTGGGGCAGCCGGACAAATTCTGCAATGATGCCGTAGGAAGGGGATGACGGCCAGTGGACGATTGGGGCCGCGTGGCGGCCCCAATGTGTTTTACGCCTCGTGCTCTTCCCAGTCACGGGTACGTTCGACGGCTTTCTTCCAGCCGGCATACAGCTTCTCTTTCTGCGTTTCATCCAGCTGCGGGCTGAACTCGCGCTCGATGATTGCCTTGTCGCGCAGTTCGTCCAGGCCGCTCCAGAAGCCGCAAGCCAGGCCGGCCAGGTAGGCGGCGCCCAGGGCTGTGGTTTCGCGCATTTGCGGGCGCTCCACGCACGTGCCGAGGATGTCGGCCTGGAACTGCATGAGGAAGTTGTTGGCCACTGCACCACCGTCCACACGCAATTCGGACAGGCGCTGGCCGCAGTCCTGCTGCATGGCATCGAGCACGTCGCGGGTCTGGTAGGCGATCGACTCCAGCGCGGCGCGGATGATGTGGTCCACCTTCACGCCACGGGTCAGGCCGAACAGCGCGCCACGGGCGTACGGGTCCCAGTACGGGGCACCCAGGCCGGTGAATGCCGGCACCAGATAGACGCCGTTGCTGTCCTTGACCTTGCTGGCGAAGTATTCGGTATCCAGGGCGTCGTTGACGATCTTCAGCTCGTCACGCAGCCATTGAACGGTGGAGCCACCGTTGAACACCGCGCCTTCCAGTGCATAGGCCACCTCGCCACGGGGGCCGCAGGCGATGGTGGTGAGCAGGCCATGGGACGATTTTACTGCCTGCTCGCCGGTGTTCATCAGCAGGAAGCAGCCGGTGCCGTAGGTGTTCTTGGCCTGGCCGGGTTCTACGCACATCTGGCCGAACAGTGCCGACTGTTGGTCACCTGCGATGCCAGCAATGGCAATGCCGCTTTTTGTCTGGCCGTACACTTCTGAAGAAGAACGAACCTCGGGCAGCATCTGCCGCGGGATGCCGAGGATTTCCAGCAGCTTGTCGTCCCACTCCAGGCTATGGATGTTGAACATCAGCGTGCGCGAGGCATTGGTGTAGTCGGTGACGTGCACCTTGCCGCCCGAGAACTTCCAGATCAGCCAGGTATCGATGGTGCCGAACAACAGTTCGCCACGTTCGGCGCGTTCGCGGACGCCCTCGACGTTGTCGAGGATCCACTTCAGCTTGGTGCCGGAGAAGTACGGGTCGGTGACCAGGCCGGTGGTGTCGCGAATGTAGTCTTCATGGCCGTCGCGCTTGAGCTGGGCGCAGATCTCGGTGCTGCGGCGGCACTGCCAGACGATGGCATTGTAAACCGGGCGGCCGGTTTCCTTGTCCCACACCACAGTGGTTTCGCGTTGGTTGGTGATGCCGATTGCGGCTACCTGGGCATGGCTGATGCCTGCCTGTGCCAAGGCCTCGACCATGGTCGCGCTCTGCGTGGCGAAGATTTCCATCGGGTCGTGCTCGACCCAGCCCGCCTGCGGATAGTGCTGGGCGAACTCGCGCTGGGAGGTGCCCACCACATTGGCGTCGCGGTCGAAAATGATGGCACGCGAACTGGTGGTGCCCTGGTCCAGGGCGATGATGTAGTTCTTGTCCTGGGTGTCTGTCATGGTCGTAGGCCTTGCGAGAATAGGAGGTCAGGGCTGGGCATGTAGCCGGCATCAATTGGCTTGAGTATCGCCCTGGCGATTGTCATTTGTCTCAGGGTTCGCGGCAGCTGCCATTGGCAGGTTGCGGGCAATCAGGCCGCGATAGGTCGCGGCACCCAGGCAAGCGCCAAGGATCGGTGCAAACACCGGAACCAGGAAATACGGTATGTCCCGTCCGCCAGTGAAGGCGATTTCGCCCCAACCGGCCAGGAAAGTCATGAGTTTTGGCCCGAAATCGCGAGCAGGGTTCATGGCAAAGCCGGTCAGCGGGCCCATGGCGCTGCCGATCACCGCGATCAGCAGGCCGATCAGCAGCGGGGCCATGGCGCCGCGCGGCAGGCCGTTGTTGTCGTCGGTCAGGGCCATGATCACGGCCATCAGGATAGCCGTGATGACGACTTCGACCAGGAACGCCTGGCCGGTGGACAGCGAGGGATGTGGGTAGGTGGAGAACACCGAGGCCAGCTCCAGGCTGGCTTCGCTACCGCGCAACATGGCGTGGGCCTGTTCGAAATCGAAGAACAGGTTGCTGTACAGGGTGTAGACCAGCGCCGCGCCGCAGAACGCGCCGCATACCTGGGCCAGCATGTAGAAGGGCAGCTTGCGCTTGTCGAAACCGGCGAACAGGGTGAGGGCGATGCTCACTGCCGGGTTCAGGTGCGCGCCGGAAATGCCGGCAGTGAGGTAGATCGCCATGCTCACGCCGACGCCCCAGATGATGCTGATTTCCCACAGGCCGAAGCTGGCGCCGGCGACCTTGAGCGCGGCAACACAGCCGGTGCCGAAGAAAATGAGCAGGGCTGTGCCGAGAAACTCGGCCAGGCATTGGCTGGACAGCGTGGGTTGGCGTAGAGCAGTCGTCATGTATGACCTCGTTTTTTTTGTTGTGAGGCGCGTGGCGCTCGACAGCAAAGCCCGGTGTCGATCCCCATTGACCCCGGGCAAATACAGGAAACGCACCTTAAAAGTGCGCCATTTGTTCAGAAGCGAAAAAATATAGACAAGAAACGCTGATGTCAAAGGTCGAAAGTGAACGACCAGTCACGAAATGGTCGCTAAAATTGGCTGCGAATCCGCGTACTAGAGGTGCGCCATTGCGGTGTGCTGGCTGCGCTGTGGGAATTGTCCTAAAGTAGCCGCCGAGCCGTCCCAGACCGGAGCCCTTGCATGACCCCCGCCTTAGACCTGTTGAAGAAGCATCGCGCCGAGCACCGTGTGCACAGTTATGAGCATGACCCCAAGTCGGCGTCCTACGGTCTGGAGGCGGCGGAAAAGCTCGGGCTCGACCCGCAGCAGGTGTTCAAGACCTTGCTGGCGAGCAGCGAGAAAGGGGAGTTGCTGGTGGCGGTGGTGCCGGTGGTGGGCACCCTGGACCTCAAGGCCCTGGCCCATGCTGCCGGGGTAAAGAAATGCGAAATGGCAGACCCGGCGGCGGCGCAGCGGGCTACGGGTTATCTGGTGGGGGGGATCAGCCCTTTGGGGCAGAAGAAGCGCTTGCGAACCTTCATTGATGAATCAGCGCAGAATTTTGCAACCATCCATGTCAGCGCTGGACGGCGTGGGCTGGAAGTGGAGTTGGCGGCGGCGGTGCTGGCCGAGCATACCCAGGGCAAGTTTGCCGGAATCGGCAGAGGCTGAGCCGGGCAAGCCCGCGAAGGGCCGCAAAGCGGCCCCAGGGATCAGCAATCAGGTCGCGGAACTGTACCGACGCACGCCATTCTCCTGCCGCGGCAACTGCGCCGCAACGCTACCCGGCACCGGGAACAGCACCAGGTGATCGGCTTTCACCGCAATCCCCACATCTTCACCGACCTGAAGGTCGTTATGGCTAGGGAAGATCGCTTCCAGCTGGCTGCCAGTCGGCAGTTGCAGGCGGTACAGGGTCGATGCCCCCAGGAAGCTCTTGCCAACGATGTTCGCCTGTAGCGCGCTGCCCGGTGCATACACGATATCGTCGGGCCGCAGCAGCACGTCCACCGAACTGCCCGGTGCCATGATGTAGGCACGGTTGCCGCGCAGTTCACCCAGCTCGGTATTGACGGCCTCGTGGCTGCTCATCTGCCCACGGATGAAGTACCCCTGGCCAATGAAGCTGGCCACGAACGGCGTCTGTGGTTCGTGGTAAAGGTTGTAGGGCGTGTCCCACTGCTCCAGGCGGCCTTCCTTGAACACACCGACCTGATCGCTGACGGCAAAGGCTTCTTCCTGGTCATGGGTAACCAGGATGGCGCTGGTGCCACGGCTCTTGAGAATATCGCGAACCTCATGGCTCAGGCGCCGGCGCAACTCCACGTCAAGGTTGGAGAATGGCTCGTCGAGCAGCAGCAACTGCGGCTCCGGCGCCAGCGCACGGGCCAGGGCGACCCGTTGCTGCTGGCCGCCAGACAATTCGTGCGGGTAACGCCCGCCCAAACCGCCAAGCTTGACCAGTTCGAGCATCTCTTCGATGACGGCGGCCTGGCGTGGGTGCTTGGCGATGCCAAAGGCAATGTTCTGCGCCACGGTCAGGTGCGGGAACAGCGCATAGTCCTGGAACACCATGCCGATGCGGCGCTTTTCCGGGGCCAGGGTGAAGCCGGCGCGGGAGATGACCTCGCCGGCCAGCTGGATCTCGCCTTCGTGTACCGGTTCGAAACCGGCAATGGCGCGCAGCGTGGTGGTTTTCCCGCAACCGGATGAACCCAGCAGGCAACCGATGTCGCCTGCGTTCAGGTGCAGATTGAGGTTCTGGACGATGCGCTGGTCGCCGTAGCCGCAGGCGAGGTTGCGCAGGTTGAGCAGTAGGGGTTGACTCATGCGTGGTGGTAAGCCGGTTCTACAAGGAATTCGAGAAGCGCCTTCTGTGCATGCAGGCGGTTTTCAGCCTCGTCCCAGGCGACCGAACGTGGGTCGTCGAGCAGGTCCTGGCTGATTTCCTCGCCACGGTGGGCGGGCAGGCAGTGCATGAAGAGGACATCGGGTGCCGCCAGGTCGAGCAGTTCGCGGGTGACCTGGTAAGGCGCGAAATGCGCCAGGCGCCGTGCAGTTTCCTCCTCCTGACCCATGGAAGTCCAGACATCGGTGACCACCAGGTGGGCATCACGCACGGCTTCCTTGGCATCGCGGATGATCTGCACGCGGTCACCGCCCAGCGCCATGAAGCGCTGATCCGGCTCGTAGCCTTCGGGGCAGGCGATGCGCAGCTGGAAATCGAACTGCCTGGCGGCCTCGATATAGGAGTTGCACATGTTGAAACCGTCGCCGATCCAGGTCACGGTCTTGCCCTGGATCGAGCCGCGGTGCTCGAGGAAGGTCTGCATGTCAGCCAGCAGTTGGCACGGGTGCGACTCGTCGGACAGGCCGTTGATCACCGGCACGCGCGATTTGGCGGCGAATTCGGTCAGCGTGCTGTGGGCGTGGGTACGAATCATTACCACATCGACCATGCTCGACAGCACGATGGCGCTGTCACCGATCGGCTCGCCACGGCCCAGCTGGGTGTCGCGTGGCGACAGGAAGATGGCCTGGCCGCCCAGCTGGATCATGCCAGCCTCGAACGACACGCGGGTACGGGTCGAGGATTTCTCGAAGATCATGCCCAGCACGCGGTTCTTCAGAGGCTCGAACAGCACGCCTCGTTTGCGCAGGTCCTTCAGCTCGATGCCGCGGCGGATCACCCCGAGCAATTCGTCGGTGGTGAAGTCCAGCAGGGAGAGAAAGTGCCTAGCGCTCATGATTGACTACCTTATCTGCAACGGTATGCAGGTCGACCGTATGGTTTTTTTTGACAACGGGATTGACCTGCGGCGTAAGCCGCACGGGGCGGACGAAAATAGGGAAAGGCGCAATACTATAAGTAAATGTCGCCTGAAGCCAAGGGGGAACAGCGGCCTGATTGCAAAGGGTGTTGCAAAGGGTGTCTTCACCCGTCGGCCTGTGCTGTTTTTTATTTGCTACACGAGGTTGTACAGGGCTTGCTGGCAATTTGGCAAATGGCTGTCGCAAATCGTGTGCCTGATGTCGGTGGATTCACGCGGCGAAGGGCGCTGGCCGGGGGCAGGGGGCGGGCGCATAGTCAGTGTTCGACAACAACAAGGCAGAGGCGGCCATGACCAAGACCCTGCATCACCGTGCCTGTCACCTGTGCGAAGCAATCTGCGGGCTGAACATCGAAGTCAGCCATGAAGACGACGGGCGGGCGCTAATCAGCTCGATCAAAGGCGACCCTCAGGACCCGTTCAGCCGTGGCCACGTCTGCCCCAAGGCCGTGGCCTTGCAGGACATCCAGAACGACCCTGACCGCCTGCGCCAGCCCCACAAGCGGGTAGGGGAGCGTTGGCAGGCCATCGGCTGGGACGAGGCCTTTGCTCTGGCCGCGGATAAGTTGTGGGCGGTCCAGCAGGCCCACGGGCGCAATGCCGTGGCGGTCTACCAGGGCAACCCAAGCGTGCACAACTACGGTTTGATGACCCACAGCAACTACTTCCTCGGCTTGCTCAAGACACGCAACCGTTTCTCGGCCACCTCGGTGGACCAGCTGCCACAACACCTGGTCAGCCACCTGATGTACGGCCATGGCCTGCTGCTGCCGATTCCGGATATCGACCACGCCGACTTCATGCTGATTCTTGGCGGCAACCCGCTGGCCTCCAACGGCAGCATCATGACCGTGCCCGATGTGGAAAAGCGCCTCAAGGCCCTGCTTGGCCGGGGCGGGCGCCTGGTGGTGGTGGACCCTCGGCGCAGCGAAACGGCGGCCATGGCCGATACCCACCTGTTTGTCCGTCCGGGTGGGGATGCAGCCTTGTTGTGCGGCATGCTCAACACCCTGTTCGAGGAGGGCCTGGCGCAAGGTTCGCACTTACCCATCAACGGCCTGCAGCAGGTGCGTGAGGCCCTTGCCCCCCTCAGCGCCGAAGCCATGAGCCCGCATTGCGGCATTGCCGCTACGCAGATCCGCCAGCTGGCACGGGACTTCGCTGCGGCAGAAAAGGCCGTGTGCTATGGCCGCATGGGCGTTTCCACCCAAACCTTCGGCACCCTCTGCCACTGGCTGGTGCAACTGATCAACCTGGTGACCGGCAACCTCGACCGTGAAGGCGGCGCTTTGTGTACCGAGCCCGCCGTCGACTTGGTGGCCACAACCTCGGGCGGCCATTTCAACGCCTGGCAGAGCCGGGTGTCGGGTTTGCCCGAGTACGGTGGCGAGCTGCCAGTGGCGGCCCTGGCCGAAGAGATGCTGACACCTGGCGAAGGGCAAGTACGCGCCTTGGTGACAGTGGCCGGCAACCCGGTGCTGTCCACGCCTAACGGTCGCCAGCTGGATGCGGCCCTGGAAGGCCTGGAATTCATGCTCAGCATCGACCTCTACATCAACGAAACCACTCGGCATGCCGACCTGATCCTGCCTTCCACCTCCTCGCTGGAAAACGACCACTACGACAGCACCTTCAACTTGCTGGCCGTGCGCAACGTCACCCGCTTCAACCGGGCGATCCTGGCCAAGCCTGACGGCGCGCTGCACGACTGGGAAATTTTCGTCGGCCTCGCCCAGGCGTTTGCCAGGCGTGCCGAGCTTGAGTTGAAACCGACCTGGGCACCTGCGCAGATGATCGATCTGGCCTTGCGCAAGGGGCGCTATGGTGAAGCAACGCCTTGGCGGCTGTCACTGGCAACGCTGGATGAGCACCCACACGGGCTTGACCTCGGGCCATTACGCAGCAACCTCGCTGCGCGCCTGGCGACTACCAGCAAGGCTGTCGAAGCGGCACACCAGGTGTTGCTGGACGACCTTCACCGCCTGACGCAACTGGCACCGCCCGTACCGGGTGAGCTGCTGCTGATCGGCCGCCGCCATGTGCGCAGCAACAACTCATGGATGCACAATTTCCACCGCCTGGTGAAAGGCAAGCCTCGCCATCATCTGTTGATGCACCCGCAAGACCTGCAACAGCGACAGTTGCAGGACGGCCAGCGGGTGCGTATCCGCTCCCGCACGGGTGATCTCGAAGTCGAGGTGCAAGCCTGCGAGGACATGATGCCCGGTGTGGTCAGCCTGCCCCATGGCTTCGGTCACGGTCGTCAGGGCGTGCACATGCAGATCGCCCAGGCGCAGCCCGGGGTGAGCGCCAATGACCTGACCGACGAGCGCTTGCGGGACCAGGTTTCCGGCAACGCTGCGCTCAATGGCGTACCCGTGCAGGTGGAGGCCGCGTAAGGAACAGCAAGGCCGAGCACGCTGCTCGGCTTTCCGTTACAATGCGCCACCGTGCCGACAACAGCGTCGCAAAGTTAAGCCGAGGTGCTACATGGATATCATCGAAACGATCAAAGAGCAGATTGCCAACAACACCATTCTGCTTTACATGAAAGGCTCGCCGAATGCCCCGCAATGCGGGTTCTCGGCCAAGGCATCGCAAGCAGTGATGGGTTGTGGCGAGAAGTTCGCCTACGTCGACATCCTGCAGAACCCGGAAATCCGTGCCAACCTGCCAAAATATGCCAACTGGCCGACCTTCCCGCAGCTGTGGGTAGCCGGTGAGCTGGTTGGCGGTAGCGACATCATGCTGGAAATGTTCGAGAAGGGTGAGTTGCAAACCCTGATCAAGGACGCTGCTGCCAAAGCCAAGGCTTCCGAAGCCTGAGCTTCCGGCAAGCATAAAAAAACCCGCTGATAGCGGGTTTTTTTATGCGGCGAATAATTATTCTTCGCCCATCTGCGACTGCAGGTAGTTTTCGATAGTGATCTTGTCGATCAGCCCCAGTTGGGTTTCCAGCCAGTCGATGTGCTCTTCCTCGGATTCGAGGATCTCTTCAAGCATGTCACGCGAGCCGAAGTCGCCAGCGGTTTCGCAATGGGCGATGGCTGCCTTCAGGTCGGCCAGGCCTTTCTTTTCAAGCTTCAGGTCGCACTCGAGCATTTCCTTGGTGTGCTCGCCGATCAGCAGCTTGCCCAGGTCCTGAACGTTAGGGATGCCTTCGAGGAAGAGAATACGCTTGATCAGTTTGTCAGCGTGCTTCATCTCGTCGATGGATTCCTTGTACTCGTGCTTGCCGAGCTTGTTCAGGCCCCAATCTTCGTACATGCGTGCGTGCAGGAAGTACTGGTTGATCGCGACCAGCTCGTTTCCGAGGATCTTGTTGAGATGCTGGATGACGCTTACGTCGCCTTTCATTACGGGTTCCTGCCCTGTAGAAGTGTGCCAATACAGTGAAGTTTGAGCCCGATACTTAGTAGTGTCAAACCTAAGTTGTTGAATAATAAGTGAAAATTAATAGGAATAAGAATGTTTGTGAACCGCGTTGGAGCGCTAACTTATTGAATTCAAGGCATAAAAAACCGGACACAGGGTCCGGTTCATTGAATTCTGGGGTTTCAGGCCGCGGTAAATTCCACGGGATAGGGCAGGGCTGCCTGGCTGACCTGAAGCTCGGTCAGGGTCTCACGGACCACTTCCTTGGCCAGGCAGGCGCATTTGCCACACTGGCTTGCGACATTGGTCGCGGCTCGCACTTCCTTGTAACTGCAGCATCCTTCATAGATCGCATCGCGGATCTGTCCGTCGGTGACGCCGACACAAAGACACACATACATAAGGGCTGACCATCGCGGGTTGAGTCGATGGATTGGAGCTTAATGTTAATGAGAATGCTTGTCAAAGTGCTTTCTGAAAAGGCTGTGCTTGAGCGACCGGTGGTTGCCTGCCTGATGGATTCGGCCTGTCATCAGAAGCCGTGTATGATGGTCGGCCTTTGTTGGATGTCGGGCAAGCCCGTCTGGCCCGGCAAACGGTTTTTCACCCTCATCAGGAGATTACAATGAGCGTACTCGTTGGTAAGAAAGCCCCCGATTTCACCGTTCCAGCCGTGCTGGGCAATGGCGAGATCGTCGACAGCTTCAACCTGGCTTCGGCCATCAAGGGCAAGTACGGCCTGGTGTTCTTCTACCCGCTGGACTTCACCTTCGTCTGCCCGTCCGAGCTGATCGCCCTGGACAACCGCATCCCGGACTTCCAGGCGCGCAACGTCGAAGTGATCGGCGTGTCGATCGACTCGCACTTCACCCACAACGCCTGGCGTAACACCCCGGTCAACAACGGCGGCATCGGTCAGGTGAAGTACACCCTGGCTGCCGACATGACCCACGAAATCTGCAAAGCCTACGACGTAGAGTCCGAAGGCGGCGTGGCCTTCCGTGGCGCCTTCCTGATCGACACCAACGGTGTTGTCCGCTCGCAGATCATCAACGACCTGCCACTGGGCCGTAACATGGACGAGCTGCTGCGCCTGGTTGACGCCCTGCAGTTCCACGAAGAGCACGGCGAAGTCTGCCCTGCCAACTGGAAAAAAGGCGACAAAGGCATGAACGCTTCGCCAGAAGGCGTCGCAGCCTACCTGAGCGAGAACGCTGGCAAGCTGTAATTGCCGCTCGCATAAAAAAACCGGCCTTCGTGGCCGGTTTTTTTGTGCCTGGACTACAGGGCTTTCAGTGCCTGTCCTGGCTCTTTCGCGGCACAAGGCCGCTCCTGCGGGAGTACGCATACCCTGGAGGAGCGGCCTTGTGCCGCGAAAGGGCCGCAACGCGGCCCCCGGACTCAACTCAATCGTTGAAGTCGCGCCAGCCGCCCATCTCTTTCCAGCGGTTGACGATGCCGCAGAACAGCTCGGCCGTCTTCTCGGTGTCGTACCGCGCCGAGTGCGCCTCACGCCCGTCGAAGTCGATGTCCGCGCTCTGGCAGGCACGCGCCAGCACGGTCTGGCCATACGCCAGGCCCGCGAGGGTAGCGGTGTCGAAGCTCGAAAACGGGTGGAACGGGTTGCGCTTCAGGTCGTTGCGCGCCACCGCCGCATTGAGGAAGCCCAGGTCGAAGCTGCTGTTGTGGCCGACCAGGATCGCCCGCTTGCAGCCATTGGCCTTGAGTGCCTTGCGTACGCCGCGGAAGATGTCGGTCAGCGCGCTTTCCTCGCTGACGGCCATGCGCAGCGGGTGGTCCAGCTTGATGCCGGTAAACTCCAGCGCGGCGGCTTCGATGTTGGCGCCCTCGAACGGCTCTACCCGGTGGAAGTAGGTGTGCTCGGGGAACAGGAAGCCTTTCTCGTCCATGCCGATAGTGACGGCGGCAATTTCCAGCAGGGCATCGGTGGCGCTGTTGAAACCACCTGTCTCCACATCCACCACTACCGGCAGGTAGCCGCGGAAGCGCTCGGCCATCGGGTGGCGCGAACCGCTGCTGCCTTGGGTGTCCATGTCGTCTTCGTAGAGTTCTTCGCTCACGCGTTTTCCTCCAGCAGGCGCCAGCGCAGTTTTTCACCGGCGCGCAGCGGGATTACGGTCTGCTCGCCAAATGGCAGGCTGTCCGGGGCGGTCCATTCTTCACGCACCAGGGTAATGGTGTCGGTGTTCGCCGGCAGGCCGTAGAAGGCCGGGCCGTGCAGGCTGGCAAAGCCTTCCAGCTTGTCCAGCGCGTTACGCTGCTCGAACGCTTCGGCGTACATTTCGATGGCCGCGTAGGCGGTGTAGCAACCGGCGCACCCGCAGGCGGCTTCCTTGGCGTGACGAGCGTGCGGTGCCGAGTCGGTGCCCAGGAAGAACTTCGGGTTACCGCTGGTGGCCGCGTCCAGCAGCGCCACCTGGTGGGTGTTGCGCTTGAGGATCGGCAGGCAGTAGAAGTGCGGGCGAATGCCGCCAACCAGCATGTGGTTGCGGTTGTACAGCAGGTGCTGCGCGGTGATGGTCGCGCCGACGTTGGCCGAAGCCTCGGTAACGAACTGCGCGGCATCGCCGGTGGTGATGTGTTCGAACACCACTTTCAGCGTCGGGAAGCGCTCGACCAGACGACGCATGTGCTCGTCGATGAAGCGCTTCTCGCGGTCGAAGACGTCGATCTCGCTACGGGTCACTTCGCCATGCACCAGCAGCGGCATGCCAACTTCCGCCAGCGCCTCGATGGCCGGGAAGATGTTGTCGATGCTGGTCACGCCCGAATCGGAGTTGGTGGTAGCGCCGGCCGGGTACAGTTTGGCGGCGTACACGATGCCGCTGGCCTTGGCCTCGCGGATGTCGTCGGCGCTGGTGCGGTCGGTGAGGTACAGCACCATCAGCGGCTCGAAGCGGCTGCCGGCAGGGCGGGCGGCCAGGATGCGCTCACGATAGGCGCCGGCCTCGTCGGCATTACGCACCGGAGGAACCAGGTTAGGCATGATGATGGCACGGGCAAAAGTGCGCGCCACGTCGCCAACGGTGTGGGGCAGGACGGCACCATCGCGCAGATGGATGTGCCAGTCGTCGGGGCGCAGGAGGGTCAGGCGATCGGACATTGGGGATTCCAGGCGGGTCGAACTCAAGCCCCAATGCTACCGGAAAACCCTGGGGCGAGCACGGCTATCAAGTTTTCCGGCAGGCGTCCGATAGCCTGCAGGTAAGCCGTCAGAATTAGTGGAGCCGCCCGTGCGCCAGCGTTACCTAACCCTGTTGACCCTGTTCGCCAGCCTGCCGGCCGGCGCACTGACTTTCCAGACGCGCATGGAGAACATTGCCTGGAAGGTCGAGGGTGACCAGTTCGAGTGCCGTCTTATCCAGCCAATAGAAGGTTTTGGCAGCGGCGAGTTCGTGCGTCGGGCAGGTGAACAACCTGTGTTCCAGCTTCGTTCGGACAGCAACGTACTGGGTGCAGGTACGGCCAGCCTGCTGGCGGCGGCGGCGCCGTGGCAGCCTGGGCGGGGTGATATCAACCTGGGCATTGTGCGCATGGCCCGCACCGGAGTGCTGTTCAGTTCCTCCCAAGGCCAGGCCAGCCGCCTGATCAACGGCTTGCTCGACGGGCGCAGCACAGTGGTGCGCAACTACACCGGTGAGGCCGGCAGGCCGATGGAAGTGCGCGTGCTGCCGGTCAGCTTTGCCAAGGCCTACAGCGACTACCAGGTTTGTGCCAGCAAGCTGCTGCCTATGAATTACGATCAGGTGCGCCAGACCCAAGTGGGCTTCCCGGGTGGCGGCACCGATCTGGACGCGTCGGCGCGTGCACGGCTGGATGTGATCCTGGATTACATGAAAGCCGACCCGACGGTAAACCACATCGAGCTGAACGGCCACTCCGACAACAGTGGCAACCGCCTGACCAATCGTGACCTGTCGCGCCGTCGCGCGCTGGCGGTGGCTGACTACTTCAAGGCCCATGGCTTGGCTGAAGACCAGATCACGGTGCGCTTCCATGGCGAGCAGTACCCGTTGGTGAAGAACAACAGCGCTGCCAACCGGGCGCGCAATCGCCGGGTGAATATCGAGCTGGATCGGGTTTCGGTGGTTGAGAAACCTGTGGAAAAACCGGCTGAGCCAGCGGCGCCTGCCGCCCCGGCCCCAGCCCCAGCCAACCCGGCTGCTGCCGCGCCGGGGGCGAAGGTGCCCTGAGATCGGTGTGGCTCCAGGTGTTTGCCACGACATTTCCAGCGCCTGTGAGATCGAGCGCCGCCCGCGCGGCGCTTCGCAGCACGAGGCTGCTCCTACATCTGTTTCGGGCCAGTTATTCCTGAAGTTGCAGCGCTGCGCCTTGGCGTCCACGTCGATATCGTGCCAGGCGAACAAGGCGTTCGCGTGCTCAGGCACAGGCGTGACTGGCCGGAAACAACTGCAGGAGCAGCCTTGTGCTGCGAAGCGCCGCGCGGGCGGCGCTCGATCTCACAGGCGCTAGAGATGGTCATGCATACACCCGTCGCCCTTCCGACAGTTCCTGTCGCTTTGTCGTCAGAAGCTGTCGCCCCACTGTAAATTTATCCGCAAGGTCGTTAGAATCGATCCCTTTCCGTACAACCCCGTGGAGTGATGGCATGGCGGACGTAAAAAAGGTCGTACTGGCGTATTCCGGCGGCCTTGATACTTCGGTGATTCTCAAGTGGCTGCAGGATACCTACAACTGCGAAGTGGTGACCTTCACCGCTGACCTGGGTCAGGGCGAAGAGGTCGAGCCGGCCCGTGCCAAGGCCCAGGCAATGGGTGTTAAAGAGATCTACATCGACGACCTGCGCGAAGAATTCGTGCGTGATTTCGTGTTCCCGATGTTCCGCGCCAACACCGTATACGAAGGCGAGTACCTGCTGGGTACTTCCATCGCCCGCCCGCTGATCGCCAAGCGTCTGATCGAAATCGCCAACGAAACCGGCGCTGACGCCATTTCCCATGGCGCCACCGGCAAAGGCAACGACCAGGTGCGTTTCGAGCTGGGTGCCTACGCCCTGAAACCAGGCGTCAAGGTCATCGCCCCGTGGCGTGAGTGGGACCTGCTGTCCCGCGAAAAACTGATGGACTACGCCGAAAAGCACGGCATCCCGATCGAGCGCCACGGCAAGAAGAAGTCGCCGTACTCGATGGACGCCAACCTGCTGCACATCTCCTACGAAGGCGGTGTCCTGGAAGATACCTGGACCGAGCACGAAGAAGACATGTGGCGCTGGAGCGTCTCGCCTGAGAACGCCCCGGACCAGGCGACCTACATCGAGCTCACCTACCGTAACGGTGACATCGTTGCGATTGATGGCGTCGAGAAGACTCCGGCCACCGTCCTGGCCGACCTGAACCGTATCGGCGGTGCCAACGGCATCGGCCGCCTGGACATCGTCGAGAACCGTTACGTCGGCATGAAGTCGCGTGGCTGCTACGAGACCCCAGGCGGCACCATCATGCTCAAGGCCCACCGTGCCATCGAGTCGATCACCCTGGACCGCGAAGTCGCTCACCTGAAAGATGAGCTGATGCCGAAGTACGCCAGCCTGATCTACACCGGCTACTGGTGGAGCCCGGAGCGTCTGATGCTGCAACAGATGATCGACGCTTCGCAGGTCAACGTGAATGGCGTGGTACGCCTGAAGCTGTACAAAGGCAACGTGATCGTGGTCGGCCGCCAGTCGGACGACTCGCTGTTCGATGCCAACATCGCGACCTTCGAGGAAGATGGCGGCGCCTACAACCAGGCAGACGCGGCCGGCTTCATCAAGCTGAACGCACTGCGCATGCGCATTGCTGCCAACAAGGGCCGTTCGCTGCTCTGATTGCTGGCACGTCTCGTAGAAACCCCGGCTCAGGCCGGGGTTTTTTTCTGGCTGCAGAAACGTCCGGGCTTTTAGCGCTCGTCGTTCACGACGTTGCCCTCGAGTGCGCTGATCGACAGCTGCGCACATTGCCGCCTGTCCAGATTGCAAAAGCGCCAGGTACGCGCTGGTACGGGGGGGTGGGCTAGTGCAGACAGGAGTTGCTGTTCCATCATGCGGTTGGCGTCGGGGCCGGAAAACATGAACGTGACTGGCTCGCCCTTGGTCGCTTCGTGGGGACTGTTGGTCATGGCAGGAGTGGCCACGTTGTTGGGGATCGGCATGTTGTCATCCGTCGTTCTGCCGGGCGATGGGCTGTAGAACGACTTGTAGTTGAAATTGAGCGTCAGGAAGAACAGTGCTGTGAGAAAAAACGGGAAGCCCACCAGAAACCAGGTGTAGAGTTTTTGGCTGGACTCGCTGAGAAACGGCAGTGTCGCGAGCGCGGAGGCTTCGATGATCCCCGCGAAGATGGCAATGATCGTCAGCGGGGCGACAGGTTGTGCTTGGGTCATTTGGGCCGTCTCCAGCGGTTTTGCCCATCTATACCTGACCGTTGAACTCAACTAAAGACTGGACTGGTTTCCGGGTGAGAACTAATCGCCGAATAGCCTGGTTGCCTTGATTTTTCAGCGTGTTTGAGTTGGATATTTCTTCAAGTGGGCGTCAGGTTTTCAACTGGTGCGAAATTGCGGGCGGGTGATACCGTCAGTTTGGTGATAAAGAATTTAGTTATTACAACTGCAGTAATTATTTGTAGGAAATTTCCGTAAGTTCTGTAAGTTTCATCTGCTCATCAGTTTCGCTGGGAATTCGCCGCGCCATCGGACGCCCTGTCGGTTATCGTGGCGTGCCAAAGCAAAAACAATGAATCAATGGATATCGCATGAATAAAGTGCTTATCGTGGATGATCATCCGGTCATACGCCTGGCCGTGCGCATGCTGATGGAGCGGCATGGGTATGACGTGGTGGCGGAAACCGACAACGGGGTGGCTGCACTGCAACTCACACGGCAACACCTGCCGGATATCGTGGTACTGGATATTGGCATCCCCAGGCTTGATGGCCTGGAGGTGATCGCGCGCATGGCAACGTTCAGCCCGGGGAGCAAAGTCCTGGTACTGACGTCGCAGGCCCCCGGCAACTTCTCGATGCGCTGCATGCAGGCGGGGGCATCGGGTTACGTGTGCAAGCAGCAGGAACTCACCGAATTGCTCAGCGCCATCAAGGCCGTGTTGTCAGGGTATAGCTACTTCCCCAACCAGGCCTTGCATGCGTCGCGTGGCAGGGGAGGGGGGAGCGAGACGGATATGGTCAACCGTCTTTCAGCGCGCGAGATGACCGTGTTGCAGCAGTTGGCGCGGGGGCGCTCGAACAAGGAAATTGCCGACAGCATGTTCCTCAGCAACAAAACGGTCAGTACCTACAAATCCCGGCTGTTGCTCAAGCTCAATGCGCGGTCGCTGGTTGACCTCATCGAACTGGCGCAGCGGCAAGGTCTTAACTGACTGCCAGGCCGCAAAGCCTCCCGTCAGGAGGCTTTGCCAGGGCTCCCGAGCAGCGCTACAGGTCGTAGTCGAAATCGGCCAGTTGCTTTTGCAGGCGCCGTTCTTCCAGCATGTTGTCGATGGTGCGGCGTTTGCTCAGGTTGGTCTTTGCGCTTTCCACCTGGGGTTCCGCTTCATCCTCTGTGGCAACAAAATCATCTTCGATCGACAGGTCGTCTTTATCGGTGCTCATGAGTCGCTCCAAGCCAAGGGGCCATTGGCCGTCCTTATAACCAGAAAGCAGACGCTGGTAAAAAAGATTTTTTCAATCGCCGCGAGTGGTTTTGAGCTATCGGCTCAATCGTCACTGGTCTTGTGCTTGTATTCGCACAAGTCTTCGATCCGGCAACTGCCACACCTTGGCTTGCGGGCCTGGCACACATAGCGCCCATGCAGGATCAACCAGTGATGGGCGTCGAGCAGGTAATCCTTTGGCACGAACTTGACCAGTTTCTTCTCCACCTCCAGCACCGTCTTGCCTGGCGCGATGCCCGTGCGGTTGCTGACCCGGAATATATGGGTATCCACCGCCATGGTCGGCTGGCGAAAGGCAGTGTTAAGCACCACGTTGGCGGTCTTGCGGCCCACGCCGGGCAGTGCCTCCAACGCTTCGCGGGTTTGCGGCACCTCGCTGCCGTGCTGCTCTATCAGCATCCGGCAGGCTTCGATGACGTTTTTGGCCTTGCTGTTGTAAAGGCCGATGGTCTTGATGTATTCGCTCAGGCCTTCAACGCCCAGGGCATGGATGGCCTCGGGGGTGTTGGCGACGGGGAACAGGCGGGCGGTGGCCTTGTTGACGCCGACGTCAGTGGATTGCGCAGACAACGTCACGGCGACCAGCAGTTCGAACGGGGTGGTGTAGGCCAGTTCTGTCTTGGGGTCGGGGTTGTCTTCGTGCAGCCTGCGAAAGATCTCCAGGCGTTTGGCGGCATTCATGAAATCAGAGCTTTCCTTGACGACGTGGGTGGGCAGGGCCCGGACGCAGGCGATTGTACAAGGCCAGCAGCAGTCCGAGCAGTAGCAGCGCGCCGGGGGCCAGGCTGGCCAGGTGCAGGCCGGTCAGCTCAGCCAGCCTTTGGCGGCTGGCGCCTAGCAGCAGGCAGATGCCAAGCACAGCGCCAAGGTGCCTGACGAGCAGGCGCCAGCGGCCCTGATCAGGCAACAGGTGGTCGTAAGCCAGGCATGGCAGGCAAAGCAGCGCTGGATAGTGGCCCAGGGCTATGGCCAGTGGCAGCAGCCACGCACGCATGGCCAGTTGCAGGCAGCTTGCCAGGGCGGCCAACAGCAACAGGCTCGCCAGCACGTACGCCCAGTTGGCCAGCCGCTGGCGCAAGGGTGCCAGCAACACCTGGTGCAGGCTAACCATCACGATCGCGCACACGCCGATGGCGGCGCCCTCGCGCAGCGTTACGGTGGCACCGAGCATGGGCACAAGGCTTGCTGCCAGCCAGTAGGCGCTATTCATGCGGGGTGACCTCCAGCAGCGTGCTGCGCTGCTCATCGAAGTAGCTCAGGGCCTCCTGTAGTGCCGTGATCACGGCCCGTGAGGTCACGGTTGCGCCGGCCAGTTGGTCAAAGTCGCCTTGGTCCCGCTTCAGCGCCCAGTGGTCGCCCAACTGACGGTTGTCAAACTGCTCCAGCCAGTGCACCTGTGGGTCTCCCAGGCGTGCGCCCAACCCCGGGCTTTCCTGTTGCTCGACCACTTGGCTACCGATCAGCCGGCCGTCGGCGGCGATGGCGATGCTCAGCACGATCGGCCCGACATAACCTTGGGCCTGGGTGATCAGGATGATTGCGGTGGGCTCGCCGGCTCGGGTGGCCCGGTAAGCTGCCAGGATCCGGCTGTTTGGCCGCTGGGCGGCGGGCCTTGGCAGGGGGCTGTCCAGTGGCTGGTTGTCGTAACTGCCTTCAGGCAGCACCGCCAGCCGCTGGCGGCTTTGCAGTTGCTTCTCGGCGCTGACGATGGCGGTACTGGTCCAATGTCGCCAGGTCAGCGTGGCAGACACAGCCAGTGCCCCGGTCAGCAGCAGCAGGCCTGCGTCACGCGCAAGGCGGTTCATCGGGGGGCCTGCTGGCGTTGCAGGGCCAGGCGCTCAAGGCTCGGTGCCATGAGGTTCATCAGCAAGATGGCGAATGCCGTGCCATCCGGGTAGTTGCCCCAGGTGCGAATCAGGTAGATCAGCAGCCCGGCTCCCAGGCCGAAGCACAACCTGGCCCATTCATTCCTGGGGCCGGAGACGGGCTCGGTGGCAATGAAGAACGCCGCCAGCATGGTTGACCCAGAGAACAGGTGCAGCAAGGGTGAGCCGTTGGAGTCCGACCCCGAACCGTTCCAGCCCAACAGGCTGAACACGAATAGCCCTGCCAGCAAGCCCGCAGGCGCGTGCCAGCTGATCACCTTGCGCTGCAGCAGGAACAGGCCGCCAAGCAGGAACGCCAGGTTGGCCCATTCACTGCCCCTGCCGCCAATACTACCGAAGCCCGGATGACTGGCGAACAGCTCGTCAATGGTCAGGCTGCGATTGTGGCGCAGGCCGTCGAGCAGCGTAGGCCGAGCCCAGCCATCAATGTGCTGACCACCTGTAAACACCTGCTGCAGGCTTTCCAGCAGGCCAGGTGCAGGCCCTGGCCAATGGTTCATCTGCAACGGGAAGCTCAGCAATACGAAGGCATAACCTACCATGGCCGGGTTGAACAGGTTGCGCCCGACACCGCCAAACGCTTGCTTGCCGATGCCGATGGCAACGCTGGTGGCAACCACAGGTAACCACCAAGGGGTGAGGGTGGGCAGGGCGCACGCCAGCAAGATGGCTGTCACCAGTGCGCTGCCATCGCTCAGCGCCGGCTTCGGCGGTTGCCCGCGCATTGCAAGCAGCAGGGTTTCGCACAGTATGGCGGCACTGGCGCAGAGCAACAGGTTTACCAGCAAACCCCAGCCGTGCAGCCACAGCAGTGTCAGCAGGCCAGGTATGCAGGCCAGCAAGACCAGGCCCATGCTGGTGCGTAGTCGCGGGTCGGGGCTGGTGTTCATTGTGCAAACAACCCATTGAAGCCGGAAAATGCCATGGCCATTACCCCGGCACCGATCAATTCGATAGGCAGGCCGCGCAGCACGCCGGGGATATCGGCATGGGCACTGCGCTGGCGCAGGTCAGTGAACAAGACCAGCGCCAGCCAGAAGCCACCACCGGCCAGCAAGGCTTGCAGCAGAATGGCGGGCCACGTGCTGTCGTCGCTGGCCTGCTGTAGCGCCAGCCCAAGCGCTACGGCATTGCTCAAGAGTAGGCCTGGCAACCCCGTCACGGGCCAGGTCGGGCGCCATTTGGCCAGCAGCCACGGCACACCCCATGCCAGCAATGCCAGCCAGGGCAATAGCACGAACAGGGCAAGGTCTTGGATGTGCAACGGGGCAAGCACCCCTCGCACCAGCAACTGGGCACCGATCACGCCCAGCGCAATGCACAGCGCGCAGGCCAGGCCGTGCACATGCAAGTGCAGCCTGGGGGCTGACGGTTTTAGCAGGCACAGGTGATTGACCAGCGCCGCGCTGATCAGGACCAGGATGTAGTCGCTCATGAGATGACGATAGCCGGGAATCAGGGTGGTTGTCCGGCAAGCAAGGCGCAGAAGGAACTGCCCCGGCACGAGGGCCGGGGCAGGGGCGTTACTTGATGCGCTGGCCTGGCTTGGCGCCGCTGTCCGGGCTCAGCAGGTAGATTTCTTCACCGCCAGGGCCGGCGGCCATGACCATGCCCTCGGACACGCCAAAGCGCATCTTCCGTGGCTTGAGGTTGGCAACCATCATGGTCAGGCGGCCTTCCAGCTTGGACGGGTCGGGGTAAGCCGACTTGATGCCGGAGAACACGTTGCGGCGCTCGTCACCGATATCCAGGGTCAGTTGCAGCAGCTTGTCGGCGCCGGATACGGCTTCGGCCTTGACGATCAGTGCCACGCGCAGGTCAACGGCAGCGAATGTGTCGAACTCGATTTCTGCCGAAAGCGGGTCCTTGGTCAGCTCGCCATTGCCGGCCGGGGCCTTGGCTTCGGCGGCCAGCAGGTCTTCCTTGCTGGCTGCGACCATGGCTTCGACCTTGGCCGGTTCGATGCGGCTCATCAGTGCCTTGAACGGGTTCAGCTGGTGGTTTTCCAGGCGCGACAGGTGGTCGTTCCAGGCCAGCGGGGCAACGTTGAGGAAGGCCTCGGCGTCGGCGGCCAGCACGGGCAGCACGGGCTTGAGGAAGATCACCAGCTGACGGAACAGGTTGATGCCCTGGGCGCAGATGGCCTGCACTTCATCCTGCTTGCCTTCCTGCTTGGCCAGCGACCACGGTGCCTTGTCGGCGATCCAGGCGTTGGCGCGGTCGGCCAACGCCATGATCTCGCGCATGGCGCGGCCGAAGTCGCGGCCTTCGTAGGCTTCGGCGATAGACGGGGCAGCGGCCAGGAAGGCCTCGGTCAGCTCCGGTGCGGCATCGCCGGCCACCATCACGCCTTCATTGCCTTTGTGGATGAACCCGGCGCAGCGGCTGGCGATGTTGACTACCTTGCCCACCAGGTCGGAGTTGACCTTCTGCACGAAGTCTTCCAGGTTCAGGTCCAGGTCGTCGACACCACGGCCCAGCTTGGCTGCGTAGTAGTAACGCAGGTATTCCGGCTGCAGGTGGTCAAGGTAGGTGCGGGCCTTGATGAAGGTGCCGCGCGACTTGGACATCTTGGCGCCATTGACGGTCAGGTAGCCGTGCACGTTGACCGCGGTCGGCTTGCGGAAGCCGGCGCCTTCGAGCATGGCGGGCCAGAACAGGGCGTGGAAGTTGACGATGTCCTTGCCGATGAAGTGGTACAGCTCGGCCTTTGAGTCTTCCTTCCAGAAGGCGTCGAAGTCCAGCTCGGGATGGCGTGCGCACAGGTTCTTGAAGCTGGCCATGTAGCCGATTGGCGCGTCCAGCCACACGTAGAAGTACTTGCCCGGTTCGCCCGGGATCTCGAAGCCGAAGTACGGCGCGTCACGGGAGATATCCCACTCCTGCAGGCCGGAATCCAGCCATTCGGCCAGCTTGTTGGCCACCGCATCCTGCAGGGTGCCGCTGCGGGTCCACTGCTGCAGCATGGCCTGGAAGTCGGGCAGCTTGAAGAAGAAGTGCTGCGAATCACGCAGTACCGGGGTGGCACCGGAAATCGCCGACTTTGGGTTCTTCAGCTCGGTAGGCGCGTAGGTGGCGCCGCATTTTTCACAGTTGTCGCCGTACTGGTCTTCGGCCGCGCACTTGGGGCAGGTACCCTTGATGAAGCGGTCGGCCAGGAACATGCCCTTTTCCGGGTCGAAATACTGGGTCACCGAACGGGTGGCGATGTGCCCGGCTTCACGCAGGCGCGTGTAGATCATGCTCGACAGTTCGCGGTTTTCTTCGCTGTGGGTGGAGTGGAAGTTGTCGAACTCCACCAGGAAGTCTGCGAAGTCGCCGCTGTGCTCGGCCTGGACGTTGGCGATCAGCTGTTCCGGCGTGATGCCTTCTTTTTCGGCACGCAGCATGATGGCCGAGCCGTGGGCGTCGTCGGCGCAGACATAGATGCACTGGTTGCCGCGCATTTTCTGGAAGCGGACCCACATGTCTGTCTGGATGTACTCGAGCATATGGCCAAGATGGATGGATCCATTGGCATAGGGCAGGGCGCTGGTGACGAGAATCTGACGTGGCTCGGACATGGTGGCTCGGCTACTTATCTGGCTACGGGGTAAAAATGAGGGTGATCGGCCACTATAAAGGGCCGGCGAAGATATTTCACCCCGCATGCGCATCTGCTGACGATTGACGGGTTAGGATAGGCGCCTGTTCTACATCAAGTTTGCCAATGGGAGTCTCCATGAGTGCCGTCACCCGTGCCGCCGTCGATGGCGTGCTTCGCCAGTACACCGACCCCTACCTGAACCAGGACCCGGTCAGCGCCGGTTGCGTGCGCGCCATTGATATCCAGGGCGCGCAGGTCAGCGTGCAATTGCAGTTGGGGTATGCCGCCGGGCTGTTCAAGAGCGGCTGGGCCCAGGTGCTGCAGACCGCCATCGGCAACCTCGAGGGCGTCAGCAGCGCCCAGGTGTCGATCGATTGCCAGGTGGCCGCGCACAAGGCCCAGGCCCAGGTACCGGCCATGGCCAACGTCAAGAACATCATTGCCGTGGCCTCGGGCAAGGGTGGGGTAGGCAAGTCGACCACCGCGGCCAACCTGGCCTTGGCGCTGGCCCGCGAAGGCGCGCGCGTGGGTATTCTCGATGCCGACATCTACGGCCCAAGCCAGGGCGTGATGTTCGGTATTGCTGAAGGCACCCGCCCACAGATCCGTGACCAGAAGTGGTTTGTGCCGATCAAGGCCCATGGTGTGGAAGTCATGTCCATGGCGTTCCTCACCGACGACAATACGCCGATGGTCTGGCGAGGCCCGATGGTCTCTGGTGCGCTGCTGCAACTGGTGACCCAAACCGCATGGGACGACCTGGATTACCTGGTGATCGACATGCCGCCGGGTACCGGCGATATCCAGCTGACCCTGGCGCAGAAGGTGCCGGTGGCCGGCTCTGTGATCGTTACCACCCCGCAGGATCTGGCATTGCTGGATGCCAAGAAAGGTGTGGAGATGTTCCGCAAGGTCAACATCCCGGTGCTCGGCGTGGTCGAGAACATGGCCGTGCATATCTGTTCCAACTGTGGTCATGCCGAGCATCTGTTCGGCGAAGGCGGTGGTGAGAAGCTGGCGAGCCAGTATGGCGTCGACCTGCTGGCATCGTTGCCGTTGTCGATGCTGATCCGCGAGCAGGCCGACAGCGGCAAGCCCACGGCGATTGCCGAGCCGGAAAGCCAGATTGCCATGGTCTATCAGGAACTGGCCCGCCAGGTGGGTGCACGGATCGTCTTGCAAGAAGCGGCGGCACCGGCGATGCCGAGCATTACCATCAGCGAAGACTGACGCATTTCCTGTGGGAGCGGCCTTGTGTCGCGAAAGGGCCGCAAAGCGGCCCCAGCAGTATTTGGCTGGCTCACATATCTTGGGGGGTGCTTCGCCCCCCTTTCGCGACACAAGGTCGCTCCTACACAGGCATAAAAAAACCCGCCAGAAGGCGGGTTTTTTTGAAAGCCAGGAAGCGAGATCGACTTAGGCGATCTGAACTTCTTCAGCCTGCATGCCTTTCTGGCCGCGGGTAGCGACGAAAGTAACAGCCTGGCCTTCTTTCAGGGTTTTGAAGCCGTCAGCTTGGATGGCTTTGAAGTGCACGAACAGGTCGTCGCCCGACTGAGGGGTGATGAAGCCGTAGCCTTTTTCATCGTTGAACCACTTAACGGTACCGTTTTGACGGTTGGACATTTTTCTGTCTCCTTGGACAATTTAAGAACGGTCAGGAAAAACCCTGCCCGGGACTGAGCGCAAAGAGAGCAGAAAATTCAGCGATGGGCCGATCAGGATCGTGCATCAAACTAGAGATTCTCGGTGTCACGTGCAGCACAGTGGCGCCACCTTACCCCACTTTCCGCAACCTGCCAATGGTCTGAGGATGCATTAGGCAAATTCGGATCGACGGTGGCTGCAGCCTCCGCTTGGCGCGGGATGCGGCATAGAACTTTAACCTGGGCGCCGGGACCGGTAAGATGCGGATCACGATTTTTACCACGCAACTCTTCAGGACACCCCCGCCATGAGCATCAAATCGGACAAGTGGATTCGCCGCATGGCGCAGGAACACGGCATGATCGAACCGTTCGTCGAGCGCCAGGTGCGCGGCGAACAGGACAGCCGGGTCATTTCCTTCGGTGTCTCCAGCTACGGCTACGACGTGCGCTGCGCCGACGAATTCAAGGTTTTCACCAACATCAACTCGGCCACCGTCGACCCCAAGAACTTCGATGCCGGCAGCTTCGTCGATATCAAGAGCGACGTGTGCATCATCCCGCCGAACTCCTTCGCCCTGGCCCGCACCGTCGAGTACTTCCGCATTCCGCGTGACGTGCTGACCATCTGCCTGGGCAAGAGCACCTATGCCCGTTGCGGCATCATTGTCAACGTCACCCCGCTTGAGCCAGAGTGGGAAGGCCATGTGACGCTGGAGTTCTCCAACACCACCACGCTACCGGCAAAAATTTACGCCAACGAAGGCGTGGCACAGATGCTGTTCCTGCAGTCTGACGAAGAGTGCGAAGTGTCCTACAAGGACCGTGGCGGCAAATACCAGGGCCAGCGCGGCGTTACCCTGCCACGTACCTGACCCGACAAACGCGGGGAATTCCCCGTGCCTTTGGCACTCCAACGCAGTAATGCCGGTGCGCATGATGTGCATCGGCCTTCGTCAGGAGCCGCCAATGAAACTCCATCCCGCAATCAGTGCCAAGCTGGCAGGCCTGCAGCCAAACCACATCGGGTTGTTGCCCTGGTCACTGCTGGCGCACCCGCTGCCGATGCAGGCGGGGGGCGTGCCCCATCAGCCTGATCCCGATACGCCACAGCCACCGGAACCGGGTGAAACGCAACCCATGGAGCCGGGTGAGCCAACGTTGCCGGACGAGCCGCCGCCAGCGCCTGTAGCCTGAGCACCGTTACAGCGCCCAGACCCGCCCTGCGCCGGCCAGGTATATCCGGCCGGTTGCGCAGGGTGCAATTGTCCAGCCGCCGGTGAATTCTCCGAATGCCGGTAGCAGGCTGACGCCTTCATCGATCAGGAAGCATGGCAATCGCACGCGCTGACGGGCCTTCCCGCGCAGGACGAATGCCGGGTGTACATGGCCTGCCAGCACCGGGTGCATCGTGTGGGGCCGGGGCTCGTGCTGTAGCGCAAACGGCTCCAGTATCCAGGGTTCGTCCTGTACTTCAATGCGCAGCGAGGCGGGTGGATCGCCAGCGTTGCGATCGTGGTTGCCGCGTATCAGCACGATATGCAGGTGCTCATGCCGCTCCCGCCACACCTGAAGCCTGGCCAGCGTTGCGGGTGCGCGGGCGGTGCGCGCATGGAGAAAGTCGCCAAGGACGATGAGTTGCTCGCAGTCGTGCGCTGCCAGCAGGGCGTCTAGGCGGGCGAGGGTCGCTGCGGTGGTGCCGCGCGGTACTGGTTGATGCAGGGCGCGATAGCTGGCGGCCTTGCCGATGTGCAGGTCGGCAACCAGCAAGGCCCGGCGAGCAGGCCAGTAGATGGCCTTGTCGGCAAGCAGCCAAAGCGTCTGACCGCAGTGCTCGATGGGCTGATGGGTCATTCTGGCCCGCCTGCCGCGCGTTCAAGCTCGGCGACCATCCGGGCAATGCGGTCCGCCAGTTTTTCGGTGCTCAGGGTCTCGCGCATGCCCTCCACCAGCAAGGCAAACGCCAACGGCCCTGGCCGTTTCAACATACGCAAATCCAGTTGCAGGCCGTTCATTTTCAGCAAATGCCGATGCAGCCGTTCGATTTCCAGCTCCTCGCTCAGCACCTCATCCCGCGCCTGACCCAGCAGCAGATTCCCGGCGTCATGCTTGCGGAAAACCTCGTAGAACAGCCCACTGGACGCCTGGATCTGTCGGGTGCTTTTTTGCGCCGCCGGGTACCCGCCAAACACCAGTCCGGCAATCTGGGCGATCTCACGAAAGCGCCGCAACGCCATTTCTCCCGCATTCAGGCTGGCCAGCACATCTTCCAGCAGTTGCCCGGTTGCAAGCGCCTGAGGTAAGTGCGCCGCCCAGTCCACGTTACCGGGGCTGAGCAGTTCGAACCCGTAATCGTTGACAGCAATGGACACCGACAGTGGCTGCACGTGGCTGACCCGCCAGGCGATCAGGTTGGCCAGACCCAGGTTGGCCATGCGCCCGGCAAACGGGTACAGGAACAAGTGCCAGCCCTGGCGGGATTTGAACGTCTCGGCCAGTAATGTGCCGGTGGTGGGCAACGCTGACCATTGGGCCTGTAGCGCCAGCAGCGGGCGCACCGCACGCATCTCAGGGCCGTCGAAGCGTTCATGGGCTGCGGCATCGAGCTGTTCGACCAACGCGTCGGCCAGTTCGCTCGACAGCGGCATGCGCCCGCCATTCCAGCGGGCCACCGCAGCCTTGCGCGCAGTGCTGCGACGCACATAGGCCGTCATGTTTTCCACGCGCACCAGTTCCAGCACGCGCCCGGCAAATACCAGCGTATCGCCGGGCCGCAGGCGTGAAATGAATGCCTCTTCAACACTGCCCAATGTCTTGCCCCCGCCGCCCTTGGACCAATATTTAAGTTGCAGGTTGGCATCGCTGACGATGGTGCCGATGCTCATGCGATGGCGCCGCGCCAAGCGCTCGCTGGCGACCCGGTAAATGCCATCGGCCTGGCGTTCGACACGCTGGTAGTCCGGGTAGGCGCTGAGTGAGCCGCCGCCGCGGCAGACGAAGTCCAGGGCCCATTGCCACTGGCTGTCGCGCAATGCGGCGAACGCCCAGGTGCTGCGCACTTCGGCCAGTAGCTGTTCGGCGTCAAAGCCACTGCCCAGGGCCATGCTGACCAAATGCTGCACCAGCACGTCCATGCACAGCCGTGGCGAGACGCGCGCTTCGATGTGCCCGGCCGCAAGTGCCTGGCGCGCCGCTGCGGCTTCCACCAGTTCCAGGCTGTGAGTGGGCACCAGGGTTATGCGCGAACGCCGCCCCGGTGCATGGCCGGAGCGGCCAGCCCGCTGCATCAGGCGGGCAATGCCCTTGGCCGAGCCGATTTGCAGCACCCGCTCCACCGGCAGGAAGTCCACGCCCAGGTCCAGGCTGGACGTACAGACCACTGCCTTCAGGCTGCCCTGCTTGAGGCTGCGCTCGACCCAGTCTCGGGTTTCCCGGGCCAGCGAGGCATGGTGCAAGGCAATCAGCCCTGCCCAGTCGGGGCGGGCTTCAAGCAGGGCCTGGTACCAGAGTTCGGCCTGGGCACGGGTATTGGTGAACACCAGGCAGCTGGCACTGGCATCGATCTCCTGGCTGACCTGGTCGAGCATCTTCAGGCCCATGTGGCCGGCCCACGGGAAGCGCTCTATTGCCGCCGGCAGCAGGGTATCGACCTGCAGCGCCTTGTCCTGGCGGCCCTGCACCAGCAGGCCGCCTTGCGGCAACAGCACCTCCAGCGCGTGTTGCAGGTTGCCAAGCGTGGCAGTGAGGCCCCAGGTGGGCAGGTCGGGGTGCCACTGGCGCAGGTGGGCCAGCGCCAGTTGCAGTTGTACACCGCGCTTGTTGCCCAGCAGTTCGTGCCATTCATCCACCACCACCAGGCGCAGCGTGGCGAAATCTTCGCGCGCCTGTGCCCGGGTCAGCAGCAATGTCAGGCTTTCGGGGGTGGTGACCAGCACGCTGGGCAGGCGCCGTGCTTGCCGGGCGCGTTCGGCGCTGCCGGTGTCGCCGCTGCGCACGCCTACACGCCAGGGCAGTTCAAGCTCATCGAGCGGCGCCTGCAAGGCGCGCGCAGTGTCGGCGGCCAAGGCCCGCATGGGCGTGACCCACACCACCTGCAAGGGCACAGGTTGGCTGCCCTGGGGCTTGGGCTTGAAAGCGCGAAGCGCGGCGAGCCACACGGCGTAGGTCTTGCCGGCGCCGGTGCTGGCGTGCAGCAGGCCAGACTCACCACGCTCGACAGCTGCCCACACGCGTCGCTGGAAAGCGAACGGCTTCCACCCTCGTTTGGCGAACCAGGCATTGGCAAGGTCGGTGGCGGCGGGCATGAGGCAGTGGTCCGTCGAAGGGTGTGCTTCTACAGACCATCCGCCAGGGGCAATGGTTTTACCGAATCAGTTGCCCAGCAGATAGCCGCTGCGGCACACCTGCTGGCCGGCCACATGGGCGATGACCATGCCAGCCGTTGCCATGCGCCGCACGCTGCGGGCGTAAAGCAGGCCCGGCTGGCTGTTACGCACTGCGGTCACCCGGTCGCTGAGCGGGTCGATGATTTCCGCGATCAACTGGCCGGCTTCCAGGTGCTGACCGGGTTTGGCGTGATACACCAGCAAGCCGCCGAGTGGCGTCGACACCGGTTCCACAGCGGCCAGCGGCGTGGCGGGGTGGAGCAATGCTGGCAAGGAGGGGCTGGCGCCTTCGATTACACCCGCGTGGGTCAGGAAGTTGATTATCGCTTGGCAATCCTTGCTGGCCAGGTCATGACAAACATCCGCCTGGCCGCGCAACTCGACGGTCACCGAGCAGCAGCCCAGCGGAATCGGGAAGCGCTTGCCGAAGCGTTGCTGCAACTGCCACCAGACCAAGCTGAAGCATTCGTCGAACGACTGTCCGCCCGAGTCGGTGGCCAGCAGGCTGGCCTGGGCCCCCAGGTAGCGGGCCAGCGGCTCGATCTGCGGCCAGGCGTCTGGAGTGGTGTACAGGTGCTCGACCGCCTCGAAATCGCAGTGCAGGTCCAGCACCATGTCGGCGTCGCAGGCCAGCCGCTGCAGGATCAGGCGCTGGGCCTGCAGGGGTGTGCGGGCCGGGTGTGCGTCCAGCCCACGGCGCAGGTATTCGCGGATAAGTGCGATGTTGTGGGCCGGGTCCTGGGCCAGGTGTTCTTCGATCTGGTCGCCGATGCTGTCCGACAGGTCGACGAAATTGCGGTTGAAGTTCTCGCCGCTTTGCAGTTCGAAGCGCCCCAGTGGCGCATCCAGCAGCACTTGCTCCAGGCCGACCGGGTTGGCCACCGGTACCAGGATGATTTCACGTTGCAGGCGGCCTTGTTGTTCAAGGTCCGCCAGGCGGCGTTTGAGGTGCCAGGCCACCAGCATGCCCGGTAGCTCGTCGGCGTGCAGCGAGGCCTGTATATAGACCTTGCCACCACCGCGGGGGCCGAAGTGAAAGCTGTGCAGTTGGCGGGTGATGCCCGGAACGGGTGAGAGCAGGTCGTGTGTTGAATGGTGCATGGTGGTCCTGGATGCGTGGCGAATACGGTCTGCGACACGGGTCGGCACAAAGATAGAAGCATAGTTTTTGGCCTTGCGCCTCCATCGCTTGCGCCTCGATCACCGTGCTGGCCTCTTCGCGGGCATGCCCGCGAAAAGGCCCTCCGGGGGCCGAAACTGCCTCAGGCCAGCAATGCCTGCAGGGTCGCCAGGTCATCCGCCTCTTCCACCGGCTTGTCCAGCCGCCAGCGCAGCATGCGCGGAAAGCGCACGGCGATGCCGCTTTTATGGCGTTTCGATAATGCGATGCCTTCGAAGCCCAGTTCGAACACCAGCGTCGGCGTCACACTGCGCACCGGGCCGAAGGTTTCCACCGTGGTCTTGCGGATAATGGCGTCGACCTTGCGCATTTCTTCGTCACTGAGCCCGGAGTAGGCCTTGGCAAAGGGCACCAGTGCGCGCCCCTGGGTGCCGGCCGGTGCGTCCCACACGGCGAAGGTGTAGTCGCTGTACAGGCTGGCCCGCCGGCCGTGGCCGCGCTGGGCGTATATCAGCACGGCATCGACGCTGAACGGGTCGATCTTCCACTTCCACCAGGTGCCCATGTCCTTGGTGCGCCCAACGCCGTACAAGGCTTCACGTTGCTTGAGCATCAGGCCCTCGACACCCAGGCTGCGTGATTGCTCGCGCTGGCGGGCGAGGTCGGCCCAGTCCGGGCCATCAAGCAGGGGCGACAGCAGCACCGGGGCCAGTGGGTGGTCTTCCACCAACCGTTCCAGTTGCCAGCGGCGCTCGTGCTGCGGCCGGTTGCGCCAGTCCTCGCCTTGCCACTCCAGCAGATCGTAGGCTTGCAGCACCACCGGGGCATCGCTCAGCAATTTTTTGCCCAGCGTCTTGCGCCCGATGCGCTGCTGTAGCAGGGCAAAAGGCTGGACGGCCAGTTCAGCGGGGGTATCGCCTGGCTTCCATACCAGGATTTCACCATCCAGCACCACGCCATCGGGTAACGTCTGCGCCAGGCTGTGCAGCTCGGGGAAGCGTTCGGTAACCAGCTCTTCGCCACGCGACCAAACCCACAGTTGGCCTTCGCGCTTGACCACTTGGGCGCGGATGCCGTCCCATTTCCACTCGATCTGCCAGGCACTTGGCGGCCCAAGCAGTGTGTCGAACTGTTCCGTTGGCGCTTGCAGCGGGTGCGCCAGGAAGAACGGGTAGGGCTGGCCGCCGCGCTGGCTGTGTTCATCGGCCGACTCGGCTGCAACCAGCCTCTGGTAGCTGGCCGCTGTTGGACGGTGGCTGATATCGGTATAGCCGACCATCCGCTGGGCGATGCGTTTGGCGTCCAGCCCGGCCAGTTGTGCCAGGGCGCGGGTGACCAGCAGCTTGGACACGCCCACGCGAAAACTGCCCGTGATCAGTTTCAGGCACAGCATCAGGCTGGGGCGGTCCAGCTGCGCCCACAGCGGCTGCAGGCGCTGCTGAACCTGCTCAGGCGATAGCCCGCGCAGCGGCAGCAAATATTGCTCCACCCAGGTGGCAAGGCCTTCATTGCTGCCATCGGCGTGTACGGGCACCAACAGCGAAATAGTTTCGGCCAGGTCACCTACTGCCTGGTAGCTTTCTTCAAAGAGCCAGTCCGGCAACCCGGCCTGTGCCGTTGCCTGTTCGCGTAACACGCGCGTGGGCACCAGCTGGCGCGGGCGCCCGCCGGCCAGAAAGTACACGGCCCAGGCCGCATCCTCGGCGGGGGCACTGGCGAAATAGTCGCGCAGGGCCTCAAGCTTGGCATTGCTGGACGTGGTCGCGTCCAGGCGCAGGTACAACGTGGCGAAGGCTTTCATAGTGCAGGTTCGGTAGTGGCGACGTCGTCCTCGTCGCCGTACTCGGTGGCGAAGGCGCGAGCATCAAGGCCTTGTTCGTTGAGGTAGCGCACCAGCACATTGACCGAGCCGTGGGTAACCATCACCCGTTCGGCGCCGGTCTGGCCGATTGCCCACAGCAGGCCGGGCCAGTCGGCATGGTCCGAGAGCACGAAGCCCCGGTCCACGCCGCGCCGTCGGCGGGCGCCGCGCAACAGCATCCAGCCGCTGGCGAAGGCGTCGCTGTACTCGCCGAAGCGGCGCATCCAGCTGCTGCCACCGGCCGAGGGTGGTGCCAGGACCAGCGCCTGGCGCAGCAAAGGGTCGTTGCGCGGGATATCGCCGGCATAGTGGGTCTGCGGCAGGTGTATGCCGGCGTCCCGGTACACCCGGTTGAGCGGCTCGACGGCGCCATGCACGAGGATCGGGCCGATGCTGGGGTCCAGCCCATGCAGAATGCGCTGGGCCTTGCCGAAGGCATAGCAGAACAGCACGCTGGCCTTGCCCTGTTCGCTGTTGGCCCGCCACCAGGCATTGATGCCGGCGAAGATCTCCCCCTGGCTTGGCCAGCGGTAGATCGGCAGGCCGAAGGTCGATTCGGTGATAAAGGTGTGGCACGGCACCGGTTCGAAAGGGGTGCAGGTGCCATCGGGCTCTACCTTGTAGTCACCAGAGGCGACCCAGACTTGGCCCTGATGCTCCAGGCGCACCTGCGCCGAGCCCAGCACATGCCCGGCCGGGTGCAGGCTCAGGGTCACACCGTGGTGTATCAGGCGCTCGCCATAGGGCAGGGTCTGCAAATTGATACCCTGGCCCAGGCGGCTGCGCAGGATACCGGCGCCGGGGCTGGCGGTCAGATAATGGCCATTGCCGGTGCGTGCATGGTCACCATGGCCATGGGTGATCACGGCGCGGTCCACCGGCCGCCAAGGGTCTATGTAGAAATCACCGGGCGGGCAGTAGAGGCCTTCGGGGCGGGCGATGACGAGGTCCATGGCATGGGCGCCGGTTTGGAGTTACCAGTTAGGAGCCATGCGGGTGAAAGGAAGTTCGACAGGAAATGGTTGGGGCTGCCAAGCAGCCCCAAAGCAGGCAATGCCGTTTATTTGCCGGGCACCAACGTAAGCCGCGGGTTGCCATACGCCTTGCCGAAGTTTTGCGGCTGTAGCGGCAGGCTCATGAAGCGCCCTTTGAACCAGGCATCCAGCCCGTCACTGTAGTGCGCGCTGGCCGGATTGCCGGACTGGCCGCTGCTGGTCAGCACCTGCAAAGGTTCGGCCTGGCCGAAGTCGACGATCATCCGCGCCGAGGCCGGCAGACGGGTGTCGAAGTCGCTGCCCCAGGCATACGGCGTGAGGGCCAGGGTCGTGAAATCGCCGCCAGCGGCCAGCGGCGAACGGCTGGTGGCATCGCCCAGGCCATGGTAGGCCGGTGCCGGCCAGCGGTACTGGTGCAGCTTGCCCCACTGCCAGGCGCGGCGGTCGGCACCCAGTTGTGCGGTGCCGGCATCCACCGCGCCAGCCAGGCTGCGGGCGAGGATGGTGGGTTTGTCTTCTTTCTGCGGGGTGCTGCGGTCATCCCAGAACGGGCTGTCGTCGCGCCCCAGCAGGTGATCGGCCTGCGCCGAGAACGACAACCGGGCATTGCTGACGAACGCCTGCCACGCCGGGCCGGACTCTGGGCCGAGGTCGTCGAGGAACGTTTGCCGTGCAACTTCCTGGAGGAACAGCTCGTACAGCGCTGCATCCGCCGACACCGGGCTCAGACGGCCGTCGAAAGCTTTCAGCCGGGCCAGCGCGTCTTTGGCCTTGTCGCGCTGTGCGGCGGGCAGGGCATCGATCGCCTGTTTCAGTGGCTGGGCCATGCCAGGGGCATCGAACATCTGCTTGAGCTTGGCGGCCAGCAGGGTCTCCTGATCGTTTTGCAGGGCCATCAGGCTGCGGCTGTCGTGGCGGCCATTGCCGGCCAGCTGGGCCAGGCGTTCAGCGCGTTCCGGGTAGTACCAGGTGCTGGACAACTGCATCCCATAGCCACGTGGCAGGCTGCGCTGGTTGGCGTGGCCGATCCAGCCGGCGGGTGGGTCCTGGTCGTAGGGGTGCAGCATTGGGTCGGCATAGCCGTCCCAGTCATAGCGCCCGTCCCAGCCCGGCGAGGGCAGCAGGCCCTGGCCTTCGCGGCGGTTGGGGTAACGGCCGCTGACCTGCCAGCCGATATGGTCGGGCTCGGCGAAGACGAAGTTGAGGGCGGCGGCGGTCACTTCACGGGTGCTGTCGAAAGCGCGCTCGACGTTCTTGGCACGGGTCAGGTCAAACAGTGCATCCAGGCTGCGGTCGCCCTTGAACTGTGGCAGGTTCAGCGCCAGGCCCAGGCTGGCGTTATCAGGTTGGGCCAGCAGGGTACCGTGGCGGGTGTCGTACATCACCTCGCGCAGCGGGCGCTGGCCCCGGACGAAGAAGGTTTCGCTACGGGCGCGGGCCGGCAGCCATTTGCCATCGGCGAGGTAGGTCAGCTGGCTGCCCTGGCGACGCAGTTGCTCCAGGTACAGGTCCTGGTTGTCGGCCATCACGGCGCTGCTGCTCCAGGCCAGCTTGCCGTTGTAGCCAGCCAGCACGATCGGCAGGCCGGGCAACGACAGGCCGGCAACCTGGTACTTGCCCGTGTGGATTTGTACCGGGCTCAGGGCCCAGGCGGCGCGGCTGTCGCTGGCCAGCAGGCTCTTGCCACTGCGGCTGCGCTGCGGGCCCAGCGCCAGGTTGGCAGAGCCCGGGCTGCCGAGCAGGTCAAGGTCGGCCAGTTTCTGGCTGGCGGCCGCCAGCGCTGGCAGGCCCGGCAACTGGCTGGCCAGGTTCAGGCCCTTGAGCTTGTCCACTTCCGTTTCGGCCAACGGCTCATCCGGTGCACCGGGCAGCAACCAGGCCAGCTTGTCACTGCCGGCTTTCTGCGCCAGGGTCAGGGCGCTCAGTTCTTCCTGCAGGTTCACCGACTGGCTGAACGCGTACAGGCAGAAGATCAGCGCCGAGTCTTCGGGCTTCCAGTACTCGGGGCGATAGCCGCTGTTGGCAAGGTCGGCCGGCAGCTTGTCGCGGTAGCGGAACAGGTAGGCGTTGACCCCGCGTGCATACACTTCGAAGAAGCGCTTGAGCCGTGGCGATGCGTCGGCGTATTGCTGGGCGGCGCTCTGCTTGAGGTTGGCAGCGCGCATCAGGCGGTCGATGTCCAGCGCGTCGCTGCCGGCCAGTTCGGCCAGGCGGCCCTGGGCGAGCAGGCGCATGGCGACCATCTGTTCGATACGGTCGCCCGCGTGCACGTAGCCCAGGCTGAACAGCGCATCATGGAAGCTGCTGCTTTCGATCAATGGCGCGCCCATGGCGTTGCGGCGGATCGAGACGTTCTGCGCCAGGCCTTTGAGCGGCTGCACGCCGCTGGTCGGTGGCACGCTGTCCTGGTGGCCGCCCGTCTGGCAGCCGGCCAGCCCGAGCATGCCGAGCAGCGTGGCGGCGGTTGCAAACCGCAGGCGGAAGGGAGGAAAGGCGGGGGCGGCCATGACAAGGGCTCCTGCAAGGCGAGGCGGGTTTCGAAAGGCGCTAAGGTAGTAAGCGCGCAGGCGCCGTGCAAGGTCCTGTGTCGGTTTATTTGCCTGCGCGGGCTCAAACGTTGAAGTGGTCTGCCAGCGTGTCGGAAAAATGCGTGCAATTGATACGCGCATAGCGTCGGTAGTCACGGGTGACCGCGAATGCAGAGCCGGGCATCAGCAGAATCTTGTGCTGCTCCAGTTTGCGCACCAGGGGTTGCAGGTCGGGCAGGTCCGGGTGGTAGACCCAGAGGAACATGCCCCCTTGCGGCGCGATCTCGAACTGCCAGCCGCGCTCGAGCAACAATCGTTGGGTCTGGACTTGCTGCCGGATCAGGCGCTGCTGTACATCCTTCATGTGCCGGGCGTAGGTGCCGTCCGACAATATGGTGTTGACGAAGCGCTCGCAAAACGCAGGCACGGCCACGCAGGTCAGCAGTTTCAGGCGGGTCAGCGGTTCTATCAGGTCTTGCGAGCAGGCGATGAAGCCCACGCGCAACGAGGCGGACAGGCATTTGGAAAAACTGCCGATGTAGATGACCCGGTCAAGGTTGTCCAGCTCGGCGAAGGTCTGGCGCACGGCAGGGCTGAAGTCGCCATACACATCATCCTCGACCACGTAGAACTCGTGCTCCACCGCCAGGCGTAGCACGCTGAAGGCGTTGTGCGGGCTGATGTTGCTGCCGGTCGGGTTGTGGAAGGTGCTGTTGCAGAAGAACGCTCTGACCTTGTGGATGGCCAGGTAGCGCCGCATTTCCTCCACATCCGGCCCGTCCTGGGTCCGCCGGATACCGACGACGTGCCCACCCGCCAGCTGGATCAGCTTGATCAGGTTGCCGTTGCCCGGCTCGTCGACGAACACGTGGTCGCCTGGCTTGATCAGCAACCGGGCAACCAGGTCCAGGCCTTGCGTGGCGCCCAGGGTGGTCAGCAACTGGTTGGGTCGGGCTTCGACACGGGTCAGCCGTTTCATGTGCACGCACAGCTGCTTGCGCATGGGCAGGTAACCCTGGATGTCGCCGTACTCTGCCAGCGAGCTTTGCTCCAGCCGCGCGGTGCGGCGAATCGCCTTGGCCAGCAGCTCGGTGTCGCGCCACGCCGGCGGCAGCCAGCCGCTGCCCAGTTTGGTGTAGTGCTGGCCGCCCTGCAGCAGCCGGAACAGCGGATCGCCGGCCATGCACTCGGGCTCGTGGATCACGCTCGTCTGCCGGCTGCGGTTGGCGACGAAGTAGCCGCGGCCGGGCGAGGCCGTCAACACACCTTCGCTGACCAGCTGGGCATACGCCGATACCACGTCGTGGTAACTGAAATCGACGGCGGCCGTGAGTTTGCGAATGGAGGGCATGCGTTGCCCTGGCGACCACTCGCCTGCATCCAGGCGCTGTTTCAACAGGTGATGAAGGCTGGAGGGGTTCATGGCAGGTCCGAAACCGTTAGAAAAAAAAGCCTAACAGTTAACGGAAATGCTTGTCGACTGTTCGTTTGCAAATGGCCAGTACCTGCCACTATCCCCTTGTCGGAACTTTCGGCTGCCAGCAAAGGCGGCACTTTTAGCGTCTGTGCAGACCAGACAACTGGATATCAAGCCCATGCATACTATGGACATGCAATCTGCCGTCATTGCCAGGCTCCCTTTGCCTGACGAACTGGCGTCATTCAAAGTAGTCAAGAATCTTGTGACCTCGGCGTTATTGGAATGCTGTTCAATCGACGAGTTCGAAGCGCTGAAAGAAACACTGATTATTGAAAGTGTTTCCGAACAGGCCCATGCCGACTTGCAGGCCTTTGCCCAAAAAGATCCAGCGGCTGGCCGCGACCTGGTATTTATTGCAAGAACTTACACCTCTTATTCTGCGGTTTTGCATTATCGGCTTGCCCACTGGGTCTACTGCAATACGGCTTCTACCTACGGTGCTGGCGGCCAATGCCTGGCCGCCATGATCTCCAGGCGCGGAAAAATGCTCTCGGGGGCGGAAATTCATTTCCGCAGCCGTATCGGTGCGCGATTCATCATCGATCACGGCATGGGCACCGTCATTGGTGAAACATCGACCATTGGTGACGATTGCTACGTGCTGGGCGGCGTCACCCTGGGCGCCCGCGGTATCAGTGACAACCCTTCGAGCCCCAGGCACCCGACCTTGGGCAACCGGGTACAGATCGGCGCGTTCGCCAGTGTGCTGGGTGCTATCCACGTCGGCGACGGCGCCTTCATCGGGCCGGGCTGCATCATTACCAAAGACGTCCCTGCCGCTGCCCGTGTGCAGGTAAAAACATCACTGCAGGTGGTATTGGAACCATGAATTCTCTGAATTATGAAGTGTTGCGCAATACCGAGAAACTTTATTACAAGGACCAATACCTGGCGGGTGCCAATACTCAAGTAACGCGGGTACACAGTGACGGTATCGAATTGCAGAGTACCGTGGCCTATCCCGAAGGTGGCGGCCAGGAAGCTGACGTCGGCACGATTGAACTGCCGATAGGCACTGTGCGCTTTGTCTGGGTTAAAAAACTCTACGGTAGCCCTATTCGCCTGGAAGGTTTCAAAGGCGGAAAACTGGGCGGCATCATTATTCACAGCCTGCACCCTGATGACTTGCACCTGCTGGATGAAGTCACCGTCGGCATGCCGGCCCGCGTCACTATAGATATCGACCGACGCGAACGGTTGACACTGTCTCACAGTGCCAGTCACTTCCTGTATGCCGCCGCCATCAGCCTGCGTGAAGAACTGAAACAGTGGACCATCGGCTGCCATATCAAGGAAGACTCGGCGCGTTTCGACTTTCTGGTCGAAGACGCATTCACTGCCGAAGACGTGGTGGAGATAGAACGGCGTGCAAATGAGCTGATCGCCTGCGATGCGCCCATCGAACACTACGCGGTGCAGGGCCTGGAAGACGCGCGCCTGTGGACCTACAACGGCATCGAAATCCCGTGTGGCGGCACACACCTTGAGTCGCCTCAGCGGATCGGGCGCATGTCCGTGCGCCGCAAACGCCTGGGCAAAGGCAAAGAGCGGCTGATCTGCGTGTTCCCCGATGCCGAAATCGATGTTTCCACCTATCACGAGCCTGCGTTATGAACAGCACACTCCCGCGGCGTACCTACCTGTACTTCACCGCACAGTCGATCAACCTGACGACCGCTGTCATGTCCGTGACCATGGCCGCCATCGTCGGGGCCGCATTGGCGCCGGCTGCTGCGTGGTCCACCGTGCCCTACGGGTTCCAGTTTCTCTGCCTGATGCTGGCAACGTACCCAGTCTCCAGGTTGATGAGCCGTATCGGTCGCAAGAAAGCCTTCATGCTGGGGTCGATCCCCTTGGCGGCTTCTGGTGTCAGCGGTTATCTGGCCGTGGAATACCAGCACTTCCAGCTGCTGGTACTGAGCCATTCAGCGTTGGGCGTTTATATCGCCTTCGCCAACTTCAACCGCTTCGCGGCCACTGACAACCTGGCCCAGAGCCTCAAGCCCAAGGCCCTTTCACTGGTGGTGGCGGGGGGCGTGATTGCAGCCGTGGTGGGGCCGACTCTGACGGAGTGGCTCAGGGACGTGGGTGGGTACCCGCTATTTTCGCTGTGTTATGCCTCGTTCGTTGGCCTTGCGCTGATGTCGCTGTTGATTGCCGTTTGCCTGCCCGACGATGCCGGCATCGCCAAATCCAGTCAGCACGCGGAAAAAACGGCCACTCCCCGCGAACCGTTCAGCCCGTCGGTGAAAGTTGCCATGGCGGTTGCGGCGCTGAGCTACGGGATCATGAACCTGCTCATGATTCAGGCATCGATGCACATGAAACACATGCATGAGGACTTCTCTGATGTCCGCCTGGCCATCCAGTGGCATGTGGTTGCCATGTTTGCACCGTCATTCTTTACCGGCGCAATCATCCAGAAGCTGGGCATCAAGACCACCATCTGTGCCGGGCTGGCACTGTTGATCGGTTGCTCGGCGCTGAATATCTGGTCGCACAGCTACGCCATGATGACCCTGGCGCTGATTGCCCTCGGGCTGGGCTGGAACCTGACGTATGTGGGCGGCGGCGCATTGCTGGCCCAGTCGCTGCAAAACAGCCCGGCAGCGATGCAGATGCAGGGCAAGAACGACCTCGCCATTGCCATTCTGGCAACCGTCGGTGCGTTCAGCCCTTCGCTGTTGCTGAGTACGGTTGGCTGGGATGGCACCAATGCCATCTGCATGGCCCTTTGCATCGGTTTGCTCTTCGCCACTGCCGGCCTGCTGCAGAACAAGGCCTGTCTGCACACTTCAATGGAAGGTAGCCGCAAATGAGCGAGCTCATCAGCGTCAGCGAACGCATCTACACCAAACTGGAAATGAACAACCCGGGCGGCAGCCACAAATACCGGGCAGCCCGGCACATTGTCGAGCATGCCCTGCGCAACGGCGACATCATCCCGGGTGTGACCACGGTCATTGAAAAAACCGGCGGCAGTTTCGGTTTCGGCTTGCTGGCGGCCTGCCACAAGTACCAGGTCACAGGTTAGTACGGGCTATGGACATCCCACAGCCACAATCGCAACCTATGGACATGATCAGCTTTAGGCCTGATCT
>NZ_JAWRYI010000365.1:0-279 GCF_046534705.1 Pseudomonas sp. SIMBA_068
CGCGCTGGCGCTGGCCGAGTCGCTGTACGGCGGCGAGCAGAACATCATCACCATCAATATGAGTGAGTTTCAGGAGGCGCACACCGTCTCGACGCTGAAAGGGGCACCGCCGGGCTACGTCGGCTACGGCGAGGGCGGCGTGCTGACCGAAGCCGTTCGCCGTCGTCCCTACAGTGTGGTGCTGCTGGATGAGATTGAGAAAGCCCATCCGGATGTGCATGAACTCTTCTTCCAGGTGTTTGATAAAGGCTGGATGGAGGATGGCGAAGGCCGGCACAT
>NZ_JAWRYI010000366.1:0-279 GCF_046534705.1 Pseudomonas sp. SIMBA_068
GTATGGCGGCGGGAATTATCGCCGCCGTCTGGCGTAACCGTTGGCCGGATCGATTGAGTATGACCATTGCGGTGTCGGGGATCTCGTTTCCGGCATTTGCTCTGGGGATGCTTTTAATTCAGGTATTCTCCGTTGAACTGGGCTGGCTGCCTACCGTGGGAGCAGACAGTTGGCAGCACTACATTTTACCCTCCCTGACGCTCGGCGCGGCAGTGGCCGCCGTGATGGCGCGCTTTACCCGCGCGTCGTTTGTCGATGTTTTAAGCGAAGATTATATGC
>NZ_JAWRYI010000367.1:0-279 GCF_046534705.1 Pseudomonas sp. SIMBA_068
GTTCAGCCGACTCAAATTGCACAACCACTCTAGGCGAGTACGACGGTTATCTGTGACCTGCTTCGCCGAGTGGGTTCTTGGCGACCTGCGCAGCAAGTCTGCTATGCATGTGGTCAGCGAGACCGACCCGGTCAGCGGTGCCTTGTTCGCCCGTAATACCTATGCCGTAGAGTTTTGCGGACATGTGGCGTTTCTCGACTGCGACCTGCCTTTTGATAGCATCACCTGCGATCGCAGCGAGTTCCTCGGCCGCAACGGCGATTCTCAAGCGCCGGCCGG
>NZ_JAWRYI010000368.1:0-279 GCF_046534705.1 Pseudomonas sp. SIMBA_068
GGGCGAGGCTTCACAGGGATGTGAAAAAAACGTGAAAAATAATTAGAACCTTTTGCTTTCGACTTCCCTCGAAAAGGCTCCTGCAGCATTTGCCTTATTCAAACAGGGAGATCTACACACGATGTCAAAGGTATTCGCAACCCTTCTGGCCAGCACCTCTGCAGCCACCTTGCTGGCCCTTTCCAGCAGCGCCATGGCCGCCCCGGCCACCGGGCCGATTTCCACCCTGGGTATCCTCGGTAGCTACAACGACTTCAAGCTCGAAGGCGGTAGCGAAAG
>NZ_JAWRYI010000369.1:0-279 GCF_046534705.1 Pseudomonas sp. SIMBA_068
CGCCGAATGCAGGTAAGCGGCGCCGATCAGCCAGATGGCCATGGGCAGGAACAGGTAATCCAGCAGCACCGCCCAGCCGGCGATGAAACCCAGCTTGGGGCTGATGGCCTTGCGCACATAGCTGTAAGCCGAGCCGGCCACGGGAAACGCCGCGGCCATGCGCCCGTAGCTCATGGCGGTGAAGAACATCGCCACCAGCGCTGCCAGATAGGCTGCCGGCACCATGCCAGCGGTGGATTGGGCGAGGATGCCAAAGGTACCGAGGACAATGATCGGCGT
>NZ_JAWRYI010000370.1:0-279 GCF_046534705.1 Pseudomonas sp. SIMBA_068
CTGTTGCCTGCTGTCATGGGCCAGGTTGGCGCGGCGCTGGGGGTGTTTCTGCGCAGTCGGGATGCACGACAGAAGATGCTGGCGGGTTCATCCGTGACCGCAGGGATCTTTGGTATCACTGAACCGGCTGTCTATGGCGTTAATCTGCCGCTGCGCCGTCCCTTTATCTTTGGCTGCGTGGCGGGCGCTATTGGCGGTGCCATTGTCGGCCTCAGCAGCACCCACGTTTATTCATTTGGTTTTGCCAACATCTTTACCATCGCACAGATGATCCCACCT
>NZ_JAWRYI010000371.1:0-278 GCF_046534705.1 Pseudomonas sp. SIMBA_068
GATCTTCGCGACTTCAGGAGGCCGAACGCAGGCCTTGCGGAGGGAGGTGACGGGCATGGATGCCCGTCAAGCGCTGGACCCCAGGATGGGGCCTGCAGCGCGGTCCTCCCGGGAGCGAGGCCGGAGTGAGGGAACCCCGGAGCGAAGCGCAGGGGCCGGATGATCGGAGCGCAGCGTTTTTTGGTTACTTTTTGTCGCGTTCGGTGCGTGTCAATGTACCTGTCGCCTTAACGTCAGCTAGCTATGGCAACGCCAGCTTCAGAGCGCTCCGGATTCAA
>NZ_JAWRYI010000372.1:0-278 GCF_046534705.1 Pseudomonas sp. SIMBA_068
CGCGGTCCGGCGCCTCGATGGATGACGCGCGGCGCGTGACAGCCGTGCTGCTCGACATCGCCGCGCTGCTGGAGCGCCATGCAAACGACGCTCAGTCCCCCTCTGGAGGCCAAACCCATGCTCAGTGAATTCTCGTTGGCGGGCATCTACCTGCCGCCCTTCTTTGCCTACGCCTGCCTGGCTCTGCCGATCTATCTGGGCCTTCGGTTCGTGCTGGCGCGCAGCGGGATGCTGCGCTGGGTGTGGCATCCAGGCCTGTTCGAGTTCGCCCTTTCCCT
>NZ_JAWRYI010000049.1:0-497 GCF_046534705.1 Pseudomonas sp. SIMBA_068
CCAACCCGGCGGTGCGCTCCGGCTACGCCAGCATCATGCCGCGCCTGGTGGCCGAGCACGGCCAGGCCAAGGCCGAGTGGATGATGCACCGCCTGCGCAACCTGAACATCTACCCCAGCCTGTTCTTCATGGATCAGATCAGCTCGCAGCTGCGTATCGTGCGCCCGGTGGCCTGGAACAAGACTGAAATAACCAGCCAGTGTATCGGCGTCAAAGGTGAGTCCGACGCCGACCGGGAAAACCGCATTCGCCAGTTCGAAGATTTTTTCAACGTTTCCGGCATGGGAACCCCCGACGATCTGGTCGAGTTCCGTGAAGCCCAGCGCGGCTTCCAGGCACGCCTCGAGCGCTGGAACGAGGTGTCTCGCGGCAATGAAAAGTGGGTTGAAGGCCCTACCCCCAACAGTGAAGTGCTCGGCATAAAACCGGTATTGACCGGTACCGAGTTTACCCACGAAGGGCTTTACATCAATCAGCACGGTTCCTGGCAACGCTTC
>NZ_JAWRYI010000373.1:0-278 GCF_046534705.1 Pseudomonas sp. SIMBA_068
GAAACAGGGAGAAAGCTGGAAAGTACTGAATACCGCCAATACTAACCAGCAGGGTCGGATAGATGCACTTTGGCCAGCAAAGCCCTTTGAGGCGGGTGAATATCGGGTGATTTTTAAAACCGGTCACTATTTTGCGGCACATCAACAGCAGAGTTTCTTCCCCGAAATCCCGGTGGAGTTCCATATCACCAATACCACGACCACCTATCACATTCCGTTGCTGCTGAGCCAGTACGGATATTCCACCTATCGCGGGAGCTGAAATAAATGAAACGTTT
>NZ_JAWRYI010000374.1:0-278 GCF_046534705.1 Pseudomonas sp. SIMBA_068
GAGGCTGCCAGTAGTGCCATTGTGGTCGGTGCCACAGTCGCAACCGAACCGGCTATTCCTTACGCTCTGGCAGCTCCGTTGCCGATGATTACCGCCAATACGCTGGCGGGCGGCATTACCGGCGTGCTGGTGATCGCTTTCGGAATCAAACGTCTGGCACCTGGTTTGGGTATCTTTGACCCGCTGATCGGCCTGATGTCGCCGGTGGGTTCGTTTTATCTGGTGCTGGCGATTGGCCTCGCGCTGAACATTTCATTTATTATCGTCCTGAAAGGATT
>NZ_JAWRYI010000375.1:0-278 GCF_046534705.1 Pseudomonas sp. SIMBA_068
CTGTGCAATCGCCAAGCGGTGTCCGTCGGTAGCCACCGTTTTAATATCGCTATTATCAACTTCAAACGACATACCGTTTAAGTAATAACGTACATCTTGGTTTGCCATTGAAAAGTGCGTGCTTTCAAGTAATTTACGAAGCTCTAAACGCGTTAGTTGAAATTCAACTTCACCATCCCATTCTTCTAAATTGGGGAAGTCAGCCGCTGATAACGTTGTAAGTGAAAAACGACTTTTACCACTCGTTAATAACAACTGGTGGTCTTGTAAGCTTAACG
>NZ_JAWRYI010000376.1:0-278 GCF_046534705.1 Pseudomonas sp. SIMBA_068
GATGCAGGCCTTCCTGAAGGCGTTTCTTGAAGTCATGCACGGCTGAGGTCAGCCGCCTAAATCCACCCTCCGCGGCTTCGTTTAACACCTACCCAACAGCAGCGCACGCAAGGCGCTGCTCCCCCCGCCAGCGTCGGCTGATCTACTCAGGAGCACATCATGTCCCAGCCCACCCGCGGCGCCGTGCAGGACCTCTTCGCCCTGCTCAAGCCGTTTAAATACACCGTCGCGCTTTCCGTCATCCTGGGCATGGTCGGCGGCCTCAGCATCACCTTTCT
>NZ_JAWRYI010000377.1:0-278 GCF_046534705.1 Pseudomonas sp. SIMBA_068
CTTGTATAGCTCCTAAAGTTCTCTTAACATTTTCGAGCCCAGATTTGGTGAGTTGTTGAGCTCGCCCGGATGCATCAGCGGCTTCCGCAGCATTGACGGCCACTTCATCAACTGCGGCACTCATCTCATTGACAGCGGTGGCAGCTTGGTTGACTTCATCGTTTTGCTTGACCAACCCTCGACTACTTTCTTCAGTGACCGCCGCCATTTCTTCAGCAGCCGAAGCAAGTTGCGTTGAGCTATCGGAAATATGGGTCAATGTGTCTTTTAAGTTATTT
>NZ_JAWRYI010000378.1:0-278 GCF_046534705.1 Pseudomonas sp. SIMBA_068
GCAACATATCGAGGAAGAACTCCGAAACCGTTGGGGTGAAATCTGCCCCTTCGGCTGAGATGATTGCACTGTACGCATCGGGTCGACGTGCCCCCAATTCCAGCACCAGATTGCCGCCCATCGAGCATCCCATGATGGCGGGTTTCTCAAGTCCCAAGGCCTCCATAAGGTGCTCATTGAACTCCGCATGGCGAGTGAGGCTGTGAAATGGGCCTGATTCGGGTAGCTCTGATTTGCTGTGCCCGGGAGCGTCAATTGCAATGACGCGGAACTCATCT
>NZ_JAWRYI010000379.1:0-278 GCF_046534705.1 Pseudomonas sp. SIMBA_068
TAAACCTGACCACCAACTGGCAGCGTTACAGGAAAAAATCGCCGTTACGCCGCAACTGACATTCAATGGCGCAAAGATCCTTGAACTGGATGGGCGACACCCCGCCGATGAAATTCTGCAAGCGTCACTACGCGCAATTCACGCCGCGCTTTCCTGATCACCAAAATGGATAGGGGATGATTTAACGAATGGATGCACTACAAACTCAAACTGTTAATAGTACAACCGCGCCGCAGCCCAACTACATTCCGGGGCTGATTGCGGTGGTCGGGTGTGAT
>NZ_JAWRYI010000380.1:0-278 GCF_046534705.1 Pseudomonas sp. SIMBA_068
GTATTCAATTAATTTAGCTGCAATTACGGCGGCTATTTGTATGAGTGATGAGGCTGATAAAAACCCTGATAAACGCTATTGGGCAAGTATTGCAGGCGGTGTGTTTTACATTTTAATGGCGTTGTGTGCTGCAACTTTAGTCGGTTTGGTGGCAAGTTTGCCGCAGGCACTTATTTTGGCGCTGGCGGGTATCGCTTTGTTTGGCACTATTGCAAATAGTTTGCAGCAAGCGTTAACGGGTTCGCAATATACTGAGGCTGCAATAGTGACGTTTTTGG
>NZ_JAWRYI010000381.1:0-278 GCF_046534705.1 Pseudomonas sp. SIMBA_068
TCGAAGGGGCCAGCGTGCCGATTGGCTTCCCGGTCTGGAACACCGGCTTACGGATTCTGGATGCGCGTCTGCAGCCGGTGCAACCGGGCGTGGCTGGCGATCTCTATCTGACCGGCGTGCAGCTGGCGCATGGCTATCTTGATCGTCCCGACCTTACTGCCAGCCGGTTTGTCGCCGATCCGTGGGGACACGGCTCCCGGATGTACCGCACCGGTGATGTGGCGCGCTGGCTGCCGGATGGTGCGGTGGAGTATCTGGGCCGCAGCGACGATCAGCTT
>NZ_JAWRYI010000382.1:0-278 GCF_046534705.1 Pseudomonas sp. SIMBA_068
TTCGACGCAGATCGCCACCCGATCATCAGACTTCACGCCCAACGCGATCAAGTGATGCGCCAGGCGGTTGGCCTGTTCATTCAACTCGCGGTAGCTGAGCGTGCCTTCCTCGGCCCGCACTGCAACCGCATCTGGCGTGCGCACCACCTGCGCCTCGATCAGCCCGTGCAAGGTCTGCTCAAGGTCGTAAGCCACCGCGGTGTCATTGAAGTCCACCAACACCCGCTGGCGTTCCTCTGGCGCCAGCACCGGCAAGCGCTGCAATTGCAACTGTGGCG
>NZ_JAWRYI010000383.1:0-278 GCF_046534705.1 Pseudomonas sp. SIMBA_068
TGTATCAGTTTTACATCGGCTTTTAATACAGCGGCTTCAAACTGTGGCATGGTTTGTTGTGTATTGCTTAGCGGGTCGTATACGGCGCTTACACCGTTGTTGGTAACACGTACCAGCGGGCGTTGTAACTCAAGGGCACGCATGCGGGCAATTTGCATGTGTTGCAATGGCCCAATTGATTGACCAAACCACGCGTCGTTACTGACAGTAAATAATATATCTGAGTTAGTTTTATAATTGCCACGTACTAAATCGGCAAATACTATTTCGAAGCAAAT
>NZ_JAWRYI010000384.1:0-278 GCF_046534705.1 Pseudomonas sp. SIMBA_068
GTAGAAGCGGGTAATGCCTGCTGTTGCGCGCCGCTGATCGGCGGGCCTTTCCAATCGAAGAAAGTGGCGCCTTGCCAGGCCAGCACCAGCCCCCGGGCCTGGCTGGTGTCTAGGCTGATCCAGCACGCCGCTGCGGCCGCCATGAACGCCTCGATCGGCTCCTCATTGGTTTGCGCACGGTACGGGGAGCCCAGCAGCCAGCGCGCCACATTCAGGTGGTAGGTCCAATCCAGTGGCGGCTGCTTGCGATAGGCCCAGGTCATGAAGCTGCGGAACAG
>NZ_JAWRYI010000385.1:0-278 GCF_046534705.1 Pseudomonas sp. SIMBA_068
CTCAGATGAGCAACAACCTCAAGCGTCAACGCAAGCGCCTACAGCTACAGTTAACCCACCAGCCGTTGCAAGTTATGTAAATTTAGCGGGCGTTTTAGCCAGTAATAAAACAACACAAATACAGATTTTAGGTGAAAATACCGTGAGTCGCGGTGCTGTGGGCTCAGCTATAGCAAACTCGCAAGCTACTATTGGCTTTACTCAAACAGAAACAGTACAGGGTAATGTTTCATTTTTACTTAACGCCCGCGATCCCGACGGCATTAGCGAAATAAACT
>NZ_JAWRYI010000386.1:0-278 GCF_046534705.1 Pseudomonas sp. SIMBA_068
GTACCGCTTACTGTGAATACATATGTTGAAGGTGCTGGTAATGCAGGGTCGATCACAGGTGGTGTTAGTATATATGTATACCCACCAGCTGAGGCTGTTGCAGTAGCTGTAATCGCACCTGAAGCTGCCGTAATGGTAACACTGGCTAGGTTATCGTTAGCTGCTGGTGCAGCTATTCCTAAAAGGTCGTAAGTACTGCAAGCGGCTACGCTGTTATTGTTTTCTTGAAGGCACTGCGCCATCGTGAATTTAACTGATGCAGCAGACGTTTTAACTTC
>NZ_JAWRYI010000387.1:0-278 GCF_046534705.1 Pseudomonas sp. SIMBA_068
CGCGCATCCTGATTTTCGACGAAGCCACCAGCGCCCTGGATGACGAATCCCAGGCGCTGATCCAGGACAACATGGCGAGCATCGCCCAGGGACGCACGGTGATCATCATTGCCCATCGCCTGTCTGCGGTACGGCATTGCCAACGCATCATCGCCCTGGAACAGGGGCGCATCAGTGAATCGGGCAGCCACCAGCAGCTCTTGGCCAACGGTGGTTGCTACTCGCGCCTGTGGGCGCTGCAACAGGCGCTGTGCAAGGAGGCGTCATGAGGTCCGGTG
>NZ_JAWRYI010000388.1:0-278 GCF_046534705.1 Pseudomonas sp. SIMBA_068
ATCCTTCAGTAAACGGCCTTCCAGCCCGCCAATCCCCACTTTGAGATCGGTGCTGCATGAGCCCATTACCGGCGGAACATCAATACCACCCGCGACCGCCAGATAACTGCGCATCCCGTGCTGCGGGCGTTTAAGCGTTAAACGCTGGCCTGCTTTCATCGGCAATCGCCAGCCGGTCCAGACGGCATTATCATCCAGCCGCGCTTCGCAACCGGCACCCGTCAGAGCAAACCACCCATCAGTTTCGAACTCAACAGTTAACTGACCGAGCGTGATCT
>NZ_JAWRYI010000389.1:0-278 GCF_046534705.1 Pseudomonas sp. SIMBA_068
TCTCCTCACACTGCGTAATTAGCGTTGCAAGACCAAACAAACCCAACCCGGAATAAAATGCATCGCCCAGCGCCACGCCCAGCCCGGTCAGCACCCCTGCGCGTCGACCGGAAGCCAGGCTGGTTTGTACTACCACAAAGAGATTGGCTCCCGGATTAAAAAAAGTAATCACGAACAGTCCTACGGTCAGGTAAACGGCGTGCAAAGGATCCATAGTGATTTCATCCATAAATAAGTGAAGTAACTTCATCATATTTCTACCAAAAATAATCGGGTGC
>NZ_JAWRYI010000390.1:0-278 GCF_046534705.1 Pseudomonas sp. SIMBA_068
CCATGCTGGCCTGCACGCGAATCGGGGCCGTGCACTCGGTAGTGTTTGGCGGGTTCTCGCCGGATGCCCTGCGCGACCGCATTCTCGACGCCGATTGCCGCACCGTGATAACCGCCGATGAAGGCGTACGCGGCGGCAAGCCGATCGCACTGAAGAAGAATGTCGACAAAGCCCTGGCCAGTTGCCCGAACGTCAGCACGGTGCTGGTGGTACAACGCACGGGCGCTGCCGTGAACTGGAGCGAAGGCCGTGACCTTGCGTACCAGCAAGCCCTGGAT
>NZ_JAWRYI010000391.1:0-278 GCF_046534705.1 Pseudomonas sp. SIMBA_068
GCTGCAACAGCAGCATGAACTGAACCGGCAGCGTGCGAGCTCCGGTTGCGCTTCGACCTCGCTCGCGCGTTGCGTGCGGCTGCCTCCCAGGCGCGTGTCGCGGTGGATGCCGCGCAAACGGTGGGTCGATCATTGACGGCTACCTCAGCGCGGCACGTGGATGCGCTCCTTGATATGCTTGAGATTGGCCACGATAGTGAAGGTCATGATGACCAACATGGACCATGAGCTCCATTTGCCGACGTGCACGGCCGACCATGCTCCGATCTGGTTCGGAT
>NZ_JAWRYI010000392.1:0-278 GCF_046534705.1 Pseudomonas sp. SIMBA_068
GCTTGCCGGCGAAGCGTGAGGTCGATATCTATCACGATACAACCGGCGAATCGCGACGCCTTACGTTCGAGTGGACGGCCCTCAGTCAGCGAGTGCAGATTGCCAGTCATTTTTATAATCACCCGCTTTACAATCTGACCCTTAGTGGCGGGTGCAGAGCGGTGGGGAGTGTTAGTCAGGAACGGCCCGCCAAGGTCAGCTACCTATGGGATATCACCCAGCCGTCGGCCCCTTCACCTTGCTGGGGCTTTGGTCGGGCTGCACCGAACGGACGGGTG
>NZ_JAWRYI010000393.1:0-278 GCF_046534705.1 Pseudomonas sp. SIMBA_068
CCGATGTGACGATCAAGCTGGAAGGCAACGATTGGTCCCACACCAGCATCAACTCGCTGATCAGTGGTGCCGACCCGACCATCAAGATCGACCACACCGCCTAAGCCTCGGATATCGGCCGCCCTCACCGGCGGCCGATTTCGTTGCTGGCCCTGCCGGGCGGTTGCATCGCATACTTGTGCCTATCAACACACTGTTGGCCGATGCTGGCGACGGCGTGTGGCTCATTTTCGAGGGGTTCTTATGTTTTATGTGCAACGTGATGCCCAGGGCGCGCT
>NZ_JAWRYI010000050.1:0-479 GCF_046534705.1 Pseudomonas sp. SIMBA_068
CAGATCGTGCTTCGCGCCGAGATCATTCACCCACCACTGGCGTTCACCGGCGACCCCCTGTTGGGTCTTTTCCGCATCGGGCTGATTGTCCGTCACGACGAGCTGGATGTGCCGGCCGAATTCCTCCCGCGGAATCGGTCCCGCGAGTGCGGCCAGCGGATGCGATGGCGCGCAGACGGTCACCATTTGCGCGTCACATAAATGATGCCGCTCGATGGAGGCTTGGCTCAGTTCGGGCACATCCGTGATCGTCACCGCCAATGCGCACGTGCCGTCGAGAACCAGGCGCTCGCCGCCCTGCATGGTCGTCATGCGCAGATTGATCGCGACCGTCGGAAAGTCCGCCTGCAGCGTGCGCATGCATTCGATCAGGTGCGCACGCGGAAAATAGGTATCCACGGCGACCGAAACCTGTGGGACCCCGGCTTCAGCGATCGCCACCGCGCGCATCTTCATTTCCTCGGTGCGCGCAATCACCC
>NZ_JAWRYI010000394.1:0-278 GCF_046534705.1 Pseudomonas sp. SIMBA_068
CGGGGTAGCGGCGGCGCAGGGCGATCACGTCGATGTGCACGACGATATAGGCCAGCAGCCACGCCAGGGCGGCGGCCAACAGCAGCAGGCTGATGGAATCCGGGTCCTGGCCCAGCAGCAGGATCGGCAGCCCGGTCAGCGCCGCCACGAACAGCACCGCCACCCAGGGCGTACGGCCACGGGGGCTCAAGCGCTTGAACTGGGGAAAGGCCTGGCCGTTCTGGGCCATGCCGTAGAGCATCCGCGGCAGCGCCGCCAGGGACGAGTTGACCGTGCTG
>NZ_JAWRYI010000395.1:0-278 GCF_046534705.1 Pseudomonas sp. SIMBA_068
GAGGATTTTCAGCTGCAGCTTAAGATTCATGTTAATTTCCTCACATCGTGATGCGGATGAGTGTTTGAAAAAGCACATTTGACCGTGCGAGATGATGCGATTCTATCAACTTCGCGGACTGGTTTTTTGTTACCTGTGGCAAATAATTGCAAACATTCCCAATTTGCAAAACGAAATTGTGATGTGGATAACATTTTTGCCCCTGAGCATCGTCAGGGGCGGTTAATGGAATTATCGGCGGCGGTAGGATTTTTGCGCGGTATTCACTTTATAAAGAT
>NZ_JAWRYI010000396.1:0-277 GCF_046534705.1 Pseudomonas sp. SIMBA_068
ACTTCAGGGATGAGGTTATCAATATCGAAATGTAAAGGGATCACGCTTCTTGAACTAATGCTTACACTCGCTGTTGTAAGCATTATCAGTCAAATATCTATGTGGTACTACCCAGATTTTCTAGCAAAAAACCGGCTAGAGAACCACGTTAACCTTCTGCACCGAACTATCAATTATGGTCGACTTTACGCAATTGAAAATAGTACTTACGTTACTCTTTGCTCGTTAAACGAAGGCGAATGCTCAAAAGATGAATGGGATGGTCAAATGTCTTTGT
>NZ_JAWRYI010000397.1:0-277 GCF_046534705.1 Pseudomonas sp. SIMBA_068
GCTGGGCGAGCAACTGCCGCTGGATGGTTTCAAGGGCCGCAAGCTCAGTTATCGCCCCTGGAATGGCCAACTGCGCCAGCCGATCCCCATCGTGCAACCGCGTGCGCTGGTCAGTACCTCGCCTCAAGAGGGTTTCCTGCACCCCTTCAACGAAATGGACAGCTTGGGCTATGACCAGCCCGAGGTGACCTGCCGCTATCCCTGAACACTTAAAACAATAAGGAATCCGCCATGCGCCGCACCCTGCTTTCATGCGCCCTGCTGCTTGCCGCCGGGC
>NZ_JAWRYI010000398.1:0-277 GCF_046534705.1 Pseudomonas sp. SIMBA_068
TATGAGCCGACCACTTCTGCAACTGGCCCTCGACCACTCATCACTTGAAGCCGCGCAGCGCGACGTGACGCTGTTAAAAGACAGCGTCGATATCGTCGAAGCGGGCACCATTCTCTGTTTAAACGAAGGGCTTGGCGCGGTGAAAGCCTTGCGCGAACAGTGCCCGGACAAAATCATCGTTGCTGACTGGAAGGTCGCCGACGCTGGTGAAACGCTCGCGCAACAGGCGTTTGGCGCAGGCGCTAACTGGATGACCATCATCTGCGCCGCGCCGCTC
>NZ_JAWRYI010000051.1:0-474 GCF_046534705.1 Pseudomonas sp. SIMBA_068
ATTGGCATATTGGTATTAAGAATTACATAATTAGTTCCTGAATTTTAAGGAGAAATTAAGATTGCTATTGTCCAGTGGTGAATATTGTTTATGTGACTATTGTTGTAAAGTGCATCTAGTATCATGAGTTTTGCTCTGTATTCATCTTCGTTATTTTCCTCGACTAGATTCCATGCTTTTTTGTACCAGACAAGAGCTTTGTCAGTTTTTCGACTTTTAAAACAGACTTTGCTAAGCATGTAATATGTGCGGATGGTGTTCAATGATTCCCTGTGTTCTGGTATATCAATTGCTTTTAGTAAATGGCTTTCAGCTTGTAATAGATCACCACGTTTTTCATAACTGATACCGATATTGTAATGAGCTAAACTTTTGGTGTATGAATCCCCGATTTCATCTGATTTTTTAATGATGGTTGCATAATGTTGATCAGCTTTTTTATAACTCATTAATTCCATTTTGTTATGTGCGATT
>NZ_JAWRYI010000399.1:0-277 GCF_046534705.1 Pseudomonas sp. SIMBA_068
TCTCTAAGGGAGCCAATGTTGTTATGCTAAATCGTAATCCAAATAAATCTGTGCTGGCAATTACAAAGCTCAAGGATGAATTTGGCAGTGGCGCAAACGTCAGCTTTATAACATTGGATTTAGCCGATTTGACATCAGTACGCACTGCTTGCACAGAAATTTTGATAAAAGTACCTCAAATTAACGCACTAATTTGTAATGGTGCAATAGCGCAAGTTGAGCAGCAACAATTTACAGCAGATGGTTTTGAAAGCCAGTTAGGGGTTAACCATTATGG
>NZ_JAWRYI010000400.1:0-277 GCF_046534705.1 Pseudomonas sp. SIMBA_068
GGTCGGTGCGCGGAATGAGTTGTTCACCGTGGCGCGCAAGCCTACTTGCGGGGTGAAGTCATAACGCGCCGAAAGCTTGCCGGTGGTGGCCGAGCCGAAGTCCGAGTAGTGCTCGGTCCGCCCGGCGATGCCTACCTGGAATTTGTCGGTGAGCTGATGCTCAAGGCCGAAATACACGCCGCCCACATCACGCTTGTAGGTGCCGGCGTCGTCCGGTGTCAGGCCAGAGGCTTGTACCGCCCCCACCTGCACGCCGTTGATGCCGCCAAACGAGTAG
>NZ_JAWRYI010000401.1:0-277 GCF_046534705.1 Pseudomonas sp. SIMBA_068
CAGGGCGCGAATCTGCGTTTTGCCGGTAAAGATGTGTTCCTGAAGTCGCATGGCTTCGACCACTTATACGGCTCAGAAGAGCTGAAAAGCGTGGTAGCCGACCCGCACTATCGCAACGACTGGGGATTCTACGACGATACCGTTCTCGATGAAGCGTGGAAAAAGTTTGAAGAGCTTTCCCGCTCAGGTCAGCGATTCTCACTGTTTACCCTGACAGTCGATACCCATCACCCGGATGGTTTTATCTCTCGTACCTGTAACCGCAAAAAATATGATT
>NZ_JAWRYI010000402.1:0-277 GCF_046534705.1 Pseudomonas sp. SIMBA_068
GGTTTACCGCCTTTTGACATGCCTGAGTTAAAAGCGAAAATTGAACAAAACCATTGGAACAGTACGCCGCTCTATCCGAATATTCGAGGTAGACTGATTGCCAAAAATGGACAGCCTTTTGCTGAGGATTTGGTCAAGCAAAATAATTCCTTACGCCGTGAATTAAATTTGACTCAAGCAGACCGTTATCCTAAAGATAATGTAATTGTCTCTGGCACAGCAAAACTCACAGCAAAAGGACAAGTTTCGGTAGAAGCCAATACCGCAACAGAGCTTG
>NZ_JAWRYI010000052.1:0-473 GCF_046534705.1 Pseudomonas sp. SIMBA_068
GTTCGTCACGATGCCACAGCCGCTGCAGCAGTTGCAGCGACACCTACTGAAGCACCCGGGAGGCGATCGCATTGAACCGCCCCGAGTTTTGTGGAGGCTCCAACTCTTGAGAGAATGGAGCCATGAACAAGAAGCCAAGCAAGTTTTCCCCGGAAGTCCGAGAGCGCGCAGTGCGCCTCGTACGCGAGCAGCGTAGCGAGCACCCGTCGATGTGGGCGGCAGTCGAATCGATTGCGCCGATGATCGGCTGCACGCCGCAGACGTTGTTGGATTGGGTTAAGCGCGACGAGGTCGACCGTGGAGAGCGCGATGGCGTGAGTACGGCCGAGCGTGAACGCATCAAGGCCCTGGAGCGCGAGGTCAAGGAACTGCGCCGGACCAACGAGATTCTCAAACTTGCGAAGTTAGGCTCGATGAGCCGCTGCAACAGCCAAGCCCATGATCCCATGAGCAGTTTGTGAGTCGATTCGATG
>NZ_JAWRYI010000403.1:0-277 GCF_046534705.1 Pseudomonas sp. SIMBA_068
GGATAAAGCGGTAAAAGCCCTCGTGCTGGCCACGGCAGAGCAAAACCTTGCCCGGGACACCGTGTTGGTCACCAATACCTCAACATTTGGGGTTGGTGAACTGGCGCGCGGACTGACACGACCGACGCAATTTTGCGGCCTGCATTTCTTTAATCCGGCGCAGCGCATGCCGCTGGTGGAAATTATTCGCAGTGAAAATACCTCGGATGCCACGCTGGCAACCGTGGTGGCCTATGCCAGGAAGCTGGGAAAGACCCCCGTGATCGTCAAAGACAGG
>NZ_JAWRYI010000404.1:0-277 GCF_046534705.1 Pseudomonas sp. SIMBA_068
GCACAAGATATTCCGCTCGTGATTGTAGACAACACCAATATAAAAAAATGGGAGTTTGTTGCATACACTCAAGCAGCTGTTGCCTTAGGTTACCAAGTTAAAGAAGTGATAGTGGGTGAAGTAAAAGATAAATCTATGCAGCACTTATACGCTAAACGCAATTCGCATAACGTGCCGCTTAAAACCATTAGTAAAATGGCATATATGTTTGAATGGTAGTGTTATAGTTTAGACAGTAAGTCTAAATTATTTTGAGTTATAGCATCTAAATGAGCAG
>NZ_JAWRYI010000405.1:0-277 GCF_046534705.1 Pseudomonas sp. SIMBA_068
GACTGTGTTCATCCTGTAGGAACGCGGTCAACTGTGGGAGCGGGCTTGCTCGCGAAAGCGATCTATCAGGCGCCGGATTTGCCGGGCATCATCCACACCAACCCACTCGCTTTCGCCCGCTCATGGCACAGCCCGAGTACCACCCGCCGCTCGGCATTGTCCATGCGGCTCCAGCGGGTGATTTCATCCACGGTGCGCTGGCAGCCGGTGCAAATGTCATCATCATCCAGCGCACAAATGCTCACGCACGGTGAGGCGACGGGGCGTTCAACGGGGT
>NZ_JAWRYI010000406.1:0-277 GCF_046534705.1 Pseudomonas sp. SIMBA_068
GCTGCTGCATATTCCACTGATTCAGGGAATGCTGGACAAGAGCCATGAGCTGCTGATTCCGGCGCTGCGCCTCGGGGTGGTGAATCAGCTGCGCTTCGATTTTGATTACGCCAACATCACCATCAGCGGCAACGCGGATGGACGCTGCGAAACTGTAACGCCGATTACGCATCATGTGGTGGTGGACGACAATTCCAGCATCGATTTTTCCGGCTATCGCCACTACATCGAAATGCCGTCGCTGCGCGCTTGGGCGAATGCGGGCTTTCCGTTCAGC
>NZ_JAWRYI010000407.1:0-276 GCF_046534705.1 Pseudomonas sp. SIMBA_068
GGAACCAATGACATCGCCAGGCTGGATGTGGTCGCCGATCGAGACGTAGGCGATCAACTCCTCCGGAGTCCAGAGCATCTCGGACGTATCGCCCTCCCCCCAGGTCTCGCCATTAACGCGCACGGACATCTTGATGGCGTTCAGGTCGGAGAACTCGTCAATAGTGGTGATCCACGGGCCGATGCCGTAAGCGAAGTCCTTACTCTTCGTTGGACCCATCCCGATTGCGAACTCGTTGGCCTGGAGATCGCGAGCGCTAAAGTCGTTGAAGATGGT
>NZ_JAWRYI010000053.1:0-471 GCF_046534705.1 Pseudomonas sp. SIMBA_068
TCTCCCAGCCTGCGCTTTCCCAGCAGATTCGCCAGTTAGAGGAGAGTTTAGGCGTGCCGCTGTTTGACCGTAGCGGGCGAACGATTCGTCTCACTGATGCAGGAGAAGTCTGGCGACAGTACGCCAGCCGGGCGTTACAGGAACTGGGGGCGGGTAAACGGGCGATTCATGATGTTGCCGATCTGACGCGAGGATCGCTGCGTATCGCCGTCACCCCCACCTTTACGAGCTACTTTATCGGCCCCTTAATGGCGGATTTCTATGCGCGCTATCCCAGCATCACGCTCCAGCTACAGGAAATGTCGCAGGAGAAAATCGAGGATATGCTTTGCCGCGACGAGTTGGACGTTGGGATTGCCTTCGCGCCTGTGCATTCGCCGGTGCTGGAGGCAATTCCTTTAGTGACAGAAAGTTTAGCGTTAGTCGTGGCGCAACATCATCCGCTGGCCGTCCATGAACAGGTGGCGTTGA
>NZ_JAWRYI010000408.1:0-276 GCF_046534705.1 Pseudomonas sp. SIMBA_068
GAGTGCGCCAGGATTTCAAACCGCAATCACCGCAAACCTGGGCGGCGTTCGGCATCCAGGGCATGGCGCTTTACGGCTTCGAGGCCGAAGCCACCGCGTTCCTGGGTGAGAACGGTCAAACCGCCGCGCGCCTGGAAGGCGACTACGACATTCTGCTGACCAATCGCCTGATCCTTCAGCCCACCGCCGAAGCCAATTTCTATGGCAAGAACGACCCTGAGCGAGGCGTGGGTTCTGGCCTGGCGAATACCGAGGTCGGGCTGCGGCTACGGTATG
>NZ_JAWRYI010000409.1:0-276 GCF_046534705.1 Pseudomonas sp. SIMBA_068
GTTCTGCTTAATAATAAAGCTGAAGTCGCGCTGTGCGCCTTTTTCCGCCAGGGTATTTACGAAGAGCTGGCGCATGCGCTGGATGCGCTGACGCATATCCGACAGCTCCTGCTCCCAGATGGTACGCAGGGTATCGTTGCCCAGAATGGTGGCGACGATGGCGGCGCCATGTGCCGGCGGATTGGAGTAGTTGGCGCGAATGGTGTACTTCACCTGACTGAACGCGGTATCAGCCACGCTCGCATCGGCGGCAACCAGCGTGATGGCACCAACACG
>NZ_JAWRYI010000410.1:0-276 GCF_046534705.1 Pseudomonas sp. SIMBA_068
AGTCAGCAGCTCTTCGCGACGCTGGGCATCTGTGCAGTTTGCCGCCATCGTTTCCGCCAGTTCGGCGTAACGCAAAATGTGTTTCTGCGAGGCTTCCAGCAGTAACAGCGCTGCCTGATAAAAGTGATTCTCCGGCTGTTGCTGACAATGTTGCTGCATCTGTGCTACCAGCTCCCCCAGCCCGTGATTCAGCAGGCGTGGGTAATCAATAATAATGTGCCCCTGGCCTTTATCTGTCTGGTTGATGCTGAAAATCTGCGTGCTGGTCGCGGCTTT
>NZ_JAWRYI010000411.1:0-276 GCF_046534705.1 Pseudomonas sp. SIMBA_068
GAAGCCGGTTTAGATTTACGCTGGGGAATAACAAAAGACGCGGTATTAAATGCGACTATTAATCCTGATTTTTCGCAGGTAGAGACTGATTCTCTAGAGCTTGATGTAAATACCACGTACTCAATTTATTATGCAGAAAAAAGACCTTTCTTTTTAGATGGTGCCTCATATTTTAAAAGTAGCTTATTTGAGCTTTTATACACCCGAACCATTGCAGAGCCAACTTTAGGCGCTAAGTTAACCGGTAAAACGGATGGGCATAGCTATGCACTTATG
>NZ_JAWRYI010000412.1:0-276 GCF_046534705.1 Pseudomonas sp. SIMBA_068
GGCGGCTGCAGCCCAAGCTGGTGCGTGACCGCAGGATAGAAGGTGTCACGCGAGGGATGTTTCGAGGCACACAGATTGTAGACCCGGCCCCCTTTGGGCGACTGCAGTAGCAGCGTGATCGCCTCCACCACATCATCCAGATGCACCAGATTCACGCCCTGCGAGCCATTGGCCACATCCTGCTTGCCGGCGAGGAAGCGTCCCGGATGGCGCTTTGGTCCTACCAGACCGGCCAGCCGCACAATATCCACGCTGGTGCCTGGCAGATCGTGCAGC
>NZ_JAWRYI010000054.1:0-471 GCF_046534705.1 Pseudomonas sp. SIMBA_068
CGAGCTGGGTTCAGAACGTCGTGAGACAGTTCGGTCCCTATCCGTCGTGGGCGTAGGAAATTTGAGAGGAGCTGTCCTTAGTACGAGAGGACCGGGATGGACGCACCGCTGGTGTACCAGTTGTTCTGCCAAGGGCATCGCTGGGTAGCTATGTGCGGACGGGATAAGTGCTGAAAGCATCTAAGCATGAAGCCCCCCTCAAGATGAGATTTCCCATAGCGTAAGCTAGTAAGATCCCTGAAAGATGATCAGGTTGATAGGTCTGAGGTGGAAGTGTGGCGACACATGGAGCTGACAGATACTAATCGATCGAGGACTTAACCAATTTGAATGTATGCTTACTGTTATCTAGTTTTGAGAGAACACTCTCAATGGTTTGGTGGCGATAGCGAAGAGGTCACACCCGTTCCCATGCCGAACACGGAAGTTAAGCTCTTCAGCGCCGATGGTAGTCGGGGGTTTCCCCCTGTG
>NZ_JAWRYI010000413.1:0-276 GCF_046534705.1 Pseudomonas sp. SIMBA_068
TAGCTGAAAGCAGTCAGCGAGTGATAAAGTACAGATACCGCATTCATGCTCCTCGTGGTTATGTCCTGACTAGTCTTTACACTCTTTACAGGAACCATTGTCGTACATGATGGCCCAACCAATTGAGTGTACCGCTGTCGACATGGAATCTTCTGCGATACAACAATTCGTATCTACAGAAGGTAACTATGTTTCCACAATGCAAATTTTCCCGCGAGTTTCTACATCCTCGCTACTGGCTCACATGGTTTGGGCTTGGTGTACTCTGGCTTTGGG
>NZ_JAWRYI010000414.1:0-276 GCF_046534705.1 Pseudomonas sp. SIMBA_068
GGATGATGCAGCCCAGGCTTGCGATGCACACGAACAACGGCACCAGCAGCGGCCACAATTGGCTCGGCCGCAGCGCGGCAACGCCAAGCAACAGCAAACCTGCGGCCAGGTACATCCACACTGCGCGCACCAGCAAGAAAGCCGGGCCACGCTTGGCCAGCAAGCGTGCATTGACCTGCGCCACGAGGATAAAACCTGCCGCATTGGTGCCGAACAACCAGCCGTAATGCTCGGCAGGCACGCCATACAGCTTGATGAAGACGAAAGGCGAGCCGG
>NZ_JAWRYI010000415.1:0-276 GCF_046534705.1 Pseudomonas sp. SIMBA_068
GTCGCGTTATTCCTCGTGAAGTAAACGAAGTCGCTAAAGCGCAAAACGCTGCGACAATCTCAAACTCTATTTTAACCGGTAAAGATATCGTTATGCTGCTGAGCATGTTTGTAGTGATGATATTAATTTGCTTTGCTATTCCTTCAATTTTTTGGTGAGCTTTGACTAATGGATGCTAACAAGTCGTTTTTAATCGATGTATTTACCACTGCGGTAAATGCCTGTAAACCGAGTGATTGCATGAGCAAGTACTTAAAAAATATAGATGCCAGCAAT
>NZ_JAWRYI010000416.1:0-276 GCF_046534705.1 Pseudomonas sp. SIMBA_068
GTTCCAGAAACTCCGCAATGATGCTGGAATCGAACCAGATTTGCTTATCGTCAGCGACCAGCGCCGGAACTTTGCCCAGCGGATTGTAGTGCGGCACGTGGCTGTCATCGCTGTAAGGCGATGCGTTAACGAATTCAAAAGTAATGCCTTTTTCCAGCATGATAATCGAAATCTTACGCACAAACGGGCTGGTATAGCTGCCAATCAGTTTCATCGGGTTCTCCAGAGTCAGTGACTATTCGCCAGGAAACATAAAGGGATTGAGACTGCTGCGTG
>NZ_JAWRYI010000417.1:0-276 GCF_046534705.1 Pseudomonas sp. SIMBA_068
TTTGCCATTATAACGCTCTCCCATCCCGTAAATCACGGTTGGGTCGGTCTGCAAGCGCATACCAATGCGTAAACGGTTGATAAATACCGAGGCAACCTGATCGCGTTCACTGGCAACGGCGGTTTCTTTTTCGATAATTGATGCCATCGTCACCAGCTGATTTTTATCTTTATAAGGCAGACCGTCCGCACGCCCTTCCCAGGCGCTATCGACCGCTTTCACCATTTTCTTGTGCGCTCGCTTGAGTAACGCGACATCGGTGGTATTGGCGGTATA